>DAIDHE010000170.1 GCA_027459775.1 Planctomycetales bacterium | reverse complement strand
GCCGCGGTTGAGCGGGTCAGAAAGGTCGTCACGATCGAGAACCGCGCCGGCGATCCCTCGTTGCATTGCGAGCGAGGTTGCCGGCGCTCTCTTTTCGCTTCTTCAGACGATCTCGCGCAGCACGAGATCGGCGAGGAACACTCCCTCGGGCGAGAGCCGCACGCGTCGGCCGTCGTCCTCGAGCAGCCCGCTCGCGACGAATCGCTTCACGACGTCGCCGGCCAGTTGATCGAGATCGAACCCGGCGCGGCGGCGAAAATCGGCGCGGTCCGCGCCCAGTTTGGTTCTCCGCAGCATGAGCATCAAGGTCTCGCGCGCTCGGGCGTCGGGCTCGAGGGTTTCGGTCGCCCCCGCGGCCGATCGCCCGGTCTCGATGCGGCTCAGATACGCCGCCAATTCGCGGGTGTTCACCGAGCGCACGCCTTCTTGATACCGGGCAGCGCCCAGGCCGAAGCCGAAGTAAGCGTCGTTGGCCCAGTACGCCAGGTTGTGCCGGGACTCGTGCCCGGGCCGGGCGAAATTGGAGATCTCGTACATCTCGAGCCCCGCCTGGGCAAGCCGCTCGATCGTGGTCTCTTGCATCGCCCGCTCGAGATCTTCGTCGAGCGGAACGACCCGGCCCTCGCGCAGCGATCGGTGAAGGGCCGTCCCCTTTTCGTAGACCAGGCCATAGCACGAGAGATGGGCCGGGTCGAGTGCGAGGGCGTTTTCGAGATCGCATCGCCAGTCATCCAAGGTCGAGCCGGGAGCGCCGAAGATGAGATCCATCGACCAGCGAGGAAAGCGAGGGCGGACGACATCCAGGGCGCTCGTGACGTCCTGGCCGCCGTGCTCGCGTTCGAGAACCCGCAAGATCGCGGGCTGGAACGACTGGGCGCCCAGGCTGACGCGGTTGACGCCGGCCTGGGCCAGGACGTCGGCTTTTTCGGCGTCGAGGGTTCCCGGATTGGCCTCGACGGTCCATTCGCCGCCGGGCTCGAGGATCAGCCAGCGCTTGACGACGATCATCAGCCGCTCGAGCTGGCGAGCCGAGAGCCGGGTGGGCGTTCCGCCCCCGACGAAGATCGTGTCGACTTCTTGGGGCGAGAGTAGATGATCGGCGATCTCGCGCTCGAGGGCCGCGAGATAGCGGTCGGCTTGATGGTCCTCGCCGGCCAGCGATGCGAAGTCGCAATAGCCGCATTTGTGTTTGCAGAACGGCACGTGGACGTAGGCGGCCCGAGGCGCGGGCCAGGTCAGCGCGGAGGGGGCGAGCGGCCCGGCGGCCGCCGCGGTCATGGGACCGCTTCGAGGATTACGGCCTCGAGCCGGGCGAGCGATGCTTCATGAGAGTGAGTCGTAACGGCCACGAGACCTCGATCCGCGTGCAACGCCGGCGATGCTTCGGTGTGAGACCCGCCGTCGGGTTCCCGGACGCGCCTACGCAGGCAGGCTGCCACACGGCAATCGGGACGGGCCGGCGTCAATAGTCGCCGCCATACCCTCCGCCGCCGCGATAGCCGCCGGCCCCCCCACCTGCTCCGCGATAGCCGCCCCCTCCTCCGCCGCCCCCGCCGCCTCCCGGCGTGCGAGGCCGGGCTTCGTTCACCGTCAGCCTGCGCCCGTCGTGATCCTGCCCGTCGAGACTCTCGATCGCGGAGAGCGCCTCGTCGTCGTTCGACATCTCGACAAAGCCAAAACCCCGGCTCCGACCCGTCTCGCGATCGCTCAACACCTGAGCCGAGCTCACCGCGCCGAACTGCTCGAACAGTTCCTGAAGTTCGGCCGAGGTCACCGTGTACTTCAGATTGCCAACATACAGACGTTTGGCCATCGCATTCGCCAGTAGGCACTCCACCGTCCCCTGAGTCGACTTGCAATCGCCGCGCCGCGGGCCGATGATAAGCTCCACGACGCAACGAGCAACAACCACAACACCCGGCCCGTATCCGAGTCTAACACGCCAGGTATGCCGACATCATAATCCTCGCTCGTGACCCGTTCAACGAGAAAATGTCCAGATAAACGAACTCCTTCGGTTAGCGGACTCATCCATCGAGAGGCGGATGTGCGAGCGACCCCGAGCGGCGGACTCGTTGTGATCGAATCTCCATGGGAAAAGGGAGCAACAATCGATGTTTTCTGGTGCTCTGCCGCGAGCGGCGCTGGCGACGGTCCTGGCCCTGGCGTTCGCCGAGCGCGGAACCGCCCGGGGCGAGGAACGGTTCTACCTGGTCGTCAAGGGGGGCTCGGTCAAGCTCGGCGAGACGCCGGTTCTGGCCGCCGTCCCGGACTCGGTCCCGGTCGGGATCTATGAGACCACGCCCGCCGGCGGCCAGACGTCCCGCGCCGTCCAGGTCTTCGTGGAACGCGGCCGGCGCGTGGTCGCGCTCGCCACCGCCAAGCTGAAGCCGGGCGTCGCCTATCCCATCACGCTTCGCGCCGTCGACGCCGCGAGCGAGGGTGCTCGCCGGGGCGTTCATTTCACGCCCCGCGACAAGAACCTGGTCGTCACCCTCGACGGCCTTCCGTTCACGGAATATCGCGTGGACGTCGGCAACAAGCCGTTTCTCGACCCCGTGATCGGACCTGGGGGGATCTCCTACACCCGTGCCTACCCCATGCGCGAGGTCGCCGGCGAGGATCACGATCATCCCCACCAGCGCTCGTTTTGGTTCACCCATGGCGCGGTGAACGGCGTCGATTTTTGGGCCGAGACCAAGAAGTCGGGCGTGATCCGGGAAATCGAGCGCACGGTCGTCGCGGCCGGCCCCGTGGTGGGCCGGCTCGCGACCCGCGACGAGTGGCTGGCGCCCGATGGCCGGGTGGTCTGCGAGGACGAGCGGACGATGACGTTCCTGCACACCAGCCGGTATCGCATCATCGACCTTGACGTGACGATCAAGGCCACCTCCGGCCCGGTCGTTTTGGGCGACACCAAGGAGGGGACGTTCGGGATTCGGGTCGCGTCGTCGATGGACGTGAATCGCAAGAAAGGGGGCAAGATCACCAACGCCCTCGGCCAACACGACGACGAAGCCTGGGGCAAGGCCTCGCCCTGGGTCGACTATACGGGGCCGATCGGCGACCACACCGCCGGGATCGCGATTCTGAATCACCCCTCGAGCTTTCGCCATCCCACGACCTGGCATGTGCGGACCTACGGCCTTTTCGCCGCGAACCCTTTTGGATACCACGATTTCGGCCGGCCGGAGCGGGGCGATTACACGATCCCCAAGGGCGAATCGATCACCCTCAGGCATCGCGTGATCCTGCACGAGGGAGCGTCGTCGGCCCAGGAGCTCGCGGCCGATTTTGAAGCCTACGCCCACCCTCCCGAGGTCGTGGTCGAGACGCGCTAGCTCAAGAGGGGCCGGCGCGTTCGATGATGCGACTGGCCGAGGCGACGCCGTGCAAGGGGACGTCGTGATCGGCTCGGGGCAGCGTGGCGACCCACTGCGACTCAAAGCAGAGGGCCCAGGTCGGGGCGTTCGGCGAGAGCCGAGGCAACAGCCGGTCGTAATAGCCGGCCCCGCGGCCCAATCGATGGCAGCCGTCGTCGAAACCGAGCCCGGGCGCCAGCAGCCATTCGACCGCCTCGGGCTCGATCATGGGCCGGTCGGGACGGGGCTCGGGAATTCCCATGGCCCCGCTGGCAAGGTCGGTCTCGAGGTTGTCCACGACATAGAGCACAAGCCGCCGGGCGGCCCGGTCGACGCGGGGGAGGACGACGATCTTGCCCAGTGACCGGGCCATTCGGACGAGCGGCCTCGTCTCGAGCTCTTCGGGAAATGCCGAGACGTACAGGCAAACGACCCGCGCCTGGGTGAACCCCGGCAGCTCGAGGAATCGGCTTTCACAAGCGGCCTGCTCGAGCCGGCGGGTCTCGAGGGGGGTCGCCAGGATGCTGGCCCGAATCGAGTGGCGAAGCGCTCGCTTGGCCGCGATCAAGTCGTGGGCCGCCGATGGCGTCTGATCGACCATGGGGCGGTCGCCGCGGGTTGCAAGAAGGGCCTCCACCGTAGCCGTTGGGGTGCTTTTGAGAACCCGCTGTTCAAGTGGGCGCCTGAGTCTCTCGGGGAAACAAGTTCCAGGGAGACGAAGGTGGGCGCCCAACGGGTTAAATGTTGGTTCGCCAAAAGGACCACCCCGTATCGAACATGGCAGAGGCGCGTCTGAGTAACCAGACAAGATGAATCTAGCCGCGCGCGGAGAGACTTTCAAGTAGGCGCTCGTTGGCGAGTCCATCTTTGTTACGGCGCGGGCGCGCCGCCCGCCGGTCGGCGTTCCACGATGGCGTCATCAAGGCGAAGTACTTCAGATCCGCGTGTCGCGGGCGTAGACCAGATCCACGTCGTTGGTGGTGCGCGCCGTCCCATGCAGGATCGCGGCCCAGCCGCCGATGAGGATGTATCGGACGTGATGTTCATGCATCTCGCGCAGGACGTTCTCCAGGGATTGACTCACGTTCGGTCCCCTTCGGTTCGCGGACGGGGCGCGGGTCTGGCCGCGCCCCGTACCCGTTCGACCGAATCGCGAATGCTCTGCGCCTTGCGGACGCGTTCTTCGGGCGTGAGCTTCAGGTTCTCGCGCAGGAGGGTGCGATCCACGTCTTTCTTGTAGGCCTCGATCACCGGATCCAGGTCGTCGGCGGGAGGCGGCGGTTGGGCATCGTCCGAAGCTTTGACTTGAGCCATCTTGGGTTCTCATTTCTCGAGGACGCCGTTCAACCCATTCTCGCGTGTTTGACGGACGGCTCGGAAGCCCAGTCATGAACTCAAGCCGGCGTGCTCTCGGGCGTGTTGGCCTCGCCCAGGCGGCGGATCTGGTCGCGGATGCGGGCGGCGTCTTCGTAACGTTCGAGCTTGATCGAGCGCTCGAGATCGCGCTCGAGTTGTTCGCGTGGGTCTGGCGTCTTGTCGCGGTCGAGGTCGACCTTGAGCCGGGTGAGGAATTGCAGCTCGGAGCACTCCGCCTCCTTGTCGGCCTGGCCGTATTCCTTCAGGAAGCGGCGGATGGCTTTGATCCCCTGGTCGACCCGCGCGCGAGCCCCATTCTGGTCGAGGGCGGCGAGGGCGATCGCCACCAGGGCTCGGGTGCGCATCATTTCGACGTAGGGGCGGTACTGGTCGAACTCGATCTTGTCGCGCTCGCGCTGGGCGTACTGGCGTACGAAGGCGAAAAGCTTCAGATTGCGCTCGGCGTCGCGCGCGACGACGTGATAGCGTTCGAGGTGAAACGCGGCCAGGTAGCGGTGATAGTATTGAAGCCCCTCGCGCATCAAGGTCGCGCAGGCGACGGGGTCGAGCTGGAACTCCGCGCCCGCGGACAAGGCTTCCTGGGCCGCCGTCTCGAAATGATCGAGCAACGACTCAGCGCCAAAGGGCCGGTCGCCGTCGGGGCGTCCGTCCATCTCGAGCTGCATGATCCCCAGGTCGATCCGCACCTGGAGCTTCTCGCGGCCGTCGTCCCCCACGATGATCCGCGCCTGGAGCCGGTCGGGCTGGTAGTCCCACTGCTTCAGCATCGCGCCAAGGTCAAGACTCACCGGCCCATCTCCATACAAGCGCCGCGCGGCCGCGGGAAAAAAGGACGCCGCGCAACGCCTCGATTGCGAGGCGGGCGCGCGGCGTTTACGACGGAACCGAACCTGTTCTCAAAGAGTGCCGTCAGGCCTCGTTGCAGTCGTGGATCATGGGCTCGAGCTCCTTGGTGTTGCGCTCGATGGCGAGCACGATGGTGCGTTCCTCGATTCCGTCGGCGCTCGAGGCCACGGCGGGGATGATCTGGCGTGAATCGGGGAGTCCAAACCGCACGGTGAACGTGCCGTCGGTGCGGAGCTGAACGTGCTCGCCCTGGAGGGTGACCTTGGCGTTGGGCTTGGTACTGCCGTGGACGATGAGCTCGGCGTCGATCTGGAAGTGGAACGACTCCCCGAGCACGCCCAGGGCTCCGGTGGACAACGAGCGCAGCGAGGGCGCGCTCGACGGTCGCGCGAGCCGTTCCTCGAGCAGGTCTCGGATGTCGATGGGGGCGCCGTTCTCGCCCGCGCAGCCCCCCTGTGACGACGGGTTTTGCACGCGATCGAACTGTCGCTGAACGTTGGCCCATTTCTCATCAAGAGCGTCCGACGCGCCGACCTTGGGGGTGGTCGCGAGGTTGGACCGGGCGAGGACGTAGAACTTGCCCTTTCGCGATAGATAGCCGATATCAACCCGGTACGATCGCGGGGGGTTCACGACGTCGATGTACCAGTTGTTCACGCCACCGTGGATCGCGATATCGCGGACGTGCCGCTCGGCGGCCGAAGTGGTGTCTTCGCTGGTGACGTCGAGCACCCGCAGGATCGGCCGCGCGCCATGCCAGTCTTGTCCCAGAGCCGCCTGAGCGCGGGCCAGGGTGGTGCGAGAGAGCTCCCAGTAGGCATGCAGCCAGTAGGAATCGCGGGTCAGGACGATGATCCGGTCCTTCACGCAGCCGTGGTCGAGGGTCTGGATCGTGACGATCCGCGCCGGGGACGGGGAACCGCCGCCCGATCCGGGGGCCCGCCGCGCCGCGAGGGCGCGCTGCCGCGCCTGGTCGGTTCGCGATCGGGCCGCGGGCTTGACCCCGAGCCGGAGCTGAGGCCCCGGTTTCTTGGCCCCCGACCGCGGGGCGGTCAACGACCGGATCAATTGATCCTTGCGCATGGCGTGCCAGCCGGCGACGCCTTGCTCCTTGGCGATCTGCGCGAGTCGCCGCTTGTTCATCTCTTTGAGCGATTCTGCCGTCATATAGGTCGCCACTCCCGCGACTCCCGACCGAGAACGCAACGCCTCGTATCGGAAGATGAATGTGAATGAGAATGCCATTCATCCGTGAGTGGAGCGAACCGGATTACTCCCTGTAAACCGGATTCTGGTTGACTCTCCCTTGACAGAGTTACCTCAAGCCGACCCGTGGCGCCGTCGCGAGACAATTCCTACCGGCGAACGAACGATCCAGAGACGAAAAAAGCGGCCGCCGGAACCCGCCCGAGGCAGGTTCGACGCCGCTTGTTCAGGCGGTTCGAGGATGCACGAAAAAGATCAGTCGATACATGACGAGACCCCGGGCTGGAGGGCTGTGGGTGCGTCATCCCGCGGAGTTTTCGCCGTTTCGGGCGACCGTCGCCTTACGATAATTACCAAACCCACCCGGTCTCTGTCAACCGCTGGTTCGCGGCTCTCTGTGCGAAAACGTACACTGAGCCCGAAATCACGACCCTCCCTTGCCTTGTAAAACGATCTTCCCCAGTTCGCTTGCTTTCTCTGGACCTCCTAGCGTCCCGCGGGCTGCTGGAAAAAGATTGTGAAAAAAATCGCGAAGTCGGGTTCCGGCCCGTTGACAGAGGGGTGGCGGATCGTATAAACCATAAACCTGACTGGCTCGACCACATCTTTTTGTGGACTCGGATCGGCGTCGTGGAATCGAGCACCTCCGTTTGGCGAGCGTGCGATCGAGCGATTCTGGTTGAGTGCGGAGGCGTCGTGCATGGGGCGCTCCGGCGATGATCGGTCGCGATTGGCCCAGGGACTTGAATGGGCGTCGGTCGTGACGGCGATCGGGCTGGAATTCTCGCTTCCATGCGTCCTCGGTTTCCTGATCGACCGGTGGTTGGGAATCGCTCCCGCGGCGACGCTGGTGGGCGCGGTTCTGGGCTTCGTCGTGGGAATGATTCACACGATTCGGCTGGGCCGTCCGCCGACCAGGAAGCCGGGTGATCGAGACTGAATGGTCGGCGAGGCCGCCGACCTCGCGAGCCGATCGGGTGAACGGCTCGGATTTCGTGGAATCACAGCGAGAACTTCAAGCGAGCGACATCGAGAAGCATGGCCGGACACACGCAAAACCCGCTTAGCCACGTGCTGGACAGCCACAGCATCGAGATTCCGTGGCTCGCGCCGCCGCGTTTCGAGCTCACGATCGAGCTGGGATCGATCGCGGGGATCCAGATCACGCGGTACATGGTCATGGAGCTCGCGGCAGCGGCGTTCATGGTGCTGGTGCTTTTGCCGATGGCGCGGCATCTGGCCCGGCGGCCGTACGCTCGGGGGATTGGCGCGAATCTGGTCGAGGCGATGCTGCTCTTCATTCGCGATCAGGTCGCGCGGCCGGCGATCGGCGGCCATGCGGCGGATCGCTTCCTGCCGTTTCTCTGGACGACCTTTTTTTTCGTGCTCTGTTGCAATCTTCTGGGGATGCTTCCAGGGGGTGGGTCGCCGACCGGGAACCTGAGCGTCACGGCGATCCTGGCTCTGGCCACGTTGATCGTGGTGCTCTCGACCGGTATTCGCCAGATGGGGGTGGCGGGGTTCTGGGTCGCGCTCGTGCCCCACTTCGAGGTTCCGCGGCTGATCGAGAAGCCGCTCTGGACGTTGATCTTCCTGATCGAGGTGTCCGGGCTTTTCATACGCCACTCCGTGCTGGCCATTCGTCTTTTCGCGAACATGTTCGCGGGCCACGCCGTCTTGTCGGTGATCCTCGGGTTCATCCTGATGGTCAAGTTTCTCTCGTTACCTTTCTTCGTCATCGCTCCGGCGAGTGTGGCGGGCGTGGTTATGCTCAGCCTCCTGGAGTTGCTGGTCGCGTTTTTGCAGGCGTACATCTTCACGTTTCTCTCAGCGCTATTCATTGGCTCGGCCTTGCATCCGCACTAGAGCTCGGCGGATCGGACCCGAGCTCGGCCGAGCGCCCCGCGAGAGGCGCGGCGGGTGAAGTCCCTCGATTGAGTTGGTGAACGACCGAACGGTTCGCGAGCGTTTCCCAGGGTTTGTTTTCGATGGAGAGGAGTCAGGGTTCCGATGATGCGATTCAAGGCGTTGGTTCTGTTCGCGGGTCTTTTGTTCACGGCGGCGGGAACGGCCCACGCCCAGGCGGGGGGAGCGGCCTCCTCGGCCGACTTGAAGGCGATCGGCTGCGGCCTGGCGATCATTGGCGCCGGCCTGGGCATCGGACTGATCGGCAAGGGCGCCGTCGAGAGCATGGCCCGCCAGCCGGAGATTTCGGGTACGATCCAGACCGCCATGATCATCTCGGCGGCCCTCATCGAAGGCGTCGCGTTCTTCGCGCTCTTGATCATCATCCTCGAGGTCATTTTCAAGCAATAAAGCGCCGTTCCTGGCCGGCGCCGGTCCGACCCGAAGCGCCTGACGCCGGTCCGGCGCGAGAATCCGCTCTGGTGGCCGGCGGGTTCGCGGAGATGGCCCTGTTGCTTTCCATCGTTTTCTTGCGACGCGAGTAATCGATCCATGTGGTTTCGCTCAATCAAGAACGTGGTGTTTCTCGCGGCGGTGGTCGCCCTGGCCTGCGCGAGCTCTGGCTCGCGGCTTCTCGCCCATCCAGAATCGGCTTCGAATCGGCCGGCCGTCCTGATCGCCCAGGCTGAGCCTGGCCATCCGTCGCCGGCGCACGCCGAGCCGGCGGGCGAGGCCGAGGCGATGACCAACCCAGTCGCGATCGAGCCGGCGCTCTCTTTCTGGACGGTGCTGGTCTTCGCCGGGTTGCTCTGGGTTCTGGGCAAGTACGCCTGGAGGCCCCTGATCGCCGGGCTGCACCAGCGTGAAGAGCACCTCGAGCACGTCCTGAAGGATACCGAGCGCGCTCGCAATGAGAGCGAGGCGCTCCTGGTCGAGCATAAAAAGCTGATGGCTCAGGCCGGGAGCGAGGCGCGCGGCGTGATCGAGCAAGCGCGGAAAGACGCCTTGGCCGTGGCCGAGCAGATCGCCAAGCAAGCGCAGGCCGAGGCCGAGGCCGCTCGTCTGCGGGCCCAGCGCGACATTGCGGCGGCGCGAGATCAGGCCCTGGGGGAGATCTGGGAGAAGACCGCCGACATGGCGGTCCTGGTCGCCGGCCGGGTGCTCGCGAAGCAGCTCAGCGAATCCGACCAGAAGCGGTTGTTTGACGCCGCGGTGGCCGAGCTGCCCGAGCTCGTCGGCGCGGGCCGAGGGGGGCGGGCATGACCGAAGCCGAGCCGGGGGCCAGGGCCTCCACCGCCGCCTTGCTCTCCGCCGAGATCGCGCGCCCCTACGCCGTCGCCCTGATCGGGGCCGCGCGCGGGGAGGGTGACGTCCAGGCGGTCGTCGACGAGCTCGGCGAGCTTGGCGAGGACGTCTTCAAGCGGCACCCCCGATTCGTCGAGCTCTTCGAATCCAACGAAATCTCGATCGCCGAACGAGACCGCATCCTGCTCGATGTGTTCCAGGGACGCGCCGGCGATCTGGTCTTGCGGTTCTTGCGAGTCTTGAACCGACATGGCCGGATGGGCCTGCTGGAGGGGGTCGCTCGCGAGGCGCGGACGCTCTGGGATCGCGAATGCCGGCGGGTTCCGGTCTCGGTCCGGTCGGCCGCCCCGCTGGCCCCGGAACAGGTCGCACGGCGGCGGGAGACGCTCGCCCGGTCCACCGGTCTTGAGCCCATGCTTCAGGTGTCGGTCCATCCCGATCTCTTGGGAGGCCTTGTCATCCAGCTCGGCGACGAGCGGTTCGACGCCTCGGTCAAGAATCGACTCGAAACGCTTCGCCAACGTCTGATCCAAGGAAAGACGCATGAAATTCAGAGCCGACGAGATCAGTTCAGTCATTCAGAGTGAAATCGAGAAGTTCAGCCTTGAGGTCTCCCGCGCCGAGGTCGGCCGGGTGCTCGAGGTGGGCGACGGCATTGCGCGGATTCACGGCCTCTCGGGTCTCATGAGCGGCGAGATGGTCGTCTTCAAGGGGGGCGTGAAGGGGATCGCGCTCAACCTCGAGGAAAACTCGGTCGGCGTGATGGTCCTGGGGGATTACACGACGATCGAGGAAGGGGACTCGGTCGAAGCGACGGGGGCTCTGCTACGGGTTCCCGTCGGCGACGCGATGATCGGGCGGGTCGTGAACCCCCTGGGCGAGCCGATCGATGAGTTGGGGCCGATCCTGACCGACAAGAGCTGGCCGCTCGAGTCGGTCGCGCCCGGGATCGCCGAGCGCCAGCCGGTTGACGAACCGCTCCAGACCGGGGTCAAGTCGATCGACGCCATGACCCCGATCGGCCGCGGCCAGCGCGAGCTTCTGATCGGCGACCGCAAGACCGGCAAGACGGCCATCGCTCTCGACGCCATTCTCAATCAAAAGGGGACGGGCGTCATCTGCGTCTACGTGGCGATCGCTCAGAAGGAATCGAACACCGCGTCGTTGGTCGAGGTTCTGCGTCAAAAGGGCGCGCTCGATTACACGATCGTGGTGGCCGCCGGCGCGAGCGACCCCTCGCCGCTCCAGTACATCGCCCCCTACGCTGGCTGCGCGATGGCCGAATACTTCATGTACGAAAAGGGCATGCCGACCCTGGTTGTGTACGACGACCTTTCCAAGCAGGCCGTCGCGTACCGTGAAGTGGCCCTTTTGCTCCGCCGCCCGCCTGGCCGCGAAGCCTATCCGGGCGACATCTTTTACGCTCACTCGCGGCTGCTCGAGCGTTCGGCCAAGCTTGCCAATCATTATGTCATTGTCCCCGAGTCGACCACGGGCCCGATCGACAAGACCATGGGGGTCAACAAGAAAGTCTATGTCGGCGTCCCCGGCGCGGAGGAAGCCGCCCACGACCTCAAGGAGCACTATCCCCAGGGCCATAAGGTGGCCAAGACGGCCACCTCCGGTGGTTCGCTGACTGCGCTGCCGATCATCGAGACTCTCGAGGGTGAGGTTTCAGCCTATATCCCGACCAACGTGATCTCGATCACCGACGGCCAGATCTATCTTCAGCCCGACCTGTTTTTCGCGGGGGTGCGGCCGGCGATTGACGTCGGCATCAGCGTCTCTCGGGTCGGCGGCAAGGCCCAGATCGGCGCCATGAGAAAGGGCTCCGGCGGGCTGCGGCTGGACCTGGCGGCGTTTCGCGAGCTCGAGGCCTTCGCCCAGCTTGGCACCGAGCTCGATAAGGCCACCCAGCGCCAGCTCGATCGCGGCTACCGGATGGTCGAGCTGCTCAAGCAGCCGCAATATCAGCCGATGAACGTCATCGACCAGGTGATCAGCATCTTCGCGGGCACCCAGGGTTACCTCGACGACGTGGCCAGGACCGATGTCGCGCGGTTCGAGACCGAGCTGTTGCGCTTTATCGCGGATCGCAAGGCCGACCTGCGGGCCACGATCGACCGCGAGAAAAAGCTCACGCCGGCGATCGAGGCCGACCTCAAAAAGGCGATCGAGGAATTCAAGGCCACGCATTTTCACAAGAACTAGGCGAGCGGATTCGAGGCGGTCGGAACCAGGCGGCCCCTCGCGGGCGACCAGGAGTGAGTTTGATCCATGGCCAAGGCGCGAGCGATCATCAAGCGGCGGAGAGCGGTCGAGAACATCCGCAAGATCACGCGGACGATGGAGCTCATCGCCACCAATCGCTTTAAGAAGGCGCTTACCCGCGCCACCGAGGCGGCGGCCTATACTCGCAAGCTCGCCGAGTTGGTCGCCGAACTGGGCAAGACCGAGCAAGAGGCGTCGCATCCGCTCCTGGTCGCCCGCGATCCGGTCGCGCGGTCGCTGCTGCTGGTCCTGACCAGCAATCGCGGGTTGGCGGGCGGGTACAACTCGAACGTGCTGCGAGCGGCGACGGCGCGGCACGTCGAGGGCCAGGCCTCGGGCGTGGAGGTCAAGCTCGAGGTCGCCGGCAAGCGCGGAATCAACTTCTTCCGATTTCGCAAGCTCGTCCCCCAGGAGACCTACACCCAGTTCGAGGACAAGCCGCAGTACGCCGAGATCGAGACCCTCGCCGACCGTTACATCAAGCTCTATCTCACGGGTGCGATCGACCGCCTGGACGTGGCCTACACCGAGTTTACCTCGATCTCGCGGCAGACGGCCGTCGTGCGGACCCTTTTGCCAGCGACGGCTCTCGATCTTGAGACGCCGGCACAGGCCGCCAAAAGCGCGGCCGCCGTCAAGCAGACGCAGGTCTCCTACGAATTCTTGCCCGACGCCCAGAGCATCCTTGAGGAGATCGTGCCGGTCTCGTTCAAGGCGCGGCTCTTCAAGTGTTTTCTCGACGCCGCCGTGAGCGAGCAGATCGCGCGAATGGTGGCCATGGGGGGCGCGACCAAGAACGCCGACGACCTCGCCAAGACCCTCACCCGGCAATACAATCGAGCACGGCAAAACCAGATCACTCGCGAGCTCGCGGACATCGTCGGGGCGGCGGCCGCCCTCGAATAAGACTCAAAGACCCCTTGTGCGGGGGGCGGGGGCTTGCCAGCGAGCCCTGTCCCCTTCCTTCATCCAGCCCGACGGGCGCGACGAGAACTAAGAGACCAGCCATGGCTCAGACGACCAAAATCGGACGGATCTCGCAGGTGATCGGATCGACGTTCGACGCCGAATTCGACGCCGAGATGCCCAACATCTACAACGCCCTCACCGTGAACGCCGAATCGAAGGGCGTGACCATCAAGCTCACCGGCGAGGTGCAGCAGCACCTGGGGGGCAAGCGGGTGCGCTGCGTCGCCCTGGGATCGACCGACGGTCTGGTGCGGGGCATGCCGGTGGTCGACACCGGCGGGCCCGTGAGCGTGCCCGTCGGCCGCGAGACCTTGGGCCGCGTGTTCAACCTGCTAGGCGACACCATCGACGGCCGCGGACCAGTGACGGCCCCCGAGCACTGGCCGATCCACCGCGATCCGCCGTCGTTCGATTCGCTCTCGCCCAAGACCGAGCAGTTCGAGACAGGTATCAAGGTCGTCGACCTGCTTACTCCGTTCGTGCGCGGCGGCAAGATCGGCCTCTTTGGCGGGGCGGGGCTGGGCAAGACCGTGATCCTGACCGAGCTCATCGCGCGAATCGCCTCGGTGCATAGCGGCTACTCGGTCTTCGCCGGCGTCGGCGAGCGTACCCGCGAGGGGAACGATCTGTGGCTTGAGATGCAAGAGACGAAGATCGGCAGCACCGGAAAATCAGTCATCGACAGCACGGTCATGTGCTTCGGCCAGATGAACGAGCCCCCCGGCGCACGGCTGCGGGTCGCCCTGTCCGCGCTCACCATGGCCGAGTGGTTTCGCGACGCCACCGGCGCTGACACGCTGCTTTTCATCGACAACATCTTCCGATTCAGCCAGGCCGGCTCGGAGGTTTCGGCTCTCCTCGGCCGGATGCCTTCCAACGTCGGCTACCAGCCCACCCTGGCCAGCGAGATGGGCGCGCTCCAGGAACGCATCACCTCGACCAAGAAGGGGGCCATCACTTCGGTCCAGGCCGTCTACGTCCCCGCCGACGACCTCACCGACCCCGCGCCCGCCACGACGTTCGGGTTCCTCGACGCCTTCATCGTGCTTTCGCGGTCGATCTCCGAAAAAGGAATCTATCCGGCGATCGACCCGCTGGGCTCGAGCTCGCGCATCCTCGACCCCCAGTACGTCGGCGAGGAACACTACCAGGTGGCGCGCCGGGTGCAGCAGATTCTTCAGCGCTACAAGGAGCTTCGCGACATCATCGCCATTCTGGGCGTCGACGAGCTTTCCGAGGACGACAAGCGGATCGTGCACCGGGCGCGGCGGATCGAGCGGTTCCTGTCGCAGCCGTTCTTCGTGGCGGAGGTCTTCACCGGCAAGGCCGGCCAGTACACAAAGCTTCCCGACACGATTCGCAGCTTCAAGGAAATCTGCGACGGCAAGTGGGACGCTCTTCCCGAGTCGGCGTTCATGTACGTGGGCTCGATCGAGCAGGCCGAGGAACAGGCCAAGAAGATGGCGTGAGGATGGGGTTTCCACGGGCGCGGTGGGCGCGACCGGGTTCCAGAGAGGTGGAAGGGGAGCATGGCCAAGCCGATTGAAGCCGAGCACGGTGACAAGCCCTGGGGCGCGCCCGAGCACCCCGAAAAGCACATTCACCTGCTGGTTGTGACCCCCGAGAAGACGGTCCTGGACACGGTCGTCGACTTCGTGGCAATCCCTCTGTATGACGGTGAGGCCGGGATTCTCCCCGGGCGGGCGCCTCTGATCGGCCGGCTGGGCTTTGGCGAGCTCCGCGGGCGGGTCGGCCAGACCGTCGATCGCTATTTCGTGGACGGCGGATTCGCCCAGGTCCGCGGCGATTCGGCCGTGATCCTCACCCCTCGCGCGATTCCGGCCGGCGAGCTCGACGCCGCCGCGGCCGAAACGGCGATCAAGACCCTCGAATCCACCAAGCCCACGTCCACGCTCGAGTCGGCCGATCGCGATCGCGGGCTCGCCCGCGCGCGGGGAATGATCCGGGTCGCGCGCAGGAAAGCCTGATCACGACTCGTCCACCGGGCAGTCCGGGAAAAAAAACCGCTCTTCGTGGAAAGGCCGCGCGCTCCACGCGCCCGCCGTCCATTCGTGCCGGACGACCGTGACGCGAGCGCCCTCAAGGACGATCTCGAAGAACCCCGGCGGTCTTTGGCCATCGGGATCGCTCATGAGCGGCGGACCGGGATTGAGCGAGAGCTGATCGGGGACGGCGCTTGGGCGAAACGCCCAGGTTTCGTGGACGTGACCGCAGAGATAGAGGTGGCGGCCGACCCCCTCGAGCCATTCCAGAAGCGCGCCCGCCCCCACGAGCGGCTTGTGCGCGAGCGCCCTCGCGTACGCGGGAGGAACGGCCAGAGGATAATGGCAGGCGACCAGGAGTCGCGGGATTGGCCCCGCGTCCTCCAGCAGCGCGCGCGCGCGCGCGAGCTGCCCCGCCGCCAAGACCCCGCGGGCCGTGAGCCCGGGCCGGGTCGGATCGAGTCCCAGAAGCGCCGTCCCCGGCCCGATCGTACGCAGCCAGGGATACCGTCCCTCGGGTGCGAATGCGCCAAAGGATTGTTCAAAGAGCCGGTCGCGGGTGGCGGAGCGGGTGTAACGATCGTGATTGCCGGGAATGACGGTCGCGCGGGCGGGGTCGGCCAGGATCGGCTCGAGGGCCGCGCGCGCCATGGCGAATTCCTCGGGCGTGGCCAGGGTCGTCAAGTCGCCGGTGATCACGAGATGGTCGGGAGCGAGCGCGCGAACGCGCTCGACCACTTCTTCCAAACGCTCGAGCCGGAACCGCCGCGCCCGGCCGAGCAAAAGCGCGGTCGCCCCGACCAGTCGCTTGCCGGCCAGTCGAAAGGGGTTCCTCGGGATCCGCCAGACGTGGATGTCGGAGAGATGCACGAGGCGCAAGGTCGCTTCCTCGAAGGGCGCGGAACCTGAAGCCTAGAACGCCAGGCTTACCAGAATGTCATACCCAGCGTGGGCGGCCGCCGCGACTCCAAATCCGCGCAAGATGAACAGCCACGCGAAATAGACGCCGGCCGTCCAGCGAAAAATGAACGCGAACCAGGTGAACGGTTCGGCGGGCGCTCCCGCGTGATGGGCGAGCGCGAACAAGAGCCCAGCGGCAACGACGGCGAACGCGCTCGCGATCGCGGCCGGCGTGTGGGCGAGTCGAAGCGCCTGATAGATGAGCGGAACCAGGATCAGGCGAAAGAGCGTTTCCTCGTACAGCCCCGCCCCCACGTAAGCCATGATTTCGCGCGCGCTTGGGCCGTCCTTCGCGGCAACGGCCAGGAGTGGCGACCAGGCCTGGTCCAGATAGGCGAATCCGCGCTCGAGCAGCCGGCTCGCGGCGACAAGAAGAACGGCCCAGACCAGGCTCTCGAGCAGCATACCCATGACGATCGAGGGGGAGACGCGGCTGTTTCGATAGGCCACGACCTGCCAGACCAGGAGGACGAGAGCAAGCAGGATTGGCAGGATGCCATGGTCGTCGAATCCAAGTCCCTGGAGAGCCTGCCGCATCCAGGCGTCTGCGCCGGTGCGCAGTTGATCGGCGGCCGGCCCCCCCAGCCAGAGCACCCCTCCTTCGTAGATGGCCGCCATGGGCGCGACCACGAGCAACGAAGCGAAGGGATGCCGCGTCGCCTCCCAGTAAGTCGGCCGCCGCTCGGGCGGCCGAAACTCCCGCCCCCTCCCGAACAACAGGCCGGGGCGTTTCTTGCCGGAAACAGGCCAAGCGGTGCCGCGCATCACAACCCCATGATAAAGACTCGAGGGATTCCTCTCCCCGCGAGAACCCTCGAGGGAGCAAGTCTTTCGCGATTATTGTCGTTTTCGCAGAGAGTGAAAGCTATGAAATCGAACGTCTCCTTGTGGGCGGGAATCGAGACCGCTACCATGGTTCAGAGGTCGAACGGCGTCTTGAAGAGAGACGCATTTTCATGGGCCGGGAATGCTCGAGCGCGGCTTGCGTCGTTGATGCATTCGATTGTCGGCCCATGAGCGGTCCTCGCGGCGCGACGCGTCCTGCCGGAACGGACCGGCCTGGTTCGATGGGCGCATTCCCGATGCGCGGTCGAGTCGTCGCGGCGAATTCCCTGGGGAGGGCATGGGGCGTGATCACGCGCTCTCGTTTCATCGCGGCGCTGGGCCTCGCGGGCTTGCTTGTTACGTCGGTCGGTTGCACCGATTCCTTGAACGCCGGCCCCCTCGTGTATGTCGACAACGAGGCGCTCACGCACGAACTTAAGGGTAAGGCGAACCTGGCCGGCAAGCCCGCCCTACAGGCCAAGGTCCGCGCGGCCCTTGCCAGGCTCTACGGCGATTCGCCGAACCAGATCCGGGTTCCCGAGGGCTCGGGCTTTCCCAGGGGAGGGCTGACGCTGGCGAACCACCGGCAGATCGGCGAGGGGGAATCGGCCCGGATCGAGCCGATTCAAGCCTTGTTGCCCAACGGCTCGCCGGATCCCGCGCATCGCCAGGCGGGCGGTTTTGCGCTCTATCGGCGCAACTGTTTGCATTGTCATGGAGTCTCGGGCGCCGGCGATGGGCCCACGGCGACGTTCTTGTTTCCGCGGCCCCGCGATTTTCGCAAGGGGGTTTACAAGTTCACCTCGACCCCCAGCGGTGCCAAGCCTCACCGCGACGATCTGACCCGTTCGATCCGCGACGGTCTGCTTGGGACGTCGATGCCGGCCTTCGACGCGCTCATGTCTCCCTCCGAGATCGAGCAGGTGGTCGACTATGTCATGTTCCTGAGCATGCGCGGCGAAACCGAGCTGGCGTTGATCGAGGAGGGGTCGATCTCCGACGAAAAAGACGCGGACGCGCTCGGCGACGATATCGTCAAGGAAATTGCGACCGGGGTGTTTGAAAAGTGGAAGTCCGCCCAGTCGCAGGTGATGAACCCGTCGACTCCGAGGACGGCGTCCGATCGGGCGAGCGTGCTCCGGGGTCGCGACCTCTATCTGGGCCGGACCAAGGAAAAGCTCGAGTGCGCGGGCTGCCACGGGGCTCTCGCGAAGGGAGACGGACCCAGCTTCGTGCCGGTTGACGTCTTCAACATGGTGGTTTTCGGCGGCGATCCCTCCACGCGGCAAGAGCGGGTCGACGCGCTCGATGAGAAGCTGAGGACGCTCTGGAACCAGAAGCCCGACGACTGGGGGAATCCGCTCCGGCCGACCAACCTGAATCGCGGGGTCTTCAAGGGGGGACGGCGGCCGATCGATCTGTTCTGGCGGATCGCCAAGGGGATCAACGGCGCCCAGATGCCGGCCCATTACCCGACCTTGAATGAGGCCCAGATCTGGGATCTCGTGAATTTCGTCCTGGCCCTTGAGCACGACCCCGACCTGCTCGCGTCCGTGCCTCCCGCGCCCGCCCCCAGGCTCGCGGAGTCGGGCTCGACCCGCTGAACACCGACCCACGCTCATCCAGCATCGTTTCGAGGGAGAGTCGTCTTGCGAAATTGGAGCATTCTCTTCGGCCTGGCGGCCCTCTTCTCGGTGGCGGCGTTCCTGTACGCGCCGTTCGCCGCGGAGTGGTGGCTCCCCAACCCGCCAGGCGAGCTCCACCATTCCGTCTCGACCCTGGGGCGCGAGATCGATTTCCTGTTCCTGATCATCCTCGCGATCACCGGCCTCGTCTTCATCGGCACCCAGGTCGTCCTGGTCTGGGGGGCCTACAAGTTCACCGACCAGCTTGACCAACAAGGCAAGCCGGTCCGGCCGGCGACCTACTCGCACGGCAACCATCGGCTGGAAGTGGTCTGGACCCTGGTCCCCGCCGCCATTCTGGTCTTCATCGCCGTGTATCAGCTAGGAACCTGGGCCCGGATCAAATACCCCAGCCGCGCCCCCAAGGTTCCCCCGCTGGCCGAGATCACGGCCCGTCAATTCCAGTGGGTGGTGCGTTATCCCGGACCCGACGGCAGGCTCAACTCGCCCGACGACCTGATCCTGATCAACGACCTGCATTTCGTGAAAAACAAGCAGGCGCTGATCTATCTCAAGTCGTCGGACGTGCTCCATTCGTTTTTTCTGCCCTACATGCGCGTGAAGCAAGACGCCGTCCCCGGCTTGACCATCCCGGTGTGGTTCGATTCCGACCGGGCGGGGTCGTTCGAGCTCGCCTGCGCGGAGCTCTGCGGATGGGGGCATTACAAGATGCGCGGCAAGGTCGTGGTCCACGAGACCGAGGCCGAATTCGAGAAATGGGCGAGCAACCGGCTCGCCGAGCAGAACCGAAGCCAGCTCGGCATGGCGTCTGGCGCCGAAGGGTATTAGACGGATGGATCATCATAAGACGGAATCTGAATCCGCCGGAGGTTTCGCGGCCGACGGTGCTCATGCCGAGGAGCACGTCCACCCCGGGCCGTCCCATTTCCTGACGCGCTACGTGTTCGCCAGCGACCACAAGATCATCGGGATCCAGTTTCTCTCGTCGGGGCTGATCTTCTTCGTGGTCGGCGGCCTTTTGGCCATGGCCCTGCGGTGGCAGCTCGCGTGGCCGTGGAAGCCGATGCCGATTCTCTCGCGGATGCTCTGGTCCGACCCGTCCCTGGGCTACCAGATGCCCCCCGAGTTCTACACCAAGCTGTTCACGATGCACGGCACGATCATGATCTTCTTCGTGATCATCCCGATCTTGAACGGGGGATTCGGCAATTTCTTGATCCCGCTCATGATCGGGGCGCGCGACATGGCGTTTCCCCGGCTGAACATGGTTTCGTACTGGTTCATGCCGCCGGCGATGGTGCTGATCACCTACTCGTTTTTCGTGGAAGGGGGCGCGCCCGAGTCGGGCTGGACGAGCTACCCGCCTCTGGCGATTGCGAAGTGGGCGACGCCGGGATCGCTCAACGGGCAGACGTTCTGGCTGCTGGCGGTGCTTTGCACCGGCCTCTCGTCGCTCCTGGGCGCGATCAATTACCTGACGACGATCCTGATGCTCCGCGCGCCCGGGATGAAATTGCTCCGGATGCCGATGACCGTGTGGGGCCTGTTCGTGACGGCGATCCTGCAGGCTTTCGCCCTTCCTGTTTTGACGTCGGCGCTCGTGATGCAGCTCCTGGACCGGACGGCTGGGACCAACTTTTTCAGCTCGACGGGTCTGGCGGTCGCGAACGCCCCGGCGGTGGTGGGCGGGGGCGGCCCGATCCTGTTCCAGCACCTTTTTTGGTTCTATTCGCACCCGGCGGTGTACGTGATGATCCTGCCGGGCATGGGGATGGTCTCAGACGTTATCGCGACCTTCTCGCGGAAGCCGCTCTTTGGCTACAAGCCCATGGTCTTCGCGATCGGGGGCATCGCCGGCCTGGGGTTCATCGTTTGGGGCCATCACATGTTTCAATCAGGCATGAATCCGGCGGTGGGGGCGACTTTCATGCTCTCGACGATGATGATCGCGCTCCCCTCGGCGATCAAGG
>DAIDHE010000303.1 GCA_027459775.1 Planctomycetales bacterium | reverse complement strand
CAAAACGCCGTCGCCGAGATTGCCGACCGGAGTCTTGCCGTCGGATCCGACGCCAATCAAGTTCCCTTGGACCAGAGTCCCGGCCGCGCCCCCCTCGACCTCAAGCCCGGGCCCCGAATTGCCCGACAGGACATTGCCGAGCCCTGCGCCCGCCCCGCCGATCTGGTTGGCACTCCCGCCAGAGACCACCACCCCCCCCAGCGTGTTTCCAAGTGCGGCTAGACCGTCGGCGGCCGTGCCGATCAGATTGCCGTAAACCTGGTTGTTCGACGAAGCTGCTGTCCCGCTCTCGATCGCGAGCCCAAGGCCCGTATTCCCCGAGATCACGTTGCCCGATCCCGCCGCTCCGCCGCCAACGGTGTTTGACGACGACGATACGATCGTAAGACCCGTTCCGTCAGCCTGGACCGCACCAGACGGCAAGACCCCCAGGTCATTCCCCTCGACCAGATCGCCGCCCGGCGCCGCGAGCACCAAGCCCGAACCCGAGAATCCCACGATCGCAAGGCCTCGAATCACGCATCCCGAGGCGTCGATCGTCAGCCCGTCGCTTCCCGCGGCGAGCGCCGACCCGTCGATCACGATCTGAGGCCCATTGGTCGTCGACCCCGGCTGCGTCGTGCCGTCGATCGTCGCCGAATTGGTGAGCGCCGGCAGGGCGCTTGCCAGTGTGATCGACTGGACCCCCCCGGAGCCAATATCGAATTGGATGACGTCCGGGGTCGAATCGGCGTTGACCTGATTGATGGCCCAGCGCAACGTGGCGGTTCCGTGATCGCCGGGGCTCGTGACCACGTAGACGGCGAGCAGCGTGCGTCCTTCGAGATGCTCGCAGACCAGCCGAACGCCCCAGGAGCGCCTGGTGCGCACGCTCGTCCGCGACCGTCGCTTGTGGCCCATCATGTCATCGCCCGCTCTCGATCGGCCGACCAGGGAGGTCTATTCAAGGATGCTCGATCCATCGATTACACACGGACGTCCAAAAGTTCGAATCGTCTGAAGATGCAATCTTATCATGTTCGGCGGGCGCCCTCCACCATTCGTCAGAGACGGTCGTCTTCTAGAAGACAAACGACGCTCGACCGCGCCTTGTTCAAGAGCGACTCCGCGGGCGGTATTTTCGCACCAAATCCCAGCGACCGTCAATCCCCTCGATCACCCGTGCGTGCAGACCTGCGTACTAGACGCCTTGGATGGCTGGTGGGTTCGCGGGGGTCGATTGCGATCCGGGGGGTTGCATCTGATAGAGCATGAGGTAGATCACGACGCCCGTGATCGAGACGTAAACCCAGATGGGGAAAGCGACTCGGGCGACGCGAACATGGCGAAGAAAGTCGTGCTTCATGGCTCGGATGAGCGTGACGAGTACGAGCGGCACGACGCCCAAGGTGGCGAGCAGGGTATGGGACAGCAGGATGGTGAAATAGACGAGGGCGGGTAGTCCCCCAAAGGGGTAAGGCACGCTGCCGGCCTGGTAGTGATAGACCAGGTAACAGGTGAGAAAGATCGACGAGGTCAAAAGAGCCAGGATCATCAAGACGACGTGTCCGCGAACCGGTGGTTGTTCGAGAAGCGGGCTTGGCTGGGGCGAGTCGTTGGTGGTGTTTGTCCGTGGGCCCTGGGAATCGCGGTTACGGATCAGGAACCAGCCGGCGACGAGGAAGACCGCGCAGAGGGCGTTCAGGCTCGCGTTCAAGCGGGGTAGCGCGCGGACCCAGGCCGGTTTGGACAGTCGGATCGCGCGGGCGGCCGCGCGATCGACGGCCACGGGGTCGGTCGAATCGTAGTAGCCGACGAGGACGCCGCGGTCGACGAGCCCGATCCGGTCGCTATGGGTGACGATCTCCGCGCAATTCGCTCGTTCAGCGGGCGACGTCTCGACCAAGGGGAGCTTGAAGCGATGCTGGACCAGGTCCATCACCCGGGCCTTGCTGGAGGTCAGGAACCACCAGCGGTCGGCTCGTGCGCCGAAGCCGTCGGCATAGGTCTTGAGGATCCGGGGCGTGTCGAAATCGGGGTCGACCGAGATGCTGACCAACAGCACGTCGCTCGAGCCTAGTCGCCCTTGCAGCCCCTTCATGACCCCGGTGATCCGCGGACACGAGAGCGGGCAGCGGGTGAAAATGAACGAGACCAGGCAGACCTTGTCGCCAAGATCCGCCTCGCTCACCGCGCGCCCGGATCGCTCGACAAATTCGAACGACCCCAGGGGATAAGCGATCGACTCGCCCGCGCGGGCGGCCGCGACGGGTGACGTTCCCATGCGGGCCGTGCAAATGACGGCCGAGGCCGCCACCGTTCCAACGACGATCGCGAGGCCCAGTGAATAAGACTTCAACACGGCTTCGAGACCACCTCGTGACGAGCCACGAATTCGTAGGTTGACAACTCTTTCACTCCCGCGAGCAGCGGCGCGACCGAGAACGCCCCGACGCCCCGCGTCGAACTGATCCCCATCGGGTTTTCCTCGGCCTCCGCCTTCCATGCCTGATCGGGATAGAGCGCCAGCACAAGGATCACCGCGAGCAGGCACGCCGGCACGATGAGCAGGTAAACCCACGCCCCCTCGTCCCTCATGTGCATGAAGAACCAGCCCACCAGCCCGGCCTTGATGCCGGCCCAGAAAAGGAG
Source organism: Planctomycetales bacterium (assembly GCA_027459775.1). Taxonomy (GTDB): domain Bacteria; phylum Planctomycetota; class Planctomycetia; order Isosphaerales; family Isosphaeraceae; genus JAKBAP01. The sequence continues at coordinate 3,990 of DAIDHE010000303.1, read as the reverse complement.
CCCGATCACCAGGACTCCGTACAGATCCCGGAAATACGACGCGTAAACATATTCGACCGCGGTGAAGACGGCCAGGGCCGCCCAGACCCGAAGATAGGTTCTTCGGGCCGCGTGCCGACCGTCGGCCGCCGCGTCGATCGGGGGCGCGAGGTTCATGGGCTTCTCTCTCCCGGCCTTGGCAAGGAACGCGGAATGCCATTCCTCAAATCAAGTAAACAATCGTAAATAGAATGATCCACACCAGGTCGACGAAGTGCCAGTACAGCCCGACCATCTCGATCGGCGCGTGATTCTGGGCCGAGAACCCGCCCACGAGCAGCGAGCGAACCAGGATCACGACGAGCGCGAGCACCCCCGCGGTCACGTGCGCTCCATGGAACCCGGTCATGGTGAAAAAACACGAGGCGAACAGGCTCACATCCGGACGAAAATGCCCGCTGGCGCTGATTCCGACCGGATAATGGTGGACGAACATCAAGCTATGATATTCGAATATCTGCACGCCGAGGAAGAGCGACCCGATCAGGATCGTCGCCAGCAGATACAGCGCGCTCTTCCACCGTCTGCCCTGGCGAATCGCGGCCAGCGAGAGGGCCATGGTGACCGACGAGCAGATCAGCACAAACGTATTGAACGCCGTGAGCGTGACGGCCAGGGGGTTGGTCGCGTCGTCGTAGGGCAGGGGCCATTTGTGGGTCTTGAGGGGCTCGATTCGGACCGTGGCCCCCGCGACCTCAAGGGCGTGCGCCAGCTCGGCGGCCTTTTCGTTCGTGAGCCCCCCGAGGGCGGCGTGCGGGGCGGCCTCGACCAGCCTCGCCGCGTCGTCCGACGAGCGCGCCAGCCCGGCATGAACCAGTTCGTCCAGCACCTTGTGAGCGTCGGGGCCCGCGCTCTTGATCAGGACGCCAACCTTGTCTCGCAGCCGCGACAGATCGGTCGCCGGCGGGTAAAGATTACTGTAGGCGGTCGGCGAGCTGCCGGCACGGTAGACGATGTACGAGCCGATCAATCCCGTGAAGAACATGACCTCGGTCGAGAGAAACAGCCACATGGCGAACTTGCCCGGCGTGACCGGGGTCGCGCGGCGGGATGGGGAGTGCGGCGGGGCTGTCTCTGGAAGCATGCTGGTGGTCATGAGAAAACTCGGGCTTTCGGACCCCGCCGGTACCAAGGAGGCCGGCGGACGAGCGGGATCAGGAGGCGGGATTCAAGAGCAGGAGGGCCAGGATCGCTGGCAGATACAAGAACGAGGCCCGGAGCAGTCGCCGCGCCCGCGCGTCGTCGACGTCGCGCCAGAAGGCGACGGCGGCGATCAGGTAATAAAGCCCCACGAGCAGCGCACCCACGAAATAGAACGGGCCGGCGAGGCCGATCGTGGTGGGCAAGAGGCCCGCCGGTAGGAGCGCCAAGGCGTAGGTGACGGCGTATCGGCCGGTTTGCCGGCCCAGGACGTCGTCGGCGGTGACCATCTGGAAGCCGCCCCTGCGATAATCCTCGCGATGGATCCAGGCGATCGCCAGGAAGTGGGGGAATTGCCAGAGAAACACGATCAAGAACAGCGCCCAGGCCTCGAGTCCAAGCCGGCCCGTCGCCGCGGCCCAGCCGATGACCGGCGGCAACGCGCCCGGGATCGCCCCCACGATCGTGTTCAAGGTGGTGATCGGCTTGAGCGGGGTGTAGAGCCCGAAATAGAGCACAAAGGTCAGCCCGGCAACGGCCGCGGCCAGAGCGTTGCTCCAGGCGAGCAGGACCGCGACGCCCACGCCGACGAGCAGGAATCCCACCACGACGGCCTCGATCGGAGCGACCCGGCCGCTGGGAATCGCCCGGCCGGCGGTGCGTCGCATCCGCGCGTCCCGGGCGTGCTCCATCCACTGGTTGAGCGCCCCCGAGCCCCCCGCCACCAGCCCCGTCCCCACCAAGGTCGCGAGCAGGGCGACCATCGAAATCGGACGATGCGCCCCCACGGCGTAACCGACCCCCACCGTCAACAACACCATCATCACCAGCCGGGGCTTGGTGAGCGAAACATAAGCCTTCGCCCGATCGCCCGTGGAGGCGGCCGGGGCAACCCGGGGCTCGGAGAGCAGCACGTGATCCAGCGAAGCCGTCGTTTTCAAACCACACCCTCCCAGTCCGCTCGTGAGGCCGTTAATACACCCTCTCGGACCGTCTCTCGAGCCTCTCCCGGCGAACCGCCGTCCGCCCGCAGCCTTCCCAGCGACCACGCGCAGATTCCCACGCAGGTCGCGAACAACAGACCTCCGGTCGTCTGATGCAAGGTCCGAACCACCGCCTGATAGAAGGTCACATTCCGCGGGACGCCGTCAAAAGGCCACAGATAAATCGCCGCGCCGACGCCCAGGAGCACCTGGAACGCCGCCAGCCCCGCGGCGAGCCGCCCCAGTGTAACAAATCGAGTGAGCTCGCCACGCCCCCCTTCGATCCGAAGCCAGGTCCAGGCCGCCAGTCCCAGCACGAGCGCGGCCCCGGCCGCGTGCAGCCCGAACCCCGCGGCCAGCCCGTAGTGGCGCAGCCAGCTCCCGAGGGCCGCCTGCACGGCCGTCACGACGAGCAGAATCGGCCCGAGCCGCCTGAGCCCGCCACGATCGACCGCGGGGACCGACTCGACCCACGCCCGACCGGTCATGACCACCAGGAGCGCCAGCAGACCAAAACAGACCTGCCCCACGAAGCCGTGAACCGCGGCCAGCAGCGTCGATACCTGCGTGACCCGCGTGCCCCCCAGGACGCCCTGAACGATCACCAGAAAAAGCGCGGCCGCGCCCAGGAGCTTCAGCCCCCGGTCACGCGCCGCCACGAGCAGACCCACGAAAAGCGCCAGCGTCGCCAGCCCCACGGCCGAGCCCAAGAGACGGTGGACGTGCTCGACCCGAACCCCGAACGGAGCATTCCAGAAATCATAAAGGAACATGTTCATTCCGAACGTCGTGGGCCAGTCGGGGACGGCAAGGCCCACGCGGTAGGTCGTGACCGAGCCGCCGACGTAGAGCAAGAAGGCCGTGAGCACGGTCGCCGCCACCGCCAGGGCATGCACGAATCTCAGCCCGCCCAGGGGCGGTCGGGATGCGTGAGAGCGAGTCGGGGTGGGATCGCCGGGAGCGTTTGTGGTCGTCATGGGGTCACCGGATGGATCGCCGTCGTCAGGGGAAAGTCCTTGGTTTGCGGCAGGAAATCGTCGTCGGCGCCCGGGAGGCTGTACTCATAGGGAGAGTGGTGGACGACGGGAAGCCGCGCGAAATTGTAATGTGCCGGCGGCGACGAAGTCTCCCACTCGAGCGTGTTGGCGCGCCAGGGGTTGGCCGCGGCCCGAGGCCCGAACGCCAGGCTCCAGAAAAAGTTGGCCATGAGGACGAGCTGGGCGGCCCCAAGCAGGAATGAGCAGATCGTCATGAACTGGTTCATGCCAATCACGCCCGACCCGCGCAGGAATTCGTAGACCGTGGGATCGGCGATCCGCCGGGGATGGCCGTGCATGCCCACGATGTGCATCAGATGAAACGTGAGGTTGAAAAAGACGAACGTCAGGAAAAAGTGGATCTTCCCCAGCCGTTCGTTCATCATCCGGCCAAACATCTTGGGGAACCAGTAATACATGGCTGCGAAGATGGCGAACATGCTGCCGCCGAAAAGCACGTAATGAATGTGGCCGACGATGAAATAGGTGTCATGGATCTGGATGTCGACCGGGGTGGCCGCCATGAAGATCCCCGACAGCCCGCCGATCACGAACATGGCCACGAAGGCCATGGCGTTCAGCATGGCCGAGGTGAGCTGAAGCCGCCCCCCCCACATCGTGCCCAGCCAGTTGAAGACCTTGATCGCCGAGGGGAGCGCGATCATCATCGTCGAGAGCATGAAGGTCGCCCCCACGGCCGGATTCATGCCCGATTGAAACATGTGATGGCCCCAGACGATGAACCCCAGGCCGGCGATGCCCGCGATCGCGAACACCATGGGCTTGTAGCC
>DAIDHE010000298.1 GCA_027459775.1 Planctomycetales bacterium | reverse complement strand
GCCATTTCGCCGCGCTGGGCGATCCGGCGGCGAGCGCCCGTGCGATCGCGGAGTACGAGCGACGGCTGGCCGAGCTGGCGGGCCAGATCAAGGATCTGGAACGGCGGGGCGACGCGGCGTCGCGCAAGCGAGCCGAGGGGTTGAGCCGCGAGCGGCTCGCGCTCGAGCGTCTCGGGCTGCCGCCGGGGGTGGCGGGCAGTTATGCGGTTTCCGAGGGCAAAGGGGCGGACGTTGCGATCCAGCGTCGGGGCGAGCCGGGCCAGCCGGGGTCGGTGGCGCCGCGGGGCGTGCCGGCTTTCGCATTCCTCGCGAGCCGGCCTGAGCCGCGGGCGGCCGGCGACGAGAGCGGCCGGCTCTCGGTTGCGCGCTGGATCGCGGACAAGGATAATCCGCTCACCGCCCGGGTGATGGTCAATCGGATCTGGCAGCATCATTTTGGCCGCGGCCTGGTGGCGACCCCGTCCAATTTCGGCCGCCGGGGCGCGGCCCCCTCGCACCCCGAGCTGCTCGATTGGCTGGCCGATCGCTTCGTGGCAAGCGGCTGGTCGGTCAAGGCCGTCCAGCGTCTGATCGTGCTCTCGAGCGCATACGCGCTGGCCAGCGATTTCGATCCCGCGAACGCCGCCGTCGACCCCGAGAACCGCCTGCACTGGCGGCATTCGCGCGTGAGGCTCGACGCCGAGTCGATCCGCGACGCCCTGCTGGCGGCCTCGGGCCGGCTCGACTCGACGATGAAGGGCCGGCAGCCGTTTCCGCCGATCAAGGATTGGGAATGGACCCAGCACAATCCGTTCAAGGTTGTTTATCCAACCAATCGTAGAACTGTTTACGTGATGACCCAGCGGCTGGCGAAGCACCCGTTCCTGGCCGTTTTTGACGGGCCGGACGCGAATGTGACCACGGCCGAGCGGTCCGGCTCGACGGTGCCCTTGCAGGCGCTTTATTTCATGAACAACCCGTTCGTCCGCGAGCAGGCGTCGAGCCTGGCGGCGCGGGTCGAGGCGTCGTCGCGCGACGTCGACGACCAGATCGAGCTGGCGGTCGAGCTCGCCTGGGGCCGGCGGCCGAGCCCTGATGAAACCCGCCGCATGCGGGGGTTCCTGGCCGCCTGCGCGCAAGCGACGAGCGGTCACGACCGCGAGCCCTGGAAGAGCCTGGCGGCCGTGTTGCTCTCGTCGAGCGAGTTCCTTTACGTGGAGTGAGACGCGATCATGGGCCAATCATCCAGGCGCGATGGGATTCTCGATCGCCGTGGGTTTCTGAGGAGCACCATCGCGGGCTCGACCGGGCTGGCGCTCTACCCAGCACTTGCGCGGGCGGCCCAGGAGCGTGGCGGCGGGTTGCTCGCGCCCCGGCCGACCCATCATGAGGCCAGGGCCAAGAACCTGATCGTGCTGTTCTTGACCGGCGGCTTTTCGCACGTCGACACCTTTGACTACAAGCCAGCGCTCGGCCAGAGGCATGGCAAGAGCGTCCCCTCGTTTGGGCTGCGGCCCGATGAGACGACCGACCGACCGCTGCTGGGCTCGCCGTTCCGGTTCCGGCCGTGCGGCCAGTCGGGGCTGATGATCAGCGAGCTGTTCCCGAACCTGGGCCGGATGGCCGACGAGCTGTGCGTGATTCGCACGCTGCACACCGACATCGTCGAGCATTTCCAGGCCGTCCTGGCGATGCACACCGGCTCGGCGACGGTTCCCTTGCCCAGTCTGGGCGCCTGGCTCAGCCATGGCCTGGGCACGTTCAACCCCAATCTGCCCTCGTACATGGTGCTCTGCGAAAACCTGCCGTACGCGGGCACGCAGGTCTTCAGCAACGGCTTCCTGCCGCCGATCCACCAAGGCGTGCGGGTCGTGCCAGGGGCGGACCCGATCCCCGACCTGCACCCGCCCGCGCGCGACGTGAGCCTGGTGGAGCTCGAGCGTCTGATGCTCGCCGGCCTTGACCACGATTACGCCCGCGGGCGCCCGGACGACGCCGACGTGAGGGCCCGGATCGCGAGCTTCGATGTTGCTCGGGGCATGATGCGCGACGCGCCCGAGGCGCTGGCCGCGGCGGCCGAGCCGGCCGCGGTCCGGGCCGCGTATGGCATACCGGACGGCGACGTCAAGTCCTTTGCATATCAGTGCCTGATCGCACGACGATTGGTTGAGCGGGGCGTGCGGGTGGTCGAGATCATCGACAATGGCACGAGCAACAACTGGGATTCGCACGGCGACATGCGCGACCACATCCCCAAGGCCGCCCGGGTCGACCGTGCGATCGCGGCGCTTCTGGCGGATCTCAAGAGCCGCGGCCTGCTCGACCAGACCTTGGTCGCGATCTGTACCGAGTTTGGCCGCACCCCGTGGACCGACAGCCCGACGAGCAAGGGTCGCAACCATTACGCCAAGGCGTTCACTGCGCTTTTGGCGGGCGCGGGCGTCAAGGGGGGCTTCGCGTACGGCTCGACCGACGAATTCGGCGCGCGGATCATCGCCGATCCGGTCCACGTCCACGACTATCACGCGACGATCTTGCACCTGATGGGGGTCGATCACACGCGGCTGGTCTATCGCTACGCCGGCCGCGATTTCCGCCTGACCGACGTCGACGGCCAGGTCGTGAGCGGGGTGCTGGCGTGACCGCGGCCCTGATCGGCCGTTCGCCGGTCAATCCTTGTGAATGTTATCGCCATAATTGGTGATGAGCAGTTCATCAATGTCGCGTTCCTGGGAATTGAGATTAATCTCGCGGCGCGTGGATATCGCGTGCGTGGTGTAGCCCTGGAACAGGTCGCGTACGAAGGGGGTGTCGCTGTTGCTCAAGGCCCAGCGCACGCCTCGGAGGTCGAGCTCGCGGCAGAGGGCGGCGAGGCGAACGTGGTCGTTCTCGCGGAATTTCCACCTGGTGTACCGGTCAAAGTCGGAATAGCCGCCTTGCTTGTAGTAGGGCGGGTCCATATAGACGAAGTCGTCGCCCGATGCGTCGGCCAGGCAGAGCTCGAAGTCGGCGTGGCGGATCTCGACGCCGCGCAGGCACGCGGCGACCGAGGCCAGGTTTGCCGGGTCGTAATAGCGGCGGTCGTAGGCCCCGTAGGGGACGTTGAATTGCCCCTTGCGATTGACGCGAAAGAGGCCCCGGAAGCACGTCTTGTTCAGGTAGATGAGGTGCGCGGCCCGTTGAAATGGGTCCAGACCGGACGGGTCCACGCGCCGGATTCGTTCGAATTCCTCGCGGGTGTTGATCATGGCGTCGAGGTGTCGGGCGACCCGGGATTCGTCGTCCCGAAGGGCGAGGTACGTATCGAGGAGCCAGTCGTTCAAGTCCCCGATCACGGCCCGCTGGGGCTGAAGCGCCAAAAGCACGCTCCCGCCGCCGATGAACGGCTCATAATATCGGGAAAAGTCCGTGGGAAAATACCGGATCAGTCGATCGGCGAGGCTCTGTTTTCCCCCCGCCCACTTGAGGACCGGCTTGGCGTCGAATGGGAATCTCATGATCTGATGATAGCGATCGGCGATTCCCTGGCAATCGATCGCCGCCGGGCCGGGATTTGTGTAGACTGATTCTGGCGACGCCTGGGAGCGCGCCTTGGAGTAAGAATGTGTCCATGCGGATTTTGGTGGTCGACGACGAGCCGAATATTCGGGCGATGCTCACGATCGCGCTTGAGGCGCAGGGGTGCGAGGTCGCGCAGGCGGCGAGCCTGGGCGCTTCGCGGGCGCTCATCAAGCGCGAGCCGTTCGACGTCGCGTTCGTCGACGTGCGGCTCAAGCAGGAAAACGGCCTGGAGCTGCTCGATCGAGAGTCGGGCGCTTGGGCCGATACCGCAGTGGTCGTGATGACGGCCTACGCGAGCATTCCGGGGGCCGTCACGGCGATGCGCAAGGGGGCGTTTGACTATCTGCCCAAGCCGTTCAAGCCCGACGACCTGCGGCTGGTGCTCGGGCGGGTCGAGCGGCTCCGCGGGCTGCGGCATCGGGTCCACGACCTCGAGGAACGGCTGGCGCAAGAGATCCCGGAGGCGCGGCTGGGGAGCGACGACCCGCTGGTGAGCGCTCTCGAGAGCCAGGCGCGGCGGGTGGCGGCGACCGACGCGGCCGTGTTGATCCGAGGCGAGAGCGGCGTGGGCAAGGGCGTCCTCGCGCGCGCCATCCACGGCTGGAGCAGCCGCGCGGCCGAGCCGTTTGTCACCGTGAGCTGCCCGAGCCTTACCCCCGAGCTGCTCGAAAGCGACCTGTTCGGCCACGCCAAGGGAGCGTACACGAGTGCGATCGCCGACGTCGCCGGCAAGGTCGAGGCGGCCCAGGGCGGGACGCTGTTCCTCGACGAGATCGGCGACCTGCCGGCCCCGATGCAACCCAAGCTGCTCCGATTCTTGCAAGACAAGCGGTACGAACGCCTGGGCGAGACCCGCGTTCGCACCGCCGATGTTCGGGTGATCGCGGCGACCAACCACGACCTCGACGCCGCCGTCGCCGCCGGGCGCTTCCGCGAGGATCTGTTCTTTCGCCTGAGCGTCGTCGAGCTCGTGCCGCCCCCGCTCCGCGAGCGCTCGGACCGGCTCCAGATCGCCGAGCACTTGCTCCAGTTCTTTGCCCGCCAGATCGGCAAGACGATCGACGGGGTCTCGCCGCCGGCCGCCCTGGCGATCACCGGTTACGCCTGGCCCGGGAACCTCCGCGAGCTGCGCAACGCCGTCGAACGGGCGGTCATCTTCGCCGCCGGGAAAGAGATCGCCGTCGAGGATCTACCGGACCGGGTCACCCGGGGCCAACAGACCGACCCGGCGTCGCGCAGCCCCCAGATTCAGATTGGCGGCGCGATCACGCTCGCCGAGCTGGAAACCGAGCACGTCCGGCGGGTGCTCGCGTCGAGCGAATCGCTGGTCCAGGCGGCCGAGATTCTCGGCATCGACCCCAGCACGCTCTATCGCAAGCGCAGGCAGCTCGGGCTCTGATTCCGATCGGGCGCGTCCCGCTCCTCATGCAAAACGCACGGCGGCCGTCGCCACGATCGTGCACGATGCACGATCGAGCGGCCGCGGCCAGCGCGTGCTCGGATTCGGGCGGCTGACCGTTTCCCTCTCGCCCCGTGGAACTTACAGTCGAGGAGCGGAGCGCCGGGCGGCGGCGGCATGTCATTCGCTTCTTCTCTTCGTCAAAGGGGCGCGACCGTTGCAAACGCTCAGGAACAAACTGCTTTTCGGTCTCGCGCCGACGCTCCTGATCGTGCTCGGCCTGGGGCTGTTCTCGATCGTGATGTTTTACCGGTTGGGCAACAACATCGACGTCATCTTGCGGGAGAATTACCGAAGCGTGCTGGCCGCCGAGGGGATGAAAGAAGCGATCGAGCGGATGGACTCGGGGCTCCTGTTCGCCATGATCGGCGAGCCCGAGACCGGTCGGGCGCAATACGACGCGAACAGGCCGCGTTTTCTCGAGCAGCTCGGGGTCGAGCTCGACAATATCACCCTCCCCGGCGAGGGCGATCTGGCGGCGGATCTCGGGCGGTTGTTTGCCGAGTACGAAGCCAGGGCCGTGGTTTTTTTCGCGGCCCCCGCCGATCCGCCGGCGGCGCGCCGACGGACCTATTTCGAGCGAATGCTTCCCGTTTTCAACGCGGTCCGCCAGCGCGCCGATCAGGTTCTCAAGATAAATCATGATAATATGACGGAAATGAACAATCATGCTCGGCGAAGCGCCAGCCTGTCGATCCGGCTGATGATCGGGGTCTTGGCGGCGGCGGTTTCGCTGACGGTGGCGGCGGCGGTCTTGCTTTCGCGCTCGATCTCGCGGCCGATCGAGGCGGTGACCGAGGGAGCGCGGGCGCTGGCGCGGGGCGAGCTCGACCAGATCGTGGCCTCGGGCTCGCGCGACGAGCTGGGGACGCTCGCGACGGCGTTCAACGAGATGGCCCGGACGCTCCGCGATTACCGGCAAGCGGGGGCCGCGCGGCTGCTGCGAGCCCAGCGGACGGCGCAGGCGGCGATCGATTCGTTTCCCGACCCCGTGGTGGTCGTCGATTCGACGGGATCGGTGACGCAGGTCAACCCCGCGGCCAGGCGCATTCTCGCGGTGAGCGCCGCCCACGATGCGCCGTTTTCCTGGCGGCCCGCCGAGCCGCTCCAGACCTTGGTGGAACAGGTCTTGGCCGGCAAGGGGGATTATCTTCCCGTCGGCCTGGAACAGGTGGTTTCGTTCATCGACCACGGCCAGGAGCGGTTCTTCCTGCCGCGCGTCGTGGCCATTCGCGACGAGCCCGATGGGCTGCTGGGCGCGGCCGTCGCGCTCGTGGACGTCACCAAGCTGCACCTCGCCGACCGGCTCAAGAGCGACATGGTTTCGACGGTCAGCCACGAGCTCAAGACGCCGCTCACCAGCGTTCAAATGGCGGTCCATCTCTTGCTCGAGGAAGTGGTCGGCCCGCTCGAGCCCAAGCAGGTCGAGCTGTTGCTCGCCGCCCGCCACGAGGCCGATCGGATCCTCTCCATGATCAACGACCTTCTCGACCTGGCGCGGATCGAACAGGGCAAGGTCGCGCTCGACAGCCAGCCAACCCCGCCCCGGGCGCTGGTCGACGAGGCGATCGCGCGCGCTTCCACGCGAGCCCAGGACAAGGGAGTCACGCTTCAGGGCGAGGTCGAGCCCGGTCTGCCGATGGTTCTGGTCGATCGCGAGCGGATCGAGCACGTCTTCGACAACCTGATCACGAACGCGATCCAGCATAGCCCGCGCGGCGGCTCGATCCGGGTGGGGGCCTCGGCCGACGGCCGGATGGGGAGATTCTCGGTCGAGGACGACGGCGAGGGGATTCCGAGCGCGGATCTGCCGTTCGTCTTTGACAGGTTCCATCGCGTCCCCAGCTCGCGGCACGACGAGGGCGCGGGCCTGGGACTGGCCATCGTGCGCGAAATCGTCGTCGCGCACGGCGGCTCGGTCGAGGTCTCGAGCAGCCCCGGCCGAGGCGCGCGATTCCGCTTCACGATCCCGACGGCATCCCCCGAGCCCGATGCCTTACCGACCCGAGGCGGCCTATCATGAAACATCAAGAACACATTTTGATTGTTGACGACGAGCCCAACGTGCGGCTCATGTTGCGGACCACCCTGGAATCGGCCGGTTACGCGGTCGACCATGCGGAGGACGGCGCGGCCGCGCTCGGATTGCTCGCCGAACGAGCCTACGATCTGGTGCTGCTGGATCTGAAGACGCCGCGGCTCGACGGGATCGCGAGTCTGCGTCAATTGCGCGCACGGGGCGATCGATCGCCGGTGGTGGTGTTGACTGCGCACGGCAGCGTTCCGGACGCGGTCGAGGCGATGAAGCTGGGCGCGATCGACTTCCTGTCCAAGCCGACGACGCCGGCTCGGCTGCGTGAGGCGGCGGCCCAGGCGATCGAGCGGGGAAAGCTCGATCGGGCGACGCCGGCGACGGCGAGTCGCGGCGGCATGGACGAGCCGGCCGCCCCCGCGGCGGCCGAGGCCCGCGGCTCGTTTTCGATTCTGCAAGACTGGTTTCCCAGCGGCGTTCCCGCGAACCCCAGAGGAAAGCGCTCATGACATCGGTGCTCACGCTCATGCTCGGATTGGCCTTGTTCGCCGGCTTTTACGCCCTGCTAAACGCCTGCGACCGGCTTTGAGAGGACTTCACCACCATGCTCTATCTTTCCGCCTTCCTGACCCTGGCCGCGCTGGGCTACTTGACATATGCCATGCTGCGACCCGAACGCTTTTGATCCCGCCGCGCCCCTCCAGGGGGAGGGGCGGCGGCGCGACCCAAGCCCTCGTTTTCGAGAAAGAGATTTCCCTTGGACCTGACCTGGATTCACCCGATATGGGCGCTGGGATTGCCCGTGGCCCTGGCGGTTCCGCTGGGCCTCTGGATGACCCGCGTCCTCGACCCCGCCCCGGACCGCGAGGGCCGCGGGCTTGACGCCGCCGCCGCGCTCGTTCTGCGCCTGATCGGCCGGCCCCGTTCCACGGCCATGAACTGGCTCGAATACGGCCGGGCGATGCTGGCCTTCAACCTGGCGCTTTTCGTGATCACGTTCGCGCTTTTGTGGGGGCAGAACCACCTTCCCTTCAACCCCGATCAGAAGGGCTCGCTCACCGCTCTGGGATACAAGGACTCGGTCGGCGAGCAGCACGACGGGGCGGATACGGCGGTGATCTTCAACACGGTCTGTTCGTTCGTCACCAACACCAATCTGCAGCATTACGCGGGCGAGCAGCACCTTTCGTATTTCAGCCAGTTCGGCTCGGTGATGTGGCTTCAGTTCGTGACGCCGGCGTGCGGCCTGGCGGTGATGCTGGCGGTGATCCGCGGCCTGCGCGGGCAGCGGAATCTGGGCGATTTCTGGCAAGACCTGATTCGCTCGCTGCTGTTCGTGATGCTTCCGCTCGCGCTCGTGTCGGCGCTTTTGCTGGCGGCGACGGGGGTGCCGATGACGTTCGAGGGTTCGGCCCAGGCGACCACGCTCGAGGGGGGCTCGCAAACGATCGCGCGGGGGCCGGTGGCGGCGTTCGTGGCGATCAAGCAGCTCGGCACCAACGGCGGCGGGTTCTTCGGGCCCAATTCCACCCATCCCTTTGAAAACCCCAATCCGTGGTCCAACCTGATCGAGGTCGTCTCGCTCACGCTGGCGCCGATGGCCTCGGTGCTCATGTTTGGCCGGATGCTGCGCGAGCGTCGGCACGCGCGGGTGCTCTTCGGCGTGATGATGGTCATGCTGCTCATGGGAGCGGGGATCGTGATCGCGACCGAGCTCCAGCCGAACTCCGCGTTCCACCGCCCGGACGTGGCGGTCGGCGCCAATATGGAAGGGAAGGAGGTCCGCTTCGGTCCCGTCGCGACGGCGACCTGGACGGCCGCGACCTCGGCGACCTCGAACGGGTCGGTGAACGGCATGTTTGACAGCCTGAATCCCCTGGGGGGCCTGGTCCCCATGGCGCTCATGATGATCAACGTCGACTTTTCCGGCGTCGGGTCGGGTTTTCTGAACATGCTCATGTTTGTGATCGCCACGGTTTTCATCGCCGGGCTGATGGTGGGGCGGACGCCCGAGTATCTGGGGCGGAAGATCGAGGCCAGGGAAGTCAAGCTGGCGATGGTCGCGATCTTGATCCATCCGCTGGTGATCACGTGCGGGACGGCGCTTTTCGCGGCGACCGCGTGGGGGTCGAGCACGGTCGCGAATCCGGGCCCGCACGGATTCAGCGAGATTCTTTATGAATTCACCTCGTCGGCCGCCAACAACGGCTCGGGGTTCGAGGGGCTCTCGGACAACAACCCGGCGTGGAACACGGCCACGGGGGTGGTGCTGCTGTTGGGGCGGTTTCCGGCGTTGTTGTTGCCGCTGGCGCTCGCGGGCTCGCTTGCCCAGAAGAAGCAGGCGCCCGCCTCGCTGGGCACGCTGCCGACCGACAATTTCACGTTTGGAATGACGCTCATCGGCGTGGTGCTCCTGGTGGGGGCGCTCTCGTTCATGCCGGCCGTGGTGATGGGTCCGGTCGCGGACAGCCTCTCGAAGGGTCCGGCCCCGGCCGCCCGGGCGGCGGCCGAGTCGCGGGTTTCCGAACCACTGGTGCAAGTATCAAAGAAGTATCAAAGGACGCTCACTGATGTCTCTGGCGACAATTGAACCTCCGTTGGAAGCCGTCGAGCTCAAGGCAAACCGCCGCGCTAGCCGGCGGCTGAGCCTGTTCGAGCCCAGGCTGGTGCGCGAGGCGGCGCTGCGCTCGTTCGTGATGCTCGACCCGCGGATCGAGGCGCGGAATCCGGTGATGTTCCTGGTCGAGGTCGGCGCGATTCTGACGGCGCTCGTGGTGATCGAATCGTTCTGGAATGGGGCGTCCCGGGGCGTGATCGCCTATCAGGGGGCACTGGCGTTTTTGCTGATCTTGACCGCGCTTTTCGCCAATTTCGCCGAGGCCCTGGCGGAAGCTCGCGGCAAGGCGCAGGCGCGGAGCCTGCGCGACACGCGGCGGCTGACGCTGGCGGCTCGGATTCGTGGCAACGGAGACGTCGAGCAGGTCGGCTCGGATGAGCTACGGGCCGGCGATCGGGTGATGGTCGAGGCGGGCGAGGTGATTCCGGCCGACGGCGAGATTGTCGAGGGGGCGGCGGCGGTGGATGAATCGGCGATCACGGGCGAGAGCGCCCCGGTGATCCGCGAGGCCGGCGGCGACCGATCGGGGGTCACGGGAGGGACCCGCGTGCTTTCGGACCGGATCGTCGTCCGCGTCACCGCCGGGCCGGGCGAGAGCTTCCTCGACCGCATGATCGCGCTGGTCGAGGGGGCGAAACGCCAGAAAACGCCCAATGAGATCGCCCTCGCCATCATTCTGGCCGCGTTTTCGATCATCTTCCTGTTCGTCACGGCCACGCTCTATCCGATGGCGCGGTTTTTCGACATCACACTCGACATCCCGACCCTGGTCGCGCTTCTGGTCTGCTTGATCCCGACCACGATCGGGGGGCTGCTGGCCGCGATCGGGATCGCCGGCATGGACCGGGCGCTTCAGGCCAATCTCGTCGCGAAGAGCGGCAAGGCGGTCGAGGTCGCGGGCGACGTCGACACGCTGCTGCTCGACAAGACCGGCACGATCACCCTGGGCAACCGCCGGGCCACCCGGTTCACGCCGATGCCCGGCGTCACCGAGATGGAGCTCGCGCGGCTGGCCGCTTTGTCGTCGCTGGCCGACCAGACGCCGGAGGGCAAGAGCGTGATCGATTTCGCGCGGACGGCGTTTGGCGTCGACGCCCAGGCGCCCGACGGCAGCCGGTTCATCGAGTTTTCGGCCCAGACCCGGGCTTCGGGCGTGGATTTGCCGAATGGCGGCAGCATCCGCAAGGGAGCGCCCGACACCATCGCCAAGCACGGACTTGACCGGGGTTTTGAGCTCCCCGCGGGTTATCAGGCCGCGGTTGACGCGATCGCACGCGCGGGCTCGACGCCGCTGGCCGTGTCGCGGGATGGCGCTCTCATGGGCTTGATCACGCTCGAGGACGTCCTCAAGCCGGGCATTCAGGAGCGGTTCAGGAGGCTCAAGAAGATGGGTCTGCGGGTGGTGATGGTGACGGGGGACAATCCGCTCACGGCCGAGTCGATCGCGACTCGCGCTGGCGTCGACGACTTCATCGCTCAGGCCACACCCGAGGCCAAGCTCGCGTACATCCGCAAGGAGCAGGCGGGCGGCAAGCTGGTGGCCATGATGGGGGACGGCACCAACGACGCGCCCGCCCTGGCACAGGCCGACCTGGGCGTGGCCATGAACTCCGGCACCCAGGCCGCCAAGGAAGCCGGCAACATGGTCGACCTGGACAGCGACCCGACCAAGCTCATCGAGGTCGTCGAGATCGGCAAGCAGCTCCTCATGACCCGCGGGGCGCTCACGACCTTCTCGATCGCCAACGACCTGGCCAAGTATTTCGCCGTGATACCAGCAATGTTCGTCGGCTTCGCGCAACTGGCCTCGCTGCGCGCGATCGACCTCATGGGCCTGGCCACGACGGGCGGGCCCCAATCGGCGATCCTGTCGGCCGTCATCTTCAACGCGATCGTGATCCCGCTCCTGATCCCGGTCGCCCTCAAGGGGGTCGCCTACCGCCCGATCGGCGCGAGCGCCATCCTGCGGCGAAACCTGTTCTTTTACGGGCTCGGAGGCGTGGTGGCGCCGTTCGTCGGGATCAAGATCATCGACCTGGCCATCGACCCCTTCCTGACCCTGGCGGGATTCGCCTGAACCGATGCGCGACAACAAAGACTCAAATACTGGAGATATGTGAATCATGTTACGCGATTTCAGGACCGCCCTGGCCGCTTGTCTGGCGACGTTCGTGATCAGCTCGGCCGTGTATCCGGCGGTGGTGTGGGCGGGGGCTCGGCTCTTGTTTCCGTGGCGGGCGCAAGGCAGCTTGATCGAGCGGGCCGATCGTACGGTGGTCGGCTCGGCGCTTGTTGCTCAAGCGTTCAAGTCGCCGCGGTATTTCCATCCGCGACCCTCGGCCGTGGATTACAAGGCAGACGCCGCAGGCGGGTCGAACCTGGCCTCGACGAACCCTCAGCTCGCCGAGCTCGCGGCCAGCCAGGCCGCGGGTGAGGGGGCCACGGCCGATCATCCCGCCCCCGTCGATCTCGTGAGCCGATCGGGCTCGGGGCTCGACCCCGACATTTCGGTCGAGGCGGCCCGGTTTCAGGTCGACCGGATCGCGGCCGCCCGCGGCGGCGGCGCGAGCTCGATCGCCGCTCTGATCGATAAGCATATCAATGTTTCTGGGTGGATCCTGGGCGCTCCGCCGCGCGTGAGCGTGCTCGAGCTCAACCTGGCGCTCGACGCGAAGGAGGCCGATCGCGAATAATTGATCGTTCTTTCACGTGGAGAAAATGATGACGCCGTCCGAGCTCGAGCGACCGGCTCCCGAGCAGTTCTTGAACCTCATCCGCCGCCAGGCCCGAGGCCGGCTCAAGGTCTATCTCGGCTCGGCGGCTGGCGTCGGCAAGACCTACGCCATGCTCCGCGAGGGGCGCAGGCTCAAGGCACAGGGACTCGACGTCGTGATCGGGCTCGTCGAAACCCACGGTCGGGCCGAGACCGAAGAGCAAAAGGCGGATCTTGAGATCATCCCGCCGCGCATGATCGAGTACCGGGGCGTGCTCCTCCGCGAGCTCGACGTCGACGCGATCCTGGCCCGGCGGCCGACCGTCTGTCTGGTGGACGAGCTCGCGCATACCAACGCGCCCGGCAGCCGCCGCCCCAAACGATACCAGGACGTCGAGGATCTTTTACTGGCCGGCATTCACGTCATCACGACCGTGAACATCCAGCATCTCGAGAGCCTCTATGACGAGGTCGAACGGGCGACCGGCGTCCGCGTCAAGGAGCGGATCCCCGACCGCGTCCTGGCCGAGGCCGATCAGCTCGTCAACATCGACGTCTCGGTCGAGGACTTGATCGATCGGCTCAAGGAGGGGCGCGTCTACCCCGCCGAACGCATCTCGACCGCGCTGGAAAACTTTTTCACGCCGCCCAACCTGACCCGGCTGCGTGAAATCGCCATGACCGAGATCGCCCATTTGATCGACAGCCGCGGGCGCAAGGAATACGCCTTGAACATGGCGCACTCGGCGACCGATCGGGTGATGGTCGGTCTTTCGAGCCGGGGGCCGAGCGCGCCCGCGCTGCTGCGCAAGACCGCCCGGCTGGCGGACCGGCTGGCCGTCCCTTGGTACGCCGTCTACATCCAGACGCCGGCCGAGGACTTGACCAAGATCGACGCGGCCACCCAGCGCGTGATCAGCAAGAACCTCGAGCTCGCCCAGGAGCTGGGGGGGATTCCCATGACCTTCCGCGGCCCCGACGTCGCCAGCACCATGCTGGCCTTCGCCCGCGAGTACGCGATCAAGGTCATCGTCATGGGCAAGAGCCGCCAATCGCGCCACAAACGCTGGCTGGGGCGGTCGATCCTGGAACGGCTCGAACGCGAGACGCCCGGCATCGATCTGGTGATCGCGGACATCTAGGGCGCCCCCGCTTGTCGCGCCGGGCTTGGGTTTCTATGCTGCGGAACGGGGTTCCGAGACCGCGGAGGAGCGTGACCAGGCGGCGGCCGTGGGCCCTGGGGAGACAGCTCACATGAAGCTCGCGACGTTTGGGGCCGGATGTTTTTGGGGGGTCGAGGCGACGTTTCGCCGGGTTCCGGGGGTGGTCGACGCGGCCGTCGGCTATGCCGGCGGGGCGACGCCCAACCCCACGTATCAGCAAGTCTGCACCGATCGCACCGGCCACGCCGAGGTCGTGCAGGTCTCGTACGATCCCGCTCAGGTCGATTACGAGCGGCTGCTCGAGGTTTTCTGGAACTGCCACGATCCCACCCAAAAGAACCGCCAGGGTCCGGACGTCGGGTCGCAGTACCGCTCGGCGATTTTTTATCATGACGCGGAGCAAGAGGCCGAGGCCCGGGCCTCGAAAGAGCGGCTAGACTCGATCGGGCGCTTCCGCCGGCCCATCGTCACCGAAATCGCCCCCGCCGGCCCGTTTTATCGCGCTGAGGAGTATCACCAGCAATACCTCAAGAAACGCGGCGTTGAGAGCTGCTCGACCGAGTACTGAGCCGGTCTCGAGCGTCGATCGCCGTCCGCGATCCCGCTGGAGCGCGGGCGGCGATCGACGGGAAGCCGGCGGCCCTAGCGCGCCGTCAACTCGGCGGCCAGCGCCTGGGCGCCATAGATGTTTCTGAGCGCCTCGACCAGCGATCGCGAGTCGACCGAGACAGCGCGCGCCTGAACCTCGTCGTAGCCGAAATCCAGGACCAGGGACTGGATGTTGCCGTCGAAGATCAGGCCGACGACTTCGTTGGCGCGGTTGACGACCGGGCTGCCGGAGTTGCCGCCGATGATGTCGGCGGTCGAGACGAAGTTCAACGGGGTATCGAGCTTGAGCACGCCCGAGTCGCGCGCCTTGAGCCAGCTCTTGGGGAGGGCGTAGGGGGGTTCCTCGCCGTGGGCGCGGGCATGGTCGAACGCGCCTCCGATGGTCGTATAGGCGGGGATTTTCTTGCCGTCCTGTTCGTAGCCCTTCACCACTCCAAAGGCCAGTCGCAGCGTGAAGGTCGCGTCGGGGTAGAGCGAGGCGCCTTTGAGATCGAAGAGCGCCCGCGCGATCAGGGCGTAATTGGCGGATTCGACGCCCTCGACGTCTTCCATGATCTTCCGCGCTTCGCGCGCGGCGGGATCGATCAGGATCGCCAGTTTGATGAGCGGGTCCTCGGACTGTTCGATCCCGGTTTGGCCGGCCATGGCCAGCTCGCGGCGGTAGCGCCCATCGCCCATCTTGGTGATAGCGATCATCGCGTGAGCGGCCTCGGCCGGGGATCGCCCTTTGAGAACCTGCTCCACGAGCGGGTCGGCGGGCATGGCCTTCTTCCAGTCGGCCAGCGAATGGGCCAGACGGGCCTCCTCGAACTCGGTGTGGATCGGGGCGGGCGAGAAGAGTGCGAGCTCAAGGGACTTGAGCGCTGAGTCGCGGTATTCCTGGAGGCGCTGGTCGTTGGGCTTGGCCTTCTCGGCGGCGAGCCGAACCAGGATGCGCGCGATGTCGAACTGACGGGCCTCGAATCCCCATCTCCGCTCGTAGTAATTGTATCGTTTCAGGGCGGCGGCCGCTTTCTTCTGGGCCGCCGCGATCTTGTCCCAGGGGGCGAGGGCGTCGGGGCCGGCGCTCGAGCGACCTTTCACAAACGCCTTGAGTTCGGACTCGGACTCGATCTTGCGATCCATGAACGCCTTGTTCCCGAGCCCCTCGAGGCCGCCGACGCGGGCCTTGCGGCTGTTCTGAATGCCGAACAACTCTTCCTTGGACTGGCGCGAGGGCTCAGCGCCTTTCGAGCCATAGTCGAGCAGGAACGACTCGCGATCGCGGAGGAATTCGAGCAACATCGGGAATCGGACGTCGCGGAGCAATTTCAGGCTCGCGACGGTGTTCAAGCGGTCGGTTCGGCCCGGATGACCGGCAACGAAGACGAGATCTCCCTCGCGCGAGCCGTCCTTGCTCCAGGTCAACCAGTGTTCGACGCGGGCGGGCTTGTCATTTTCATAGGCTCGGAAAAAGCAGACGTCCAGGTCGTAGCGCGGGTATTCGAAATTGTCGGGGTCGCCGCCGAAGAAGGCGATGTCGAACTCGGGGGCGAAAACGAGGCGGACGTCGGTGTATTTCTTGTAGGTGTAAAGATGATACCGCCCCCCTTGATAGAGCGTGACGACGTCGTTTCGCAGGCCGTTCTTGTCGGTCGCCTCCTTTTCGATTCGGGCCATTGCCTGCCGCTTGGCCGTGCCCGCCTGCTCGTCGTCCAGGCCGGCCGCGACCGCGGCGTTCACCCGGTCGGTGACGTCGACGATGTCGACCAGGGCGTTGAGCTCCAGGTCCGGGGCCTTGGCTTCCTGGGCGCGGGTTCGGGCCAGGAATCCGTCGCGATAATAGTCCTTGGTCGAGCTGCCGAGCTTGGCGAGGGTGTCGGCCCCGACATGATGGTTAGTCATGATCAAGCCATCGCGGGAGACAAACGACCCCGAGCCGCCGTTATTGAAGCGAACGGCCGCCGAGCGCAGGTGTTCCGCCCATCCGGGCGGGGGCTCGAACCCATGGGCGCTCTTGAGGTGCTTGAGCGGCAAGTTATTGAACAGCCACATCCCCTCGTCGCCGCGCGCCAGTTCCGCGCCCGCCGCCGCCACGCATGCCGCGCACCAAGCCGCCCTCATGATCATTCTCATCACCGACTCCCATGGACCGACCGCGAATGGTCAAAACGCCGCTCGAAGGAACGTCTCGCGTGCAGCAACAGCCTATGCCGCCCTCCGACCGACGGCAAGCGGTCAGGGGCTTTGATCCAGAAGCGATCCTTGGCGATCGGGCCCTCTTCCCCCACCGCCTGGCAAACTGGTCTAGGAAAGCCCGCATGGATCCGAAATAATCCGCCGGTTGGTGGTGGTTCATGGAGGGGTTGAGATGGCCTGGAGGCCGGGACACTTCGCGTCGGGAGCGGTGCCAGCGCATCCTCGTCCGAGTGCGCTCGTGGAGCAAGCCGCGTGGGATTTCACGCTGGGGACCGGGCTATTGCGCGAGGGCCGATTTGCCGAGGCCGAGGGGGCGTTGCGCGCCTCGTTGGGTCTCCGTCCCCGCGACCCGGACGCGCTCAACAACCTGGGGACCGCGCTCTGGCAGCAAGGGCGTGTGAACGAGGCCGAGGCCTGCTATCGCCAGGCCGTCGCCCTCCGTCCCGACGACTTCGCCATCCAGAACAACCTGGGCAACGCCCTCTGGCGACAAGGCCGGCTCGATGAGGCCGCCCCGCATTACGAATGCGCGATCGCGATCAACCCCACCTCGCCCGAAGCCTGGATGAATCTGGGCGTGATTCAGGCCGACCTGGGTCAGGACGATCGCGCCGTCGCGTCGATCGAGCGCGCTCTGTCGCTCCACCCGCACTGGCCCGAGGCGCTCGACAACCTGGGATCCGCCCATGCTCGAAGCGGGCGCTGGTCGACCGCGCTGGAATATCACGAACAAGCCCTCGCACTCGCGGCAAACCTTCCCGAGGCCAGACGGAATCGGGCGCTCGTCTACCTGAAGCATGGCGATTTCACCCGCGGCTGGCCCGAATACGAGTGGCGACTCGCCTGCCGGACGCACCAAGGATTCTCGAGCCCGCTCCCCCGATGGGACGGCCGCGCACGGACGGGGACCGTGATCCTGCTCCACGCCGAACAAGGCCTGGGCGACACGCTCCAGTTCATTCGCTACGCGGAAATGGTCAAGGAACGGGTCGATCGCGTGATTGTCTTCTGTCCCACCCCGCTTGCGAGGCTCGTCGCGCGGTGTCCAGGGGTCGACGGCGTTTGCGACCGCCAGGACCAAACGCCCGCGTTCGACGTCCATGCCTCGCTCTTGAGCCTGCCGGCGATCCTGGGAACCACTCTTGAGACAATCCCTTGTCGAATGCCGTATCTTTCGGTCGACGAATCCACGGCGGAGTTCTGGCGGGCGAGGATTCGCGCCCTCGCCCCGGCCCATCGGGGCCGAACCTTTCGCATCGGTGTCGCGTGGCAAGGCAATCCGCTGAATCGGATCGACCGTCAGCGCTCGTTTCCGCTTGCCGCCCTTGAGCCGCTGGCGAGGATTCCCGGGGTGCGGCTGGTCTCGCTCCAAAAAGGCGAGGGCCTCGGCCAGATCGGGCCGCTGTGCGATCGGGTGCCGGTTGACCAGATCGTTCCGCCCGGGAACGACGACCGCGACCTGCTCGACACCGCCGCCGTGATCGGAGGACTCGACCTGGTCGTCGCGCCCGACTCGGCCGTCGCCCATCTCGCCGGCGGCCTGGGCGCGCCCGTCTGGCTCGCCTTGCCCCGACACCCGGAGTGGAGATGGCTCGCCGGCCGCGACGATTCCCCCTGGTATCCCACCATGAAGCTCTTTCGCCAATCCGCGGCGGGCGACTGGGCGGGCGTTTTCGAGGCCATGGCCTCGATCCTGAAGACCCGCCTGACTTCCTGATCCGACCGGATCAGGCCAGAATCCGCTCCATAATCGCGCCCGCGCGTCTCGACAGTGCTCGATTCGGCCGCCCAAGCCCCGTCGTGAGTCTTTTTATTCCGCCTGGACGCGACACGCTCGCTTTGTCGCGTTTCGTTTGAGCAACATCATAAGTCACGGAAAGCGATTCGGTGCGCAATCTTTTTGGTAAGTCGTTCGAGGGCGGCGAAAACGACACGCCCCTCGAGATCTCGACCCTCCTTCGCGGCGAGCGCACCGCGTGTTGAACCCGCCGCCTTCCTTGGTCGCGAAGCACGCAGCGACTAAGCCTTTGTTGATGAGTCCAATTGTGAAAAGCCCATTGCTCATTCTGTTCCTCTCTCTGGTCTTCCTTCATGGCGTTCAAGCACGGGCGGGCTCGATGCACCTGCATCAAGAGCATCCAGAGCCCGGGGCGATTGTCGAGAAGCACATTCTCTTGTACGAAAAGCTCGTTGAACAGCGGGACGCGAATCCAATCGTGTTCGACAAACAGCACTGGTTTTTCTTTGGAATTCTGACCGACCCCAGCTATATGGAGCAAATCGTGAAACGGTGGGAGGCGCACGAGCCACGGTTCGACCATTGGCATCCGTATCTGTGGAGGGCTCTGGACGGCTTCATTCACGAGCCCCAAATCAACAACCCTTCGCCCCTGCTTACGCCGGGGACAGGCGAACCGCCAGGCTCGACCAGTATCGATTCCGGATCTGGCCCGGGAGGCTTGATCGGAGATCTGACGCACGGCTCGACCGACCCTGGCACGCCGGGAGTTGGAACTCCGGGGGCTGGCACGTCGGGGGGCGGTACGAACAAGCCCGGCGGCTCGCCGCCCCAGGCCGTGCCCGAGCCGCCAGGGATCGTTCTGATGTTCACCGGAATGATCCTGGCCGGCCTGGGCGTGGCCCGGCGAATCGTCTGGGACCACGCCCGCCGGACCGCGCAGGCACAACGACGCTGAATCCTGCCGCCAGGGGTCCCAGCGCAAGCGCGCTCCAGCGGCGAGAGCCTGCCGCGGCGCATCAGCGGCCTGATGCAGGAGCGGCAGCCGGGGCGTTGACGGGGTTCTTTGGTACGAGCAGCGTTCGCTCGCTGGGATCCTTGGGGTCGTCCTTCCGGGGATAATCGCGCCAGAGCCAGCGCAGCATCTCGGGCATGATCGCCCCGCCTTGCTTGTTCGAATGAGTGCCAATGCCCCAGGTGTAGTTCACGTCGTATTTCTTGGCCGTCAGGGCCTCGACCATCTTGATGTTTTGCGCGTGCCAGTCGCGGGTCGCGTCGTACTCGCCGTTGCGTCTCACGCCCCGGTTGTCGTTCAGGCCGTCTTGCAGGAAAATGCGAATCGGCTTGGGCTCGGCCTGGCGGATCAGCTCGGGGTAGACGTGCCCGCCCATGATGTTCGTGAAGCTGCCGATCGTGCTGATCACTTTGCGAAACTGGTCGGGCCGATGCCAGGCCACCGTGAACGCACAGATCGCACCCGAGCTGGCCCCCGAGATCGCCCGATTGTCGGGATCGTCCGAGATGTTGTAGTCCTTCTTGATCGCCGGCAACAGCTCGTCGACGATGAGCTTGGAATACGTGTCGTCGAGCGCGTTGTATTCGACGCGGCGATTGGTGGTCCGGTCGCCCCAGTCAGCGTCGGAGGCTTCCTTTTGCACCAAGGTATGGCCGGGATTGATGAACACGCCGATCGTGACCGGCATCTCGCGGCGGTGGATGAGATTGTCGAACACGTAGGGAATGCGGTAGCTCCCCTTGAGCCCGACATAGGCGTGGCCGTCGAAAAAGACCATGAGGCACGCCGGCTTGGCGGCGTCGTACTGGGCGGGGACGTAGATCCAGTAATCGCGGGTGGTGTCGGGGTACACCTTGCTCGCGAGCGTGATCGGGCCCACGACCTTGCCGCGGGGCACGCCATCGTGGGGCTCGGAATCGGGGCCCAGGCGATAGACGTCGTCGGGGGGCGCGGCCGATGCGGTCGCGAAGGCCGACAAGGCGACGAGCGCCCAGGTGAATAGCATCTTCATGGGGGAG
>DAIDHE010000246.1 GCA_027459775.1 Planctomycetales bacterium | reverse complement strand
GGCTACTACAAGCGGGTGCTCAAGGAGTATCCCGACAGCTCCGCGGCCAAGACGGCCGCCCTGCGAGTGAAGGCGCTCGAAAGCGATTAGTCGCCGCTCCCGCTCCCGGGCGCGATCCGCCGCGCCCGATTCAGGTCGAGCCGGACCTCGAGCACTCCGTCGCGCTCCGCGCGCGACATGCATTCCTGACCAAAGACGGCGGGCAGCGGGATCTCCTTGCGATGGATCGGGGAGGGAGGAACCGACGTGATCACGAGCAAGTCGCCCGTGAGCTCAGCCCGTGCCAGGGCCGGGTCCACGCCGGGCAAGATCACGGCCACCAGCAAGTGGTCGGGCTCCTCGAACACATCGACGATCGGCTCCAAGAGCTCGCGCGACGATTCCAGCGAGCGCTGCAGGCCACGACGGCTCGGCGCGAACATCACCGGTAAGGCGACCGAGACCGGCGACGGCTGCGAGCATGCCACGCCGTCGCTTTGCGGAACGACGCGGCGATCGATGGCGCCGAGGTCGTCCTCGCGAACGCCAGCCGCGAATCCGCGACCCCCGAACAGCCCCCCCAGCCGGCCGATGATCCGGCCGATTCCCGAGGGCGATCCCAGCTTATCGGCTCGCACGTTCGACTTCGCCCGCGCCGTGGTCGACATCACGTCCCCTCCTCCCGGAAACCCCCAGATTCTTGGGCCGCGCCCTGAGAAAGCATAGAGCGCGTTTCGCCGACCGACAGGCAAAGCGGACGAAGACGTCCAATGTTCAGATATGAACCGATTCGCCGAGCCCCTGGCCGGCGGCTTCCATCACCGATTCGGAATAGGTCGGATGCGGATGAATCGCGTGGATGATCTCTTCCTCGGTGGCCTCGAGCTTCTTGGCCATCACGAGCTCGGCGATGAGCTCGGTCGCTTGCGAGCCGACCAGATGCGCTCCCAGAAGCTCGCCGTACTGGGCGTCGAAGACGAGCTTCACGAACCCTTCGGTCTCGTCCGACGCCAGCGCCCGGCCGCTGTACATGAAGGGGAATTTGCCGACGCGGACCTGCCGGCCCGATTCGCGGGCCTGCTTTTCGGTCATGCCGACCGAGGCCACGCCGGGGTCGGTATAGGTGCATCCTGGGATGTTCGAATAATCAATCGTTCGCGTCGACTTGAGCAGCAGCCGCTCGACGCAGCAGGTGGCCTCGTGATGGGCGACGTGGGCGAGCCAGGGGGGGCCGATGACGTCGCCCACAGCGTAAACGCCGGGCACGCTGGTAAGATATCCCTTTGCGGGATCGGCCTTGATATGTCCCTTTTCGATCGCGAGCTTGAGCTCGGGGGCGGCCACGTCCTCGACGTTGCCCTGAACTCCGATCGCCACCAGGACGATCTCGGCCTCGATCGGCGTCTTGCCGGCCTTGGTCTCGATCACGGCCTTGACCGTTTTCCCGCTCGAGTCGATCTGGCTGGTCTTGGCGCCGGTGTGGATCACGATCCCGCGCTTGGCGAGGCTCTGGGCCAGAGCCGCCGAGACCTCTTCGTCCTCGCCGGGCAAGATCCGGTCGAGCATCTCGACGACCGTGACCTTGGTTCCGATCGCGTTATAAAAATAGGCGAATTCGAGCCCGATCGGCCCGCCGCCGACGATCAGCATCGACTGGGGCAGCGCGGGGAGCGACATCGCTTCCTTGGAGGCGATCACCCGCTTGCCGTCGAATGGCAGTCCCGGCAGCGGCCGCGGACGAGCGCCCGTGGCGATGATGATCGACTCGGCCGTGACCGTCTCGGAATCGCCGATCAGCACCTTGTGGGGAGCGACGACCTTGGCCTGGGCGTGTTTCCAGGCGACCTTGTACTTGCGAAACAGCCCCTCGATTCCCTTGTTGAGCTGGCCCGCCACGCTCCGGCTGCGGCCGATCATCTGGGCGAAATCCCAGGTGGGCTGGCCGCCGTACCCGAACGCCGCGCCGTGGTTCTTGATCAGCTCGACCAGGTGCGCATTGGTGAGAAGCGCCTTGGTGGGGATGCAGCCCCAGTTCAGGCACACGCCCCCGAGCTTGTCGAGCTCGACGCAGAGCGTTTTCGCCTTGAGCTGGCTGGCGCGAATGGCGGCGGCGTAACCGGCGGGGCCCCCGCCGATCACCACGATGTCATAGTCGTAGGCCATGGTTGTCCTTGCAAGAAAGTCGATCCGGCCCCGCCGTGCGTTCCGCGCGGGGCGTCCGCCCATGGGGCTGGGCGAGTCTCAAAGCAGCATCGCGGCGGGCTCCTCGAGCATGCCCTTCAGGGCTTGCAAGAAGACGGCGGCGGTCGCGCCGTCGACGGCGCGGTGGTCGGCGGTGAGGTTCAGGTTCATGACGGTGCCAGGGACGATCTGGTTGCCCTCGACGACCGGCCTGCGCTCGGCCGCCCCGACGGCCAGGATGGCGACCTCCGGCAGGTTCAGGATGGCGTCGAACTGGCGGGTGCCGAACATCCCCAGGTTGCTGATGGTGAACGTGCCGCCCGTGAGCTGTTCGCCGGTGAGCGTCCCCGAGCGCGCGGCCTTGGCGAGCGCCTCGCTCTGCAGACGGATCTCGCGAAGGCCGAGCTGATCGGCGTTGTGGAGCACCGGCACGATCAGGCCCTCGTCGAGCGCCACGGCGATCCCGAGGTTGACATTGCCGTGCCGGACGATCGCGTCGGGCTCGAAGCTCGCGTTCAAGGCCGGATGCAGCCGGAGCGCCATCGCGACGGCCTTGGTAACGAAGTCGCCGAGCGAGAGTTTGATATTCTCGCGGGCGAGCCGGCGGTTGAGCTCCTCGCGGGCGGCGACCAGGCGGTCGACGCGGGGCTCGATCGAGACGTGGATCTCGGGGGCGGCCTGCTTGGCGGCGAGCATCCGCTGGGCGATCGTCTTGCGCATCCGGGTGTGCGGGATGCGAACGCTCGTGCGTGAGCTCGGGGCGGACGTTGCCGCGGGCGCGGCTGCTGGCTTGGCGGCGAGGAAGGCCTCGACGTCCTTGCGAATCACTCGCCCGCCGGGCCCCGTGCCAGGCACGCGGGCGACGTCGATCGCGGACGCGGCGGCGATCTTGCGAGCGAGTGGGGTCGATTTCACCCGGCCGCCAACCGCGACCGCGGCGGGTTCGGCCGCCGCAACCGAAACGGCGGGGTCGGGCCGTTTGCCATTGCCCGAGGTGTGCCCCTCGGCGGCCGCCGACGAGGCTTTCGCCGCGGCCTTGGCCGCGCCCGCCGCGCCCATCGCCTGGGCCACCGCCTTGGGATCCTCGCCCTTCTTGGCCAGCACCAGCACCCGCTGCCCCAGCGCGACCTCGTCGCCGGCCACGTGGTCCAGGAGCGCGATCACGCCGTCGTCGTACGACTTCATCTGCATCGTGGCCTTGTCGGTCTCGATGTCTGCCAGCGGATCGCCTTCCTTGACCGGATCCCCGACCTTGACCAGCCACTGGGCGATCACGCCGGTCTCCATCGTCGGGCTCAATTTGGGCATCGTCACTTCGATCGGCACGGGTCGACTCTCCGGGAAGAGGGGCTGGGCCGCCGGTCTCAGAGATACAGCACGTCGCGAACCGCGGCGGTGATCCGATCGACCGAGGGGAGCATGGATTGCTCGAGAGCTTTATTATACGGAATCGGCGCATCCTTGGCCGCGACCCGGCGAATGGGTGCGTCGAGCTCGTCAAAGACGCGCTGGGTGATCCGATCCGAGATGCCCGCGCCCAATCCGCAGTACGGCCAGTCTTCCTCGACGATAACCGCCCGGTGGGTTTTCACCACCGAGGTCAAGAGGGTGTCGAGGTCAAGCGGGCGGATGGTGCGGAGGTCGATGACCTCGGCCTGGACGCCCTGGTCGGCCAGGGCTTCCGCGGCCGCGAGGGTCGCCTTCAACGATCGGGAATAGGTGATGAGGGTGACGTCGGTCCCCTCGCGCTTGATCTCGGCCTTTCCGATCGGGACCAGGTGCTCGCCCTCGGGCACCTCGCCGCGCTCGTGATAGAGCACCTCGTGCTCGATGAAGACGACGGGGTCGTCGGTGCGGATGGCGCTTTTGAGCAGTCCCTTGGCGTCGCTTGGGGTCGCGGGCATGACCACGGTCAGACCGGGGATCTGGGCGTACCAGGCCTCGAGCCGGTGCGAGTGGGTGGCGGCCAGGCAGCCGGCCATGCCGGACGAGCCGCGAAAGACGATGGGGACCGCGAACTGGCCGCCGCTCATATAACGCATGTTGGCCGCGTTGTTGACAATCTGATCGATGGCCACCAGGCTGAAGCTGAAGGTCATGAACTCGACGATCGGGCGCAGGCCAACCATGGCCGCGCCGATGCCGATGCCGGCGAACCCCCCTTCCGAGATCGGGGTGTCGACGATCCGCCTGGGGCCGAACTTCTTGAGCAGGCCCTGGCTGACCTTGTAGGCGCCGTCGTACTCGGCGACCTCCTCGCCCATCAGGAACACGTTCTGGTCGCGTTCCATCTCTTCTTGCATCGCCTGATTCAAGGCTTCGCGAAACGTGAGAACCGCCATGCTTACTCCTGCGGAATGAAAGGGGCCGTCGTGATATCCTCGTAGAGAGCGTCCAGCGGCGGGGGCTCGCTCGACTCGGCGAACTCGATGCTCTCCTCGATCTCTTGCTTGACCCCTTCGGCCATGCGGTCAATCGCCTCTTGATCGATCCAGCCGCGTTCCCTGAGGAGCTCTTGATATTTGAGGATCGGGTCGTTGCGGAGGGCGTCGTCGAGCTCTTCCTTGTGCCGGTACTTGCCCGGGTCGCTGATCGAGTGCCCCTTGTAGCGATAGGTCTTGGCATCGATGAACGACGGCCCCTCCCCGGCCCGCGCGCGATTGACGGCGTCGCGCGTGGTCTGCGCCATCAGCTCGATGTCGTTGCCATTGATCGAGTAAGCCGGGATGCCATACGGAACCGCGCCACGAACGGTCAGATCCTCGACGGCCGACGATCGCGCCAGCGACGTCCCCATCGCATAAAGGTTGTTCTCGACGATGTAAACCACGGGCAGCTTCCACATGGCGGCCATGTTGAGGGCTTCGTGGACCGAGCCCTGATTGATCGCCCCGTCGCCGAAATAGCAGACGCAGACGCGATCCTCGCCGCGATACTTGCTGGCGAAGGCGACGCCGGCCGCGAGGGGAATGTGGCTGCCGACGATGGCGTGGCCGCCCAGGAAGCCCTTCTCGACGTCGAAGAAGTGCATCGAGCCCCCCTTGCCCTTGGAGCAGCCCGTCGACTTGCCCAAAAGCTCGGCCATTCCCGCCTTGGCGCTCATCCCCCGCGCGAGCGCATGGCCGTGGTCGCGGTACGCCGTGATGATGTAATCGTTCTCACGCAGCACCCCGATCGAACCCACGGCCACCGGCTCCTGTCCACTGTATTGATGGAAGAAGCCGCCGATCTTGTTTCCCTTCTGGTACATCATCTCCGCCCGCTCCTCGAAGCGGCGGATCAGCATCATCTGGCGCAGCCAGACTTGAGCCTGGGTTCGATTGACGATCGGCTTCGCCTCGGTGCGCGCTTGAACCATGATCAGACTGCTCCCAAGCGAACGGGATGGAAAAAAACATCGCGAGACGAGCCCCGCTTCACCGCCTGTCCGCCCGCGGGCGCGGGCGGCTCGAGCGCGGGGCTCGCCTGGGAATGAAACCACAGGGGAACGGACTTCGCTAGCCTACACAAAATGGGTCTGTTCATCCAGTTGGCTCGGGAGTGAGTCCTGAAATACGAGCGCCCGCCGGCCCAGAGCCTAGCCGGCGAGCAACTGCCGCAAGACGAACTGGAGGATGCCGCCGTGCTCATAGTAGCGGATCTCCTGGGGCGTGTCGATCCGCGCCAGCGCCTGAAATCGCCTGGTCGATCCATCGTCAGAGTGCACGACAACCTCGAGCTCCCGGCCGGCGGCGAAGCGGCTCGCGAGGGCCTCACGCAGCCCGATGATCGTGTACCGCTCGCGACCGGTGAGACCCAGCGAATCGGCCGACTCGGTTCCCGGGAACTGAAGCGGCAAGATCCCCATGCCCACCAGATTCGACCGATGGATCCGTTCGTAACTCTCGGCGATGACCGCGCGGACGCCCAGCAGTTTCGGACCCTTGGCCGCCCAGTCGCGCGACGAGCCCGAGCCGTACTCCTTGCCCGCCAGCACGATGAGCGCCGTCCCCTCGGCCAGATAGCGTCTGGACGCCTCGAAAATCGAGAGCGGCTCGCCGTCCGGCAAATGGACGGTCACGCCCCCCTCGGTGCCCGGCGCCAGGCGATTCTTCAGCCGGATATTGGCGAACGTCCCCCGCACCATAACCTCGTCGTGGCCCCGCCGGGCGCCATACGAATTAAAATCGGCCGCGGCAACCCCGCGCTCCACCAAATATCGGCCCGCCGGACCCGCCGCCTTGATCGAGCCCGCCGGCGAAATGTGGTCGGTCGTGATGCTGTCGCCCAGGAACGCCAGCACCCGGGCGTCCTTGATCGGCTCGACCGGGGCCGGCTCGACCGCCATCTCCAGGAAGTACGGCGGGTTCTTGACATAGGTCGACCCGGGATCCCACGCATACAGATCCCCCGTGGGCGCGGACAGCGAGCCCCAGGCGGAGTCGCCGGCGAACACCGCCGAGTATTCGGTCTCGAACATCTCGGGCCTGACCGAACGGGTGATCGCGTCCTCGATCTCGAGCTGGCTGGGCCAGACGTCGCGCAGATAAACAGGGCGGCCGTCGCGTCCCGTTCCCAGGGGCTCGGTCTGGAGGTCGACCTCCATCGTTCCCGCCAGTGCGTAGGCCACCACCAGAGGAGGCGACGCCAGATAATTGGCCCGCACGTCGGCGTTGATCCGCCCCTCGAAATTGCGGTTGCCTGAGAGCACCGCGGCCACCACCAGGTCGTCTTTCTGGACCTTCTCCGAGATCGCCGCGGCGAGCGGGCCCGAATTGCCAATGCACGTCGTGCAACCGTAGCCGACCAGGTTGAACCGCAGACGATCGAGGTATTGGTCGAGCCCGGCGTGATGGAGATAGTCGGTCACGACCTTGGACCCGGGCGCGAGGCTGGCCTTGACCCAGGGCTTGGTCTCGAGCCCGCGCTCGACCGCCTTTTTGGCGAGCAATCCGGCGGCGATCATCACCGAGGGGTTCGACGTATTGGTGCAGCTCGTGATCGCGGCGATCACGACCGAGCCGTTCTTGAGAGCGGCGGCGGCCTGGTCGCCGTTCGCGCCGGCGTGGCCGCCCGGGGCGGTCGGCTCGACGACCTCGAGCGCCGCTTTCTTGACGGGCCGGGCCGCCTGCATCTCGGTCAGGGCCGTCTGGAACGACCCCTTCACGTCGCCCAGCTTGACCCGGTCTTGCGGCCGCCGCGGGCCGGCCAGGCTGGGCTCGACCGTCGCCAGGTCGAGCTCCAACCGATCGCTGTAGACGGCCTCGGGCGCCCCCGGGCCGTGGAACATGCCCTGGGCCTTGGCATAGGCCTCGACCAGCTTGATCGCCGCCGCCGGCCGGCCGGTGAGCTTCAGATAACGAAGTGTTTCCGCGTCGATGGGAAAGAGCCCGCAGGTCGCGCCATATTCGGGCGCCATGTTGGCGAGCGTCGCCCGGTCGGCCAGGCTGAGAGCGGCCATCCCCTCGCCGTAATACTCGACGAACTTGCCCACGACCCCCTTCCGCCGCAGCATCTGGGTCGCGGTCAAAACCAGGTCGGTCGCCGTCGCCCCCTCGGGCAGCCGGCCGGTGAGCTTGAACCCGACAACCTGGGGAATCAGCATCGAGACCGGCTGGCCCAGCATGGCGGCCTCGGCCTCGATTCCCCCCACGCCCCAGCCCAGCACGCCCAGCCCGTTGATCATCGTCGTATGTGAATCCGTTCCAACCACCGTGTCGGGATACGCCACCGGAGCGCCCCGGGGCGCGTCGGCCGTGAACACCACCCGCGCCAGGTATTCGAGGTTCACCTGATGCACGATCCCGGTGTCGGGCGGGACGACCCGAAAGTTCTCGAACGCCTGCTGGCCCCACTTCAAAAAGGCATAGCGCTCGCGATTGCGCTCGAATTCGAGCTTGGCGTTCATCGCGAAAGCGCCCGCCGAGCCCGCTTCATCGACCTGCACCGAGTGGTCGATCACCAGCTCGACCGGCTGGAGCGGGTTGATCCGCCGCGGATCGCCCCCCAGCCGCTTCATCGCGTCGCGCATCGCCGCCAGGTCGACGATCGCCGGCACGCCGGTGAAGTCTTGCAGCAGCACCCGGCTCGGCCGAAACGCGATCTCGCGCTCGGCCGCGCCGAGCGGGTCGTGCTTCGCCAGGGCCAGCACGTCCTCGGCCGTCACCGTCACGCCGTCCTCGTGGCGGAGCAGGTTCTCGAGCAAAATCTTGAGCGAAAACGGCAGCCGGGCCAGGTCGACGCCTGCGCCCGCCAGGGCCTCAAGTCGATAATAGCGGTAGGTCGAATCGCCGACCTTGAGCTCGGCGAGAGCGTCGCAAGAGCGTGTCATGGAGAGTCCTCGAATTGTTTCGGTCGAGTCATCCGACG
Organism: Planctomycetales bacterium; assembly: GCA_027459775.1. Lineage (GTDB taxonomy): Bacteria > Planctomycetota > Planctomycetia > Isosphaerales > Isosphaeraceae > JAKBAP01. The sequence continues at coordinate 3,447 of DAIDHE010000246.1, read as the reverse complement.
AATTGTACTTCAACCGGGCTCGGGACTAAACCCGCTTCCCAGGCGCGCTTGAGCAAGAGCCGAACGGCCTCGCGGCCCCGCGGTCCGTAATCGACGGTCCACTCGTTGACGTACATCCCGACGAACCGGTCGGCGAGCGCGGGATCGAGCTCGCGGGCGTAGCGCAGGGCGTATTCCAGAGCCTCCTGGCGATGGTCGAGCGCATACTGGATGCTCTGCTTGATGAGCCGCGCGATCCGCTCGACCTGCGGACCGCCCAGATCCTTGCGAACCACGTTGCCCCCCAGCGGCAGCGGCAGGCCCGTTTGCTCAAACCACCACACCCCCAGATCGACCACCTTGTGCAAGCCCCGCTCGGCAAAATAGAGCTGGCCCTCGTGGATCAAAAGCCCGGCGTCGACCTGACCCGCGACCACGGCCGGCAGGATCTGGTCAAAGGGCATCACGACGACCGGCGCGTCCTTGCCCAGGCAGAGCTGAAGGGTCAAATAGGCCGTCGTGAGCTTGCCCGGAACGGCGATCGTCCGGCCCTTGAGATCGGCCATCGAGAGCGGCTCGCGAGTGACGACGGTGGGTCCATACTTGTCGCCCATGCTCGAGCCCGAAGCCAGCAGGGCATAGCGGTCGGCGAGATGGGCAAAGGCGTGGATGCTCACGGCCGAGACCTCGAGCTCGCCCCTGAGCGCACGGCGGTTCAGGGTCTCGATGTCCTGGAGCTCGTGCCTGATCGCCAGGCCGGCGCTGTCGAGCTTGCCCTGCGTGAGCGCATAGAACATGAAGGCGTCGTCGGAATCGGGGCTGTGTCCGATCCGGATCTCAGTGGGTGTCGCGGCGGTCTCTGTCATCGGTTCAAGGTTCCTGGGTTCGTCGAACGGCTCGAGTCGGCGCCGTACGGTCTTGCTTAACACTCCGCCCGCGCGAAAGCCAGCCGCGGCGGTTCGGTACTGGTACAGCGATCGAATATCATCACCGGCGACGCCGGCCGGCGTCGAGATGGGTTTCGCCGGAGCGGATTCAGCGAAAGCGTCGCCTGGCCCCATGGCAGGCGCTCCCCGCCGGGGTCGTTCCGATGCGGCCGAGTCGCTTGACAGCGCGGCGAAGAGTGGCACTTCTGACAGCTTTTTGACGAGGATTTCGCTGACTTGACCCGTCGCGGCAGGGTTTTCGCGGCCATTCGGCGCGAAAAAAGCGATGCGAGTGCCATGGCGGCGACCGATCCGACAGCGCGTGGAGTCATGGCGAGTAGACGACGTCATCATGATGCGCCTCGTAAGAATAGCGGCTGGAATAGGCCTGGCTCGGGAGAGCCCGGCCTTCCTGGGCGAAGGCTCGTCTGGGGTGCGCGGGCATGACCGAAGGGTTCGAGCACACGGCGACCCGCGGACGACCTTCCGAGCGAGCATGGAAGCCGTTCGATGTTGGCTGTCTTCGACCGCGGAGGCATCCCGATCGACGTGCTCTGGCCCGCGCCGCGGTTGCTGGGATTCGCCTTTCTTGACCGCCTTATCATGGAATCTAACGCGGGTTTGGCTTCCCGAACTCACCAACGCCTTGGGGATCTCGAAAAAACGCCGTAACATCACATCCAGGAACGAGTTAAAAAATCGTGAAAAAATTCCGAGAGCTCCATTGTCGCGCGCCGATCGCCCCTCGCTCCAAGAAAACGACCGCCCCCGACGCTTGTCGCTGTCCGCGCCTCCCTTTTCCCAGTATCTTCCTTGATATTCGCCGGTCCCGAAGGACGAGATCGCGTGCGACGGACGAAGAGACCAATCCCGGACGCCCCCGCCGGCCGCGAGGTCGCGCGGAGACCGGCCAGGTCGGAAGACCGCGAGGCCCCTTGCCGCCATAACCTGATATAAAGACGCTATGATCAATAACATTCGAACATGTATTCACTGGAAAGTCTTTTTCGCCTTGCTCGGCTCGAGCATCGTGGGAACGCTCGCGGTGTTGCCCTACGTGTTCATGCCTGAAGTCGTGAAAAAGCTGCCGGTCTCGCTCTGGATCGTCGTCTCCGCGCAGGTCGTTCAATCCGCGCTGCTGTGCGCGTTTTGCATTTTCATCGGGTTGTTGCTGGGCAGGAAGATTGGGATGGGCGCGCCCCTTCTGGAGGACTATTTCGGCGGCGTCCCGATCGCCGCCGACCGCGTGCGGCGACTCCTCGAGATCGGAGCCGCGACGGGAGCGATCGTGGGCGTCACCCTGGTCCTGATCGACGTTCTCTTCTTCGCTCGAGTGGCGCTCGCCTTGACCGCGACCTTCAAACCCGCCTGGTGGAAGGGATTCTTGGCGTCATTCTACGGCGGCATTTGCGAGGAGATCCTGCTGCGCTTGTTTCTCATGACCACGCTCTCATGGCTCTTCCTGAAGATCCGGGCGTCGGCCGGGAGCATCTGGACGGCGAACGTCGTCACCAGCATCGTGTTCGGGCTTGGCCATCTCCCCTTGACGGCGTCGCTCATCGCGCTCACCCCGGCGGTGGTGGCGCGCGCCTTGATCTTGAACGGAATCGCCGGCGTCGCGTTCGGCTGGCTGTACTGGAAAAAAGGCCTCGAGACCGCGATGGTCGCCCACTTTACAACAGACATTGTCTTACATGTTATCGTTGTGTTCTTCCTCTAGGAACAAGACGCCCGATGCGCTTCCTTGTGATCCGCTCGCGGTTGCCGTTTCGTCGTCGAGACTCTCGAGCAGCGTCTTCAGCTCGCGACGGCGGGGCTCGAGCGCTGCCCGGACGGCGTACTGGTTGAGCCAGTAGATGACGGCGAAAACGACGACCACGATGCCGACGGCTTCGGAAAAGGCGAGAGCCATCCACCAGCCGCCCGACCGTTCTTGCCAGGCGACCTGACCAAAAAACGCCAGCGCCGAAAGGCCGAACGGCATTAGCGCCCACCAGAACACATTGCGCAGGAGCCAGATTTGATGCTCAAGATGCTTCAGTGAGCCCTCCACGAGCTGGCGCAGGGGCTCGCCTGGCTCGTGCGGTTGCTCTTTGTGACGTATCCGGCCGGCCAGCATGAACCCGGCCGCCCACAACAGGGCCGGCACGGCCAGATACCACGTCCAGGGCGATGAGTGCCTGACCCCCAGGTAGAGCCAAAGGGGCACCAGCAAAAGGGAGACGCCGACCTCGCGAACATCTCGCCAAAAGATCATGGCGGTGAAGCGCTGATCGTTGCGCCTCACTTCCTTGAGAAGCAGCTCGGCGTCTGTCGTCAAGCAAGTTCGCGCCGATTGCCCGCGCCAATCTTCTTTCAAGTCATCAGGGTTCATGGGAATCCTCGTTCAGCAGTTTGCCCAGGGCCTTTTTCGCGCGATTGAGCTTCACGCCCACGTTGCTTTCGGAGATCCCCAGCACCTCGGCCATCTGGCGATAGCTCAGGTCGTCGAGGTAAAGCAGAACGAGGGCGGCCTCGGTCTTGGGCAATTGGCGAATCGCGG
>DAIDHE010000244.1 GCA_027459775.1 Planctomycetales bacterium | reverse complement strand
GGGCTCACGATCGACATCCCCGCAAAAACCAAGCATCCTCGAGAGACCGAGGTGAAAGGCAGCGGCGGTCTGAAGATCGCCCTGTCCGTTCGTTCCGTGGAAAGCGACGGGGCTGACGGTCGTCTGCCCAAGAACACGCGGTGCGCCTCGGTGTTTCTGGTCAATCGGCGAGCACCGAAACAGGACGAGATTCGCGATGAAGCGTTTGCGTTTCAGACGCAGCTTGAAGTCCACTGCGACGAGGGCTTCCTCGCCAGACCCAATCTCCGCAGCCTGGTCAGTGACGACTGGGACGAGCGGATCGCCGACCTTCAATACCGTGACGAATGCGAATATGCCGTCGGGCATAGCATTGCGACCGAGGCCGTGCTGACGGACGGACATTGCCACACGGTTCGCACCTGCTGGATTCCCGAATCCCAGGTCGAACGTGTTGCCCCGGCGGATCTCAAGGACATCGAGCTGTCGATGGATGCCCTCGCTCAACTGAGCGACGGCAACGCCGCCAAGGCCGCGCTTGGTAACTTTGTGAAGCAGTACAGCTCCTGGATCGCAGAGCAGCGGAAGTCTGCACCGAAGTCACCAGCCCGCCGCGCCGAAACGGCAAAGTTACTGCTGGATCGTGCCCAGGTGGCTGGGAGACGAATCGAAGACGGAATCAACTTGTTGAGCGATCCCCAGTATCTCGAAGCCTTCCGCATCGCCAATAGGGCAATGGCGACCGCCGCGAGGCGCCGCATGGGCGTGATGCAAAAGAAGCCGCCGGAATCGATCAATCCGAGATGGCGTCCCTTCCAGTTGGCGTTCATCCTGATGAATCTCAAAGGGATCGCCGATCCCACTGACGCCGACCGTGAAGTCGTCGATTTGCTGTTCTTTCCCACGGGCGGTGGTAAGACCGAAGCCTACCTTGGATTGGCAGCGTTCACGATCGTTCTGCGTCGCCTGAAGCATCCAGGCGTGACCTCGGCGGGACTGAGCGTCCTGATGCGGTACACGCTGCGGCTGCTCACGCTCGACCAGCTTGGCCGTGCCGCGACCTTGATCTGTGCCCTCGAACTGGAACGACAGCAGGACGTGGATAAACTGGGTGAATGGCCCTTTGAAATCGGGCTTTGGGTCGGACGAGCCGCGACACCCAACCGGATGGGACAAAAGGGCGATACGAATCGTGAGTCTGCCCGAGGGAAAACGATTGCGTTCATTAACGACGATCGAAAGCCGTCGCCGATCCCGATCGAAGAGTGCCCTTGGTGTGGCACGAAGTTCAACCGGCACTCGTTCAAGCTCCTGCCAACCACCGACACCCCGACCGATCTGCGCGTGACCTGCATCAATCGCGATTGTTCGTTCAGCCGAGGCAATTCACTACCGATTCTGGCTGTCGATGAACCGATCTATCGGCGGCTGCCATGCTTCTTGATTGCGACGGTAGACAAATTCGCGGCGATGCCCTGGACAGGCGAAGTGGGTGGTTTCTTCGGCCGAGTGCAGCGGCATGATCGACATGGCTTCTACGGCCCTTGTGAGCCGACTGCGGGCCATCCGTTGCCGGCGGATCGACTTCCGCCACCTGACTTGGTCATCCAGGACGAATTGCACCTGATCTCGGGTCCTCTGGGAACGATGGTCGGGCTCTACGAGACCGCACTCGATGAGCTTTCCAGCGTGCAATTAAACGGCAAGAAGGTTCGCCCCAAGATCGTCGCATCGACGGCTACCGTGAGGCGAGCGGAGAGCCAGATCCGGGCGTTGTTCAATCGCCGGATGATCGACATTTTTCCGCCGCCAGGCCCCGACAACAGGGATTCGTTCTTCGCACAGACTTTGACCCCAGAGCAAAGTAGCGCCCGCCTCTATGTGGGAATCGCCGCTCAAGGCCGCAGCCCCAAGGTCGTGATGCTTCGGGTTTACCTGGTGCTGCTCGCGACCGCCCAGAAGTGGTATGAGAAGTTCGGCAAGAAGTCGGGCCCAGCAAACCCCGCCGACCCGTTCATGACCTTGCTGGGGTATTTCAACAGTTTGCGAGAGCTTGGCGGCGCACGCCGCCTGATCGAGGACGAAGTCCGAAATCGTCTCGCGGGCTATTCGACCCGAAGGAGAGTCGGTGAAACCGAAGGTCTCTTCGAGAATCGCCAGATCGACTACGAACCGGTGGAATTGACCAGCCGCGTCAGCACGTCTCAAGTGTCCGACGCCAAACGGCGACTGTCGCTGCCTTTCAGCGAAAAGGAAGCCGCGGACGTCGCGATCGCCACGAACATGATTTCGGTGGGCCTGGATATCACGCGTCTGGGCCTGATGGTTGCCTTCGGGCAACCGAAGACAAGCGCTGAATACATTCAGGCCACCAGCCGCGTCGGTCGTGACCATGAACGCCCCGGCTTGGTCGTCACGATTCTCAATATCCATAAGCCACGCGACCGTTCCCACTACGAACGCTTCGCGGCTTATCACGAATCGTTCTACCGGAGCGTTGAGGCGACCAGCGTTACGCCGTTCTCACCACGTGCTCTCGACCGTGGGCTTGCCGGGGCACTTGTGTCGCTTGCCCGCCAAGGTCACCTGCCAATGACTCCGCCGCGAGGAGCGACTGAGATCCTTCGCGAGCGAACCAAGCTCGATTTTGTGGTCGACACACTTGCCGATCGCGCCCGCGAATGCTGCGGCCTTGACCCAGCATCCCCCGAGGCTCAGCAGATTCGCCAGAGGGTGCGTGACCGCGCCAATGACTTGCTCGACGACTGGAGCAAGATCGCAAACGACTTGAGCCAGTCCGGTGTTCCCCTTCAATACCAGACGGAGGTCGGTAGTGCTCAACGCTTGCTTTACGAGTTCCTGAACCCCGAGCTGAAGAACCTCCCCACTCAAAACGCAAAGATGAAATTCCGGGCGAATCGCTCGATGCGCGACGTTGAGCCGAGCGTTTGCCTCTGGATGAAGAAGTTGGATGGTACGGAAGTCGAGGAGGACGAAGCATGAGCCGCAAACCAGGAGCCAAACCTCAAGGCGAAATTCGGCAGAGCCAGGTCGTGATGACTTTTGGCCCCGGTGCGATGGTCGATCTCCCGAATTACTCCGTGCTCGTCGCTGGCCTCGACTTCTGGTCGAAGGGGGGCGACGAAATCATCGAGCCAAGACTGACCGATAAACTGGCCAGGCTTCTTGACGTTCCATCACTGCGATTAATCACGCCTCCCACGGAACAAGAAGACCCGACGGCGCCTTCAACGGGAATTGACTGCTTCCAGTTTCCGGAGTGGTTCATCACCCAGAATACCGAGTCCAGTACAGCGGCCTCGAGCAGTCGCTCGCGGATGCTCGTTCATCGCAAGGCGCTCACGCGGGGCAAGTTCATTGACCGAGACCGCAAGAAGCAAGCGGTCGTACCCATCCGGTTTGTCAGGGCGTGCCGTTACGGCCATATCGGTGATATTAATTGGTACAGATTCGTTCACGAAGGCGACAATGACTGTGCCGCGAACCACCGTCAATTGTGGATTGACGAACGTGGAACGAGCGGCGACCTGACGGAAGTTTGGATTCGTTGCGAGTGCGGCAAGGCAAAACGGAGCATGGCCCAGGCCGCAAGGATTCAAGATCGCGCTCTTGGCCATTGCGATGGTTCGCGCCCCTGGCTTGGACCATTCACGAAAGAACACTGCACAGAGCCAAACCGACTTCTCATCCGAACCGCCAGCAATGCGTATTTCCCGCAAAGGCTTGCGGTCATCTCGCTCCCGGATCGCGACCAGACGGTAAAACAAGCGATTGATGCAGCCTGGGAGTATCTCGAAGCGGTCGAGACGCTCGAAGAGCTTCAGTACGAACGGAAGAAGGCGAAAGTCAAGGCCGCTCTCGACGGCCTCACGGACCAAGAAGCGTTCGCGGAAATCGATTTACGCCGCAAGGGCGGCATCAAGGAAGACAAGAAGGTCAAGGTCGCGGAACTGGAGACCTTGATCGCATCGAAGGAGGAGCTAGGCGACGATCGTCCCAACGGCAACTTCTTCGCACGCACTTTGCCTCGCACCGCCTGGGAAAGCCCGTGGATGAAAGACATTGAACGGGTCGTTCTCGTCCATCGGCTCCGTGAAGTCGTCGCCCAGGTAGGGTTCACTCGATTTGAAGCCGCCGCGCCAGACATCGAGGGCGAACTCGAAATGGGCGTTCGCCGCGCCAATCTCGCCCGCGAGGTCTCATGGCTACCGGCTGTCGAAAACAAGGGTGAAGGGGTCTTCCTTCACTTCAAGACAGAAGCGATCGATCGATGGATGTCACGAGAAGACGTCCAAACTCGTGGTCGCCGACTCGATGCTGGGTTCGACCGTTGGAGGGAGGAGCACCAGGGAACACATCGCGAATTCCCCGGAATGCCCTACTTCATGCTGCATTCCTTCTCACATCTGTTGATTATGTCCGTCGCGCTCGAGTGCGGGTATCCGGCGAGTTCGATTCGAGAACGGATCTACGCCCTACCAGGAATCGGATACGGCGTTCTATTGTACACCGGCACGTCCGATTCAGAGGGAACGCTCGGCGGACTGATTCAAGTTGGCCGACGAATCCACGAACATATTCACAGCGCCCTCGAGCTTGGCGAGCTGTGCTCGAACGATCCGGTCTGCGCCCAGCACGAGCCGGCAAGCGCGCACGAGCACCGGTTCCTGCATGGGGCCGCCTGTCATGGTTGCCTGCTGATCGCGGAAACCTCGTGCGAGCAGCAAAACGACTTCCTCGACCGGGCCCTGGTCGCGCCTACCGTCGACAATCTTGGCGTCGAGTTCTTCGAGGCCAGCGAGGCATGATCGAAACCCTGAGCCGGCTTTCCGAGCGAGATCTTCAGGAGACGACGAACGCGCTGCGTTCGGGGCGGGTCGGGCCGCCCTTCACGGCGGTGGCGCTTGAGCGCGTGGTCGCGAGAGGCGCCGCCGAGTCGACGGCTCGCGCACTGGGCACGCTGAACGAACAAGGTTTCACGCCGGCGCAGATCGCCACGACGCTCGAGCTTCTTCGAGAGGATCGGGTCGGTCGGCCCGCCATCGACGACGTTCTCGAGCTGGTCACGACGGGTCCGGAGATTGGCGGAATCGCCAACCGCGACACGAGCGTCGTCGTGCGGGATCTGTTCGCGAACGCCGCGCGAACGGTGCTGGTCGTGGGGTACGCGGTCCATCAGGGGCATCTGGTGTTTCAGGCGCTCGCGGACCGCATGCGGGCGATTCCCGGCCTCCAGGCGCGGTTGTTTCTCGACGTCCAGCGTCCCTACGGCGACACGTCCGCCGACTCCGAGATCGTCCGCCGATTCGCGGCTCACTTTCGGGAATCCCAATGGCCGAAGGAAGGCCCGCTCCCCCAGGTGTTTTTCGACCCCCGCTCGCTTGATGGGGCGAAACAGAAACGCGCGTGTCTTCACGCCAAGGCCATCGTCGTCGATTCCCGTTCCGTGTTCATTTCATCGGCCAATTTCACCGAGGCCGCGCAAGAGCGAAACATCGAGGTGGGCATCCTGGCGAATTCCGGGTCTCTTGCTCATCGCCTGACCGAGTTCCTCGAGAGGGGGCTGTCCGAGGGGGTCTTTCGACCGCTTCCAATCATCGCCCGCTCTTCACCCGCGAGGGATGGCGCGTGAATTGGCGGCCAACGATGAGCAAATCCGGCTCTATCACGACATCGGCCGTGAGATCCTGGAGCGCCAGGGCAGGCAGGGCTGGGGAGCGAAAGTCATCGTCTTTCCGCCGATCTTCGCTCGGCCTTCCCCGACATGAAAGGACTCTACCGGCGGAACCTCAAATAGATGAGATTCTTCGCCCAGGAATGCCCCAGTTTTGAAATTGGTCAGCAGTCCGCTGACCAATTGCCCTGGTTCCACATTGTCACACGGATCACCAAGCTCTCGGACGACGCGTTCCGCGATTGGTATACTCGCGAGGCCCTGGAACAGTCCTGGTCCCGCGACACGCTCGTCTTGGAGCACCTGAACGCCATGACGCGGACGCACACCCCTCGCCGCCACGAACGAGGCCGGCTCGCTCGATATCCGGGGCGGCGGCGAGTGATCGGTTTCCTCCCACATTCGCGACTGTTCGCCTTTCGTGAGGCAGTCCGGGCTTGCCCCCTGCTCTTCCTTTTGCTCGCGGTCGGATGCGGCGGGACACAAGGCGAGAGAGCGCCGGCCGGGGACGCTCATACGCCCACCCCACTGTATATCGCGGCGGCCAGCGATCTCACGCTGGCACTCCCCAGGCTGATCGAGCGGTTCGAGGCCGAGACCCAGCTCAAGGCGACGCCGGTCATGGGTGTTTCCGGGCAGCTCGCCAGCCAGATCAAGGAAGGCGCTCCCTATGATGTGTTCATGGCGGCCGACCAGGCATACGTCGCCGACCTGGCGAGGGCGGGGGCGGTCGTCGAGAGCTCGGTCAAACCCTATGCGAGAGGCTCGCTCGTGCTGGTCGTCCGGCCCCAGATCGCCGATCGAGTGCGGTCGCTCGCCGATCTGACCGGGCCGGCGGTTGGGCGGATCGCGCTGGCGAATCCGACGTTCGCCCCCTATGGACGGGCCGGCAAGCAGGCGCTCGAGCGCGCGGGGCTCTGGACGAAGCTCGAACCCCGGATCGTGCTGGGCGAATCGGTGCGGCAGGCGCTCGTTTACGTCGAACGCGGCGACGCCGACGTGGGATTGGTCGGCCGGGCGATCGCCCAATCGCCGGCCTTCCGCGTGGTCGAGATCGACGATCGGCTTTATGATCCGCTCATCCAGGCGATCGGCGTCGTGGCCGCGTCGAAACGAACGGCCGACGCCGAGAGCTTTGTCGCGTTCGTCGTGAGCGATCCCGGCCAGGCGATCCTCAAGGAGTTTGGCTTTGCACCGGGCTCGCCCGAGCGGTGAGCGCCTTCTATCCCGAGAAAGAGGATTCGTGGGCGATCTCGGTCCATTCTGGTTGTCGCTCAGGGTCGCCAGCGTGGCGACGCTGCTCGATGTCGCGCTGGGCGGGCCGCTGGCGCTCGTGCTGGCGCGGGGGCGGTTTCACGGGAAGTCGCTCATGGCCGGCGTGCTGATGCTGCCCCTCGTCTTGCCGCCGACCGTGCTGGGGTATCTGTTGCTCATGCTGCTCGGCCGAAGATCGCCGGTCGGAGGGTGGATCGAGCATGCGTTCGGCGGGGCGCTCGTCTTTCACTGGACCGGGGCGGCGGTGGCGGCCGCGGTGGCGGCGTTCCCGCTGTTCTTGATCCCCGCGCGCAGCGCGTTCGAGACCGTCGACCCGATGCTCGAGGACGCGGCCCGGCTGCTGGGCAGGCACGAATTCTCGGTGCTCTGGTCGGTCACCCTGCCGCTCGCGTGGCGGGGGCTGGTGGCGGGCGTGGTGCTGGCGTTCGCGCGGGCGCTGGGCGATTTTGGGGCGACGCTCATGGTCGCCGGCGACATCCCCGGCCGGACCCAGACGGCCGCGCTCGCCATCTACGACGCCGTCCAGGCCGGCGACAACGCCCGGGCCGGCGGGCTGGCGGTGCTGATCTCGATTGTCTCGATCGCCGCCCTCATGGTCGCCCAGTTTCGCGGCCGGCCGCGGGGGGCGGGCGCGTGAACGCGAGCCCGGCTCCCACGCTCGAGGTCGACCTGGAACACCGGGTGAGCGCGAGCCTGACCCTCAAGATCGCGTTTGCGCTCGGGCGCGAGATCGGCGTCGTCTTCGGCGGCTCGGGGGCGGGCAAGAGCACGCTCTTGCGCTTGATCGCGGGGCTGGTGCGCCCGGATTCCGGGCGGATCGTGCTTGATGGCGAGGTGCTGTTTGATTCCCGCGCGCGGCGCGGCGTTTCGTTGCGGCGGCGCGGAATCGGCATGATCTATCAAGACGATCTGCTGTTTCCGCATTTGTCGGTCCGCGAGAATATCGCGTTTGGTCTGCATGGAATGCGGAGTGGCCTGGCGGCGGATCGGGTGGCGGAGGCGGCGGCGGCGTGTGGGGTCGAGCGGCTTCTGGATCGGCGGCCGGCGACGCTGTCGGGGGGCGAGCGGCAGCGAGTGGGGCTGGCGCGGGCGCTTGCGCCTGGGCCGCGGCTGTTGCTCTGCGACGAGCCGTTCTCGGCGCTCGACATGGGCCGCAGGAATGCGCTGGTGGTCCGGCTGTTGGACATCCAGCGGTCGCGGGGGCTGCCCATTCTGCACGTCACGCATTCGCCGGCCGAGGCGGTGGCGCTCGGGGGCACGATGCTGCTGCTGGAACAGGGGCGGATCGCCGCCGTCGGTCCGCCGATCGAGCTGCTCGCGGGTCAAAAACGGCCGGCCGTCGCGTGGAGCCCGCTCGCCAACGTGTTCCACGCCGTGCTCGACAGCCAGCTCCCCGACCAGGGGGGAAGCCGGCTGGCGCTCGACGGCGGGTTGGCGCTCGTCGTGCCCCGGCTGGATCGGCCGGCGGGTTCGCCGGTGCTGGTTCAGATTCGGGCCGATGACATTCTGCTCGCCCGCGGGGCGGTTTCGGGGATCTCGGCGCGCAATCAGATCGAAGGGGTGGTCGAGCGGGTCATCACCCATGGGCACGAGGTCGAGGTCGTGATCGGCGCGGGGGGCCGGACGTTCCTGGTCAGCCTGGTCGCGGCGGCGGCTCGTCAGCTCGAGATCGCGCCCGGGGCGGCCGTGGTTCTGATCATCAAGGCGCGGAGCTGCCGGGTGCTCGACGATGACGAGAGCTCCCCTGCCCCGAGCTGAGCGCGCGGGCCGTCGTGTTTTGCGAATCGCGCGGCGGATTCTTTGCCCTGACTTGGTCGCCCCTGGTATCATGCAAGGGTTGGAAGCCTCTTGATATGATCGTTCCGGTCGGGCGGGACCGGGCCAGGCGAGCGACGGGGCATGAGCAAGAGAATTTCGCCGACCGGTGATCATCAGCTTCAGGCCGTGATCGAGTCGGACTCGGATCCCGAGTCGCTTGACCGCTTCGAGGCGGTCGACAGTTTCGCGCCCCGCCAGCGGGTGGTGGGCGAGGAGGGCGAGCCGCGCCCGGACGAGGCGGGCTGGCTTTTGCAACGACGGATCCGGGCGGCGGCCGTGGTTCTCATGGTGGGCTTTGGGCTGGCGTTCGTCCGTTCGCTCTTCATCCACCGGATCACCTCGCCCTACATCATCTTTCAGGGCCTCATGCTGGTGGTGCTGGCGACGGCGCTCGTCAGTCTCTCGTCGCGGTGGCGGCCGTCGATCGCGGTGCTGCGGATCTTCGAGACGATCATGTTCTTGCTGGTGGTGTCGTTTTATCTGGCGGCGGAGTACAGCCTGATCCTGCGCGGGGTCGCGGCCGACGACGCGATCCAGGCGGTGAGGCCGGTGCGGAGCAGCGTCCACTGGATCCTGGCGACGATCTTCACCTATGCGATCTTCATCCCCAACACCTGGCGCAGGGCGTCGCTGCTCATCTTGCCGATGACGTTCGCCCCCCTGGCCGTTCCCTGGGTGCTGGGCTACGTGCATCCCGAGTTTTACCGGGTCGCGTTTCGCGTGGTGAATCTCGAGCGCAGCAGCGAGGATGCGCTGTTCTTGCTGCTGGGGGCGTTCACGGCGGTTTTTGGCACGCACACGATCAACACCCTTCGCGCCCAGGTTCACGAGGCCCGGATGATGAACCAGTATCGCCTGGGCCGGAAGCTGGGCCGGGGAGGGATGGGCGAGGTTTATCTGGCGGAGCATCAGCTTCTCAAGCGTCCGTGCGCGATCAAGCTGATCCGCAACGATATGGTGGGCAATCCTCGGGTGTTCGCCCGGTTCGAGCGCGAGGTCCGGGCGGCCGCGCGGCTTTCGCACGCGAATACGATCGAGATTTTCGACTACGGGCGCAACCACGACGGGTCGTTTTATTATGTGATGGAATATCTGCCGGGTCTGAGTCTTCTGGACCTGGTCGAGCGGTACGGGCCGTTGCCGGCGGCGCGGGTGATTTATCTTTTGCTTCAGGCGTGCGACGCGCTGTCGGAGGCGCACGCCGCGGGGTTGATCCATCGCGACATCAAGCCGGCCAATCTCATGGCGGCCCATCGAGGGGGGCGGTGGGACGTGCTCAAGCTGCTCGATTTCGGGCTGGTCAAGACGCTCAGCGAGAATCGGGGTTCGCAGCTATCGCGCGAGGGGACGGTGGTGGGGTCGCCCTTGTACATGGCCCCCGAGCAGATCATCCGCGACCGGCCCCCCGATCAACGAACCGACATCTACGCCCTGGGGGCCGTCGCGTATTTCTTGCTCACCGGGCGGCCGCCGTTCAACCACGAAGACCCGATGGTCGTGATGATCGCCCACACCCGGGATCCGGTCGCGCCTCCGTCGACGCTGCGGGACGACGTCCCGCAAGACCTCGAGGAACTCGTGATGCGGGCGCTCAAGAAGGATCCCCGCGACCGGCCCCACGACGCCCGCGAGTTCGCGACCGCGCTTGCCGCCTGCCGCGACGCCGGGGGCTGGTCGCCGGAGCAGGCGCAGGCCTGGTGGCGCGACCAGGGGATTGATCTCGACCTTGATCCCTACGCCACCGGAACAGCCGAGGACGAGCCAACCATCGCGACCGACGACCCCACGCCCGAGATGGGGACCAAGCCTTGAAGCCTGCGAAGCCAGCGCTCAGTGGTGATACATGGCCAGATCCTCGGGGTTCACGCCCCCCACGTTTTGGGCGCGTTCTTGATCGCCGGGCAGGTGGCGCGAGCCGACCAGGAAAAAACCGACCCCGAGCGCCAGCACGGGCATGACCGCGAGCATCGCGACGCTGAGATTGGTCTGGTCGACGGGGGCGGCCCCGATCGACGAGAAGAACTTGCCGAGGAACGAGTCGGCCAAGGGGGGCTTGCCGAAATAGTCGGAGATCCAGCCGAGCAGGATCGGCGAGCTGATGTCGCCGAAGAGGTGGATCAGGAAGATGAACGCCGCGTATCCGGCCGCGCGGCGGTTGGCGGGCACGACGTTGGCGGTGATGGTGTTGCACGGACCCAGGACCATCGAGAGCAGGACCGAGGCCCCGAAGAGAAACGCGAGCGACGTGCGGTAGGAGCCGTCGAGCACGCCCAGGCATCCGAGGGGAATGGCCAGGGCGACCGCGCCGCCGGCGAGCAGCAGATAGCCACGCTTGGTGCGGCGGGCGATCAGGTCGGGGATGAACATTCCCAGCACGATGCCCAGGATGCCCGCGCCGACCAGGAGCAGGCCGATCCATTTGCCGGCGTTCTCGGCGGAGAGGCCGTGCACGCGCTGATAGAAGGTCGAGCCCCAGGCGGCGTAGGCGCCGGTGGCGAAGGTGACGGCGGCCATGCCGGCGGTGTTGTAGAGGAAGGTCTTGGTCTTGAAGAGCTCGAGATACTCGCCGAACCCCGGCCGGGAGCGGGCCGATTTCAGGCTCGCGCCCCCCTCCGACGCCCCGCGCCCCGGGTCTTTCATGAAGAGCCCGGACCCCGCGGCCAGCAAGCCCGGCAGGCCGACCACCCAGAACACGGCACGCCAGCCGTAATTGTCGGCGATCGAGCCGCCGAGGATATACCCGAGCGCGGTCCCGACCGGCAGGGCCAGATAGTAAACCCCCATCGCCCGCCCGCGGTCCTTGACCGGGAACAGGTCGGCGAGGAGCGCGGGCGCGATCACGCCGTAACTGGCCTCGCCCACCCCCAGCAGGGCTCTCCAGAAGAACATATGGTGATAATCGGTCGAGAACGCGGTCCCGACCGTGGCCAGGCTCCAGAGCCCGACGCCGCCGGCCAAGAGCCCCTTGCGGCTGTAGCGGTCGCCCATCACGCCCATGAACGGCGAAATAATCGCGTACACGATCATGAAGGACGCCCCCAGGACGCCGAACCACTTGTCGTCGATATGGAGGTCTTTCTGGATGTGGGTGCCGGCCGCGAAAAAGGAATAGCGATCGACGTAGTTCAGCAGGTTCATCGTGAACAAGACGGCGAGTGCGAAGTAGCGGCTGTTCACGGTCGGCCAGCGCGAGGCGATTGAGCTGTTGGTCGCCGCGGCGCTCGAAGGGGAAGGCTCGGACACAATTCGACCTCGATAAAGACCAAGGATGCGGGCGCGAAAGCAACGTTATACCCGCTCGCGCGGCGGGCGGGCGAGCCCTGGCTGATCGAGCGGGGGGCGCGCGGGTCGGGGTGGTCCCGAGTCTCGACGGCGGGCGGCTGGTTTTCAGCCCTTCTGGGGGCGGCTAAAGCGGCGGCACTGGCTGAAGAAGGCGAGGGGGTTGTCGTGGACGATTTTCTGGATGAGCGGCTCGGGGTGGCCGCGTTTGCGCATCTCGAAGATGAATTCGGGGACGGCGAGCGGGTCGCTGTGGCCCCAATCGCCGGCCGAGT
>DAIDHE010000230.1 GCA_027459775.1 Planctomycetales bacterium | reverse complement strand
GGACGTGCTCGAGCATCGTGCGGACCAGCGGTTCGCGGACCAGGGCCAGCACGCCGCCGGTGCCGGCGACCGTGGCGAGATGCCGCTTCTTGGCCGGCGCCACGGCGGGGGCGCCGTCCTGGGTCATGGCCTGCGTGGGCGCGGCCGAGACCGCCGACCCGCTCTGCAGCGAGCCCAACGTCGCGGCCAACGTCGCCGGCGGCTCGACCGCCGCGGCGACCGCCGCGGCCTGTGGGCCGTTCGTCGTCTTGCCCTGATTCCGCTCGATGATCCGCTGGCTTTCCTCGCGCAGCGCGACCGCGATCGCCGAGCCCGAGCTCGGCCGATCCTCGGGCCGCTTCGCCAACAGACCCAGGATGAGGGCCTCGAGCTCCGGCGAGATCGCCGCCGCCCGGACTCGGGGCCGGTCGGGCTCGACCGTCGCGTGCTGGGTCATGATCGAGATCGACGTACCCGAGAACGGGACCGAGCCGGTCGCCGATTCGTAGATCATCACCCCCAGCGAATACAGGTCGGTGCGGTAATCGAGCCGGAGTCCCTTGGTTTGCTCGGGGCTCATGTAAAGCGGGGTGCCGCGGATCACCCCCGAGTCGTCGCCGCGCTCGACGACCATTGACAGGCCGAAATCCGAGAGCTTGGGCGAATCGGCCGCGGTTAACAGCACGTTGCCGGGCTTGACGTCGCGATGGACGACGCCCTGGTGATGGGCGTAATCGAGGGCGTCGGCCACGCCGGCCAGGACCAGGAGCCGCTCTTCGAGCGGGATCTGCCGCCATCGCCGGGTGTAGCTGGGTCCGTCGACCTCTTCCATGACCAGGAAATAGACGCCGTCCGACTGGCCGAAATCATAGATTCGGACGACGTTCTCATGGAGCAAGCGGGCCGCGATCTGGGCTTCGAGCCGCAGCTTCTGGCCGACTTCCTTGCCGCTTCGCTCCTTGAGAACCTTGATCGCGACCCTGCGCTCGAGGAGCAGGTCGCGGGCGGCGTAAACCGCCCCCATGCCCCCCTTGCCGAGCTCTTTCTCGAGCTGGAATCGTTCGTTGAGCGTGGCGCCGATGTCGATGGCCATGAGCAGGCGCGCCCCCTGTGCGTCGTCGTCGACGGGCTCGCGCGACCCCGCCCGGCTCCGTACGCGGCCGGGGCTGGCGATTCGAGCCAAGGTACGTCGTCGTCGCGCCCGCCTTATGTTAAGATGTCGGAAGAGACGGGACAACGAGGCGATCGGCCGAGATCGCGCAATCCGGTACTTCGAAGGGACCGAGTCATGGCGGGATTTGGAAAATACAAGCTCACGGACGCATTGCCCAGCGAGAAGCAAAGCCGCAAGGACCGCGCGAAGTCCGCCAAGGGGGGCGCTGGAGCAAGTCAACCGGCCACGGCCGCCGAACAGATTCGCGAGTCCCAGGCCAGCCAGGCCGTCAAGAGCGCGGGCACCGCGATCCGCGAGCGGATGGTCGACATCGGCCGGGGCAACCAACAGGCCGGCCGCCAGGGCAGCGGCAAGCAGCCCTGAAATCGGCCTTGCGAATGAACGGATCCCCATCGACAGGAGTCAACCGCGGTGGAGCTAGGCCTGGCCGGGCGCGTCGTCGTCGTGGTGGGGGCGGCCCGGGGCATCGGCGAGGCGGTGGCGCGGGCCTTTCTCGCCGAATCGGCGGTGGTCGCGGCCCTCGATCGCGACCCCGCCATGCCCGAGATCGCGCGGCAGTGGCCGCGGGCGCTCGGGATCACCGTTGACGCGACCTGCTTGGCCGAGGTCAAGGCCGCCGCGGAGCAGGCGGAAAACGCGCTCGGCCCCTGCGACCACGTCGTTTTCGCGGTCGGGGCCGGCTCGGGGAAATACGGCTTCCCGTTCTGGAATCTCGAGCCCGGCGACTGGCCGCGGGTTCTGGAGATCAATCTGATCGCCGCCGTCAACGTCGCCCACAGTTTCGCGCCCCGGCTGATCCAGGCCGCGGCCCGCGATGTCGCGGGTCCATCCTCCAGCTCGCCGTCGCTGACGTTTTTCTCGTCGGTCGCCGGCCAGATGGGCTCGCAGACCGACCCTCCCTATAGCGCGGCCAAGGCCGCCCTGATCAATTTCAACCAGTGCGCGGCCAAGGATCTCGCACCCTATGGCGTGCGTTCCAACGTCATCTGCCCCGGCATGGTCCAGACCGACCTCAATCGCGGGGTTTATGAAGCCTGGTCCCGCCAGCAGCCCGAAGCCGCGCGCTCGACCTATGAGGCCTGGGCCGCCGAAAAGATCCAGAAGGTCGTCCCCCTCAACCGCTGGCAAAAACCCGAGGATTCCGCCGCCCTGGCCGTCTTCCTGGCCTCGAACCAGGCCCGCGAAATCACCGGCCAGACCATGAACGTCGACGGCGGGTTCGTCATGCACTGGTGAAGCGGCTGGGGTTTACCACTCCCGGGGCAGGCCCTCGGGGTCGGACGGACCCTCGTCCTCTTCGATCGCGTCGTCGCTCTCGAAGAGAGCCAGATAGGCGTCATAGCGGAAACGTCGATTTCGCTTGTAGCCCGTTGTCTCACTCAGCAATCCGAAGCTCAGCAGTCTCCGGAGATGAAGGCTCGCGGTCCTATGAGTGCAACTCAGTTGCTCCGCGATGTAGGAGACGGTGACAATCGGCTGCATGAAAAGAATGTCGAGAAGTCGCGAATCGTCCACGCGAGGGCGATCGGCCTCACGGAGGGCCAGGATTCGGGTCGCCAGCGCGGTTGCCTCCCTGCTCACCGAGGCGACCCCGCGTAGGAAAAAAACAATCCAGCCTTCCCAATCGCCGGCGGTCCGGATAGCTGTCAATCGCTTGTAGTATTCCGTGCGATTTCTCTTGAAGTAGACGCTGAGATAGAGCAACGGTCGCCGAAGCACCCCGCGTTCGCATAACAACAGGGCGATCAAGAGCCGTCCAACCCGGCCGTTCCCGTCCAGGAATGGATGGATTGTCTCAAACTGGGCGTGTGCGAGCCCACAATGAACCAAGGGCGGGAACAAGCTCCTGTCGTTGAGGAATTTCTCGAATTCGCCGAGGGCGTCGTTCATGTCGTGCACGGCGGGGGGAACGAACGAAGCCGTTTCAATCGTGCTGCCCTCCTTTCCGATCCAATTCTGACTGCGACGAAACTCGCCTGGGGTCCGTTCACCGCCCCGAACGCCCTCGAGCAACACGCCGTGAATCTCGCGGATCAGGCGGTTGCAGAGCGGGAGCTTCGAAAGCCGTTCCAATCCGTGGTTCATCGCCTTGACATAGTTAACGACCTCGCCAACGTCCTTGGGCAGTGACTTCCCCTTGGCATCGATCTGGTATTGAAGCACGTCCTCGAGACTGCTTTCGGTCCCCTCGATTCGCGAGCTCAGAACCGCCTCGCGACGGACATACATCGCCACGAAGAGGTCGGGGTTTGGTAACATGGCGGACGCGCCATCGAGCCGCCCCAAAGCCTGTTCCGCGTTCGAAAGCCAGAAGATGAACTTTCGGTCCAGCAGCAAGGGAGGGTCGGGAGGCAAGGGCGTGGGTATAAACGATCGATACCCCGCCAGCTGTTTCACGAATCGTCCGGCTCGCGTGCTTCCTTGTGCTTCACTCATGGCCGCGCCTTGTGATAAGACTCGATCATATGGCTCCGTGGGGCCGTTCCTTATGATACAAGAGCGCAATTAAGTATAACAAGAGTATCGAGAGCAGCGGGCTTGGGGCGATTGCGTGGAGTGTACCACCTGGATCTGGTGAAGGGCTCTTGAGTCGAATCTCAAAGAAAAGGCATCTCCCCTCTGGACGATTGATGGCGACACTTGTATAGTAAAAATCCCCGGAATTGACGAGACGGCCCCGGGCGAGACGACGAGGGACGAACCAGGATGGCGGCATCGGACATTGTGATCCGGGGCGCGCGCGAGCATAACCTGCGCGACGTCTCGCTGGTGTTGCCGCGGGGCCGGTTGATTTGCCTGACGGGCGTCTCGGGCTCGGGCAAGAGCTCGCTCGCGTTTGACACGCTTTATGCCGAGGGGCAAAGGCGTTACGTCGAAAGCCTGTCGAGCTACGCGCGGCAGTTCTTGGGTCAGATGCCCAAGCCCCAGGTCGACCGGATCGACGGTCTTTCGCCGTCGATCGCGATCCAGCAAAAGACCGGCGGCCGGAATCCGCGGTCGACGGTCGGCACGATCACCGAGGTCAGCGATTACTTGCGGGTGCTCTATGCGCGGGTGGGGCGAACGCACTGTCCCCAGTGTGGGCGGCCGGCGGAGGCGCAATCGCGCGAGCAAATCACGGCCCGGATCCGCGAACAGGCGGGGAACGCGGGGTTTCTGGTTCTCGCGCCCATCGTGCGTGGGCAAAAGGGGGAGTATCGCGACCTCTTCGCCGAGCTCGCCCGGGCCGGCTATGTGCGCGCTCGGGTGAACGGCCAGGTCGTGAACCTGACCGACGACCTGGCGCTCGAGCGCCAGATCAAGCACCAGATCGAGGTCGTCATCGACCGGTTCAAGGACGGGGCCAAGGAGGGCCCACGGCTGGCCGAGGCGGTCGAGCAGGCCCTGAAGCTCGGCGACGAGACGGTGATCGCCGCGATCGAGGGCCAGCCCGACCTGCTCTTGTCGTCGCAATATGCGTGCGTCCATTGCGGCATTTCGTTCGATCCGCCCAGTCCGCAGGCGTTCAGCTTCAACAGCCCGCAGGGGATGTGCCTGGCGTGCGACGGGATCGGGATCAGGCACGACTTCGGCCCCGAGCTCCTGATCCCCGACCCTTCGCTGTCGGTCTGGGACGGAGCGATCGCGCCTCTGGGCCCGGTCAAGGACGTCGGCCGCTGGCGGCGGCATCTGTTCGAGGGGGTGGCCGACAATTACGAGTCCGATCCCGACGGCCCGCCCAAGGGACGCATGCTCAAGGGGCCCTGGCGTGAGCTCTCCGAGAAACACCAGCGTGTCTGGCTGTATGGGTCGGGCGGTCGGACGATGGTCCAGCGCTGGAAAAGTCGCTCCAAGACCTGGTCGCACGGCGAGGTCTGGCGCGGGGTTGGCGTCGAGCTGCTGGAATCGTACCGGGGCGCGACCGGGGGCCCGGTCAAGGCCCAGCTTGAGCCCTTCATGCGGACGATGACATGCCCTGAGTGCGGCGGGGCGCGGCTCAATGCGCGGGCGCGCGCGGTCACGGTCGGCGGCGCGACGCTGGTCGACCTGGGCGCCCGGCCCTTGAGCGCGGCCGCCCGTTTTTTCGAGGCATTGGCCGCGGCGAAACCCGGCGAGACCTCGAGCGAGCCCGGGCTCGAACCGCTCGACCCGACCTCGCGGTTGATCGCCGACGAGCTGCTCAAGGAAATTCGGGCGCGGCTGGGCTTCTTGATCGACGTCGGGCTGCATTATCTGTCGCTCGATCGCGGCGCGCCGTCGCTTTCCGGGGGCGAGGCCCAGCGGATCCGGCTGGCCAGCCAGGTGGGAGCGGGGCTGGTGGGCGTGCTCTACATCCTGGACGAGCCCTCGATCGGCCTGCACCCGCGCGACAACGACCGCCTGCTGGCGACCCTCAAGCGGCTGGCCAACCAGGGCAATACGGTGGTCGTCGTCGAACACGACGAAGACACCATGCGCGCCGCCGACCACCTGGTCGATTTCGGCCCAGGTCCCGGCGTGAAAGGGGGCGAGGTCGTCGCCGCGGGCGCCGTCGACGACCTGGCGGCGGCCCAGCAAAGTCTCACCGGCGCCTATCTCGCCGGCCGCTCCCAGATCGCGATCCCGACCGAGCGCAAGGCCCCCGACGGCCGCTGGCTGGTGGTCGAGGGGGCGCGACACAATAACCTGAAAGGGATCGACGCCCGGTTCCCGCTGGGCCTGTTCGTGTGCGTCACCGGCGTCTCGGGCTCGGGCAAAAGCTCGCTGGTCGGCGACGTGCTGCGCGAGGCGCTTGCCCAGGCCTTGAACGGCGCCACCACCACCGAGCCGGGACAGCACGACGCGATCGTGGGGCTCGAACATCTCGACAAGATGATCGACATCGATCAATCGCCCATCGGGCGCACCCCGCGCTCGAACCCGGCGACCTATATCAAGCTCTTCGACCAGATCCGCGCGCTCTACACCCAGCTCCCCGAGGCCAAGGCGCGCGGCTACGCCCCCGGCCGGTTCAGCTTCAACGTACCCGGCGGCCGCTGCGAGGCCTGCGAGGGCAATGGCTCGAATCGCCTCGAGATGGACTTTCTCGCCGACGTCTGGGTGACTTGCCCCGTCTGCCAGGGCAAACGCTTCGGCCGCGAGACACTCCATGTCCGTTTCAAGGGCAAGAGCATCAGCGACGTGCTCGACATGGACGTCCAGGAAGCCCTCGAGCACTTCGCCAACATCCCCAAGATCGCGGCCATGCTCCAGACCCTGCACGACGTCGGGCTCGATTATCTGAAGCTCGGCCAGGCCTCGCCGACGCTCTCCGGCGGCGAGGCTCAGCGCATCAAACTGGCGCGCGAGCTGGTGAAAAAGGGGACCGGGCGCACGTTTTACATCCTCGACGAGCCCACGACGGGGCTCCATTTCGAGGACGTCCGCAAGTTGCTCGAGGTGCTGCACGGCTTCAAGGCCGCCGGCAACACCGTGGTCGTGATCGAGCACAACCTCGACGTCGTCAAGACGGCCGACTGGGTGCTCGACCTGGGCCCCGAGGGGGGCGCCGGCGGCGGCGCGATCGTGGCCGAAGGCCCCCCCGAAACCATCGCGGCCGCCCCAGAAAGCCTCACGGGCCAGTTCTTGCGCAAAATGCTCGATCGCCGCAATACCAAGAAAACCAAGGCGAAAGGGCGAAAAAAACCGGCCATGGTCTCGACCGAGGCCGGGCTCGACCGGATCGAAATCCGCCAGGCGCGCGAGCACAATCTCAAGGGGATCGACGTCGACCTGCCCCGCGACCGCATCACCGTGTGCAGTGGACCCTCGGGCTCGGGCAAAAGCTCGCTCGCCATCGACACCCTCTACGCCGAGGGCCAAAGACGCTACGTCGAAAGCCTCTCGAGCTACGCCCGCCAGTTTCTGGCCCCGCTCCAGAAGCCCAAGGTCGAGCGCATCTCCGGGCTCTCGCCGGCGATCTCGATCGAGCAAAAAACCACCAGCAAGAGCCCGCGCTCGACCGTCGGCACAGTCACAGAAGTACATGATTATTTGCGTATTCTGTTCGCGCGGCTGGGCGTGGCGTACTGTCCCCGGTGCAACGTGCCGATCGGCGTTCAGACGGCCGACGAGATCGTGGAAAAGATCCTGGGGTTGCCCGAGGGGACGCGGCTTTACGTGATGGCGCCGGTGGAACGGCGCGACGGCGAGACATACGAAGAGCTCTGGAGCGAGCTTTTGGCCTCCGGTTTCGCGCGGGCGCGGGTCGATGGGCGGTCGGTCGATCTGGACCAGACCCCCGAGCTCTCGGTCCGGCGCAAGCATCGGATCGAGGTCGTGGTGGATCGGGCGGTCGTCAGCCGCGCGACCCGGTCGCGGCTGGCCGATTCGATCGAGGCCGCGCTCGATCTGGGCAAGGGGGTGGTTCATCTGGCGCGGGTGGGTGACGCGGAGAACGAGGCTCGGTGGCCGGTCGAGCGTTACAGCCAGCACCGGGTGTGCGACCGTTGTTCGCGGGCGTTTGACGAGCTCGTGCCGCATCATTTTTCGTTTAACAGCCCCCTGGGCTGGTGCCTGGCGTGCCAGGGGCTCGGGGTTCAGCAGGGGGCCGACCCGGCCTTGCTCGTGCCCGACCCCAGCCTGAGCCTGCGCCTGGGGGCCGTCGCGGCCTGGCCCGATTTCGCCGCCGTGCCCGCCTTTGCCCGCATGATCGAGGTCTTCGCCGCCGCCGAGGGGATCGATCTCGACGTCCCCTTTGACGACCTGGACGGCCGCGCGCGCAGGCTGATCATGCATGGCGCGGGCGATCGGTGGTACGTCGTTCCGCCCACGGGCGCGCTCAAGGCCCCGGCCGCCAAACCCAAACGCAAGGGAAAAACGGCGGTCGCCAGCCTGGACGCCGAACCCCCGGCAACCAATCCGGGCGAACCCGGCGAGCCGGGGTTCTCGTTCCGGTTCAAGGGGCTCTTTCCGGCCGTCGAAGAGGCCGGCCGGGTGTCGTTCTACTTTCGCTTCAAGCTCCAGGGCATGGTCGACTCCGTTCCCTGCGCGACCTGCATGGGCACCCGGCTGCGCGACGACGCGGCCGCCGTCCGGTTCAAGGGGTTCACCCTCGACCAGATCAATCGCTGGCCGCTCGCGCAGTCCCTGGCGTTCTTCGAGAATCTCCCGCTCGACGAATCCGAGCGGCACATCGCCGGCGACCTGGTCCGCGAGGTCCGCGACCGGCTCTCGTTCCTGGTCGAGGTCGGGCTCGATTATCTCAGCCTGGCGCGGGGCACGCCGACTCTGTCGGGGGGCGAGAGCCAGCGGATCCGGCTGGCCAGCCAACTGGGCGGCGGCCTGACCGGCGTCTTGTACGTGCTCGACGAGCCCACGATCGGCCTGCACCCGCGCGACAACCGCCGGCTGCTGGGGGCGCTCAGGCGGCTTCGCGACCTGGGCAATACGCTGGTCCTGGTCGAGCACGACCGCGAGATCATCGAGGCCGCCGACCACCTGGTCGATTTCGGGCCAGGCGCGGGCCGCGAAGGGGGCCGGATCATGGCGTCAGCGCCCCCGGCCAAGGTGAAAACGTCGGCCGATTCGCTCACGGGAAAATACCTGAGCGGCCGCGCCTCGATCCCCGTCCCCACCAACCGCCGGCCCCTGGGGCCCGACGCCCCAGCGATCGTGATCAAGGGCGCTCGGCAGCATAATCTCAAGAGCATCGAGGTCCAGATCCCGCTCAAGGCGGTCACCGTCGTGACCGGGGTCTCGGGCTCGGGCAAGAGCTCGCTGGTCGAGGACATCCTCTGGAAGGCCGCCGCCAAGACCCTGCATCGCTCGAGCGCCAACCCCGGCGCTCACGATTCGATCAAGGGGCTCGAGCTCTTGAACAAGGTGATCAGCGTCGACCAATCGCCCCTGGGCCCCACGCCGAGCTCGACCCCGGCGACTTACGTCGGCGTCTTCGACCTGATCCGCGAGCTGTTCGCCAAGCTGCCAGAGTCGCGAATGCGGGGCTATTCAGCGCGGCGGTTCAGCTTCAATCAAGCCGGCGGCCGCTGTGAATCGTGCGAAGGGGCCGGCCAGAAACGCATCGAGATGCATTTTCTTCCCGATGTGTGGATCGCCTGCGAGGCCTGCGGCGGCAAGCGCTACACCGCCGAGACCCTGGCCGTCGCCTATCGAGGCAAGACGATCTCGGAGGTGCTCGACATGGGGGTCGACCAGGCGCTCGAGCTCTTCGACGCCGTCCCCAAGATCAAGCGCATCCTGCAAACGCTGCACGACGTGGGGCTGGGATATCTGCCCTTGGGCCAGTCGGCGCCGACGCTTTCGGGAGGCGAGGCGCAGCGGGTCAAGCTCGCCGCCGAGCTCGCCCGGCCCGACACCGGCGCGACCTTGTACATCCTCGATGAACCAACCACCGGCCTGCACGTCGACGACATTCGCAAGCTGCTGGACGTGGTCCATCACCTGGCCGACCTGAACAACACGGTGGTGGTGATCGAGCACAATCTGGACGTGATCAAGACGGCCGACTGGGTGATCGACCTGGGCCCCGAGGCGGGCGCTCGCGGGGGCGAAATCGTCGCCGCGGGGACGCCCGAGGCGATCGCCGGGGTCGCTCACAGCCACACCGGCCGGCATCTGGCCCCGGTCCTGGCCGCCGGCCC
>DAIDHE010000228.1 GCA_027459775.1 Planctomycetales bacterium | reverse complement strand
CCCTGTGCTATGACGAGGTTCCCAACGGCCTCTTCACCGACCAGCGCTGGGTCGACCTGGCCCCGGCGTTCTTTGACGACATTGGGATCATGCGCGATCCCGAATACAACGTCGCGACCTGGAACTTGTCGCACCGCCGCGCGACCGGCCAGGTTCCTTACGAGATCGTAATCAACGGCCGTCCGCTGGTCTTTTATCATTTCTCGGGGTTCGACTCGGGCGCGCAGAAGATCATGCTCGAGGTTTATGGATCGCATTCGCCGGTCCTGTTCGAGTTCCGCGAGTGGTACATCGCGCGGTGCGAGGAGCTGGGGCAGTCGACCCTGGGAAAGATTCCCTGCGTTCATGGCGTCTTCTCGAACGGCGCTGTCGTGACGACCGATCACCGGCTCTTGTATCGCCGCCGAGGCGACCTGATGGCCGCGTTTCCCGATCCCTTCGACGCCAGCGACGCCAATCGATCGTATTACCACTGGTATCAGAAGCACGGACGTGACGAGGATCGGCCGACCCTGCGCAAACTGGTCCGGCGGCACGCGCCCGAGCCGGCGCTGCGGCTGGCTCGATCCGCGAAGCGGGCCTGGAAGCGCGTCGCGGGCGGGGCGTGAGCGGGGATCCCGGACGGCCGGTCCATTCGCGAGGCGACGATGCTCAAGAAGCCGCGAGTTCTCTGCGTGATCGGCACCCGGCCCGAGGCGATCAAGATGGCGCCCGTCGTGCTGGCCTTACGCGCCAGGGCGGGGCTGGACCTGGTCGTGCTCAAGACGGGCCAGCACGGTGAGCTGGTCGACACGATCCTCAAAGGATTCGGCGTCGCCGCCCATCACGAACTGCGGTTCCTGGAACGACGCATTCCCTTCGAGGACGCCGCCCGGAAGCTGGCGGAATCGCTCACGGGGGCCTTGGCCGCGATTCGGCCGGCCGTCGTGCTGGCACAGGGCGATACGACCTCGGTCGTCGCGACGGCTCTGGCCTGCTCGCTCGCAAACACCCCGTTCGCCCACGTCGAGGCCGGGCTCCGGAGCGGCAGCTTGAAAGCCCCCTTTCCCGAGGAAGCCAACCGCGTGGTCGCCTCGCATCTGGCCGCCCTTCACTTCGCTCCGACCAGGGCCGCCAGGGCCAATCTCTTGCGTGAGGGGGTTCCGGAGCATGCCATCCAGGTCACGGGCAACACAGTCATCGACGCCCTCCTCATGACGGCCGAAGGGGTCGACTCAGCTCCGGCCGATCTGGATCACGGCCGCCGCTTGATCCTGACGACAGTGCACAGACGCGATTCGTTCGGCGCGCCGCTCGTGGGCGTTTGCCGCGCCTTGGCCCTACTCCACGACCGATTCCCGGACACCGCGATCCACTGGCCGGTGCACCCCAACCCCAA
This sequence comes from Planctomycetales bacterium, assembly GCA_027459775.1. Taxonomy (GTDB): domain Bacteria; phylum Planctomycetota; class Planctomycetia; order Isosphaerales; family Isosphaeraceae; genus JAKBAP01. The sequence continues at coordinate 3,689 of DAIDHE010000228.1, read as the reverse complement.
CGTCGGACCCGTGGTCGAACGCCTGCTGGGAGGGTTGCCGCGGGTGCTCTTGAGCCGGCCGCTCGACTATCCGGCGTTTGTGGCCGCGATGAAGCGATCGACGCTCATCCTGACCGATTCCGGCGGCGTGCAAGAAGAAGCGCCCGCGCTCGGCAAGCCCGTCCTCGTCTTGCGCGACGAGACCGAGCGACCCGAGGCGCTTTTTCACGGGGTGGCGCGGCTGGTCGGCCGCGACCCCGATCGGATCATCGCCGAGACCAGCCGGCTGCTTGAGGACGACGACGCCTATCGCCGCATGTCCAAGGGGGCGAGCCCCTACGGCGACGGCAAGGCAGGCGCCCGAATCGCGGCCGCCATCGATGAATTCGTGCGGTCGCCCGAGGCGCTGCCGGCGGCCGGCTGATTCCGGATTCTTGATCTTCGACCGGCGTGAATGTCGTTCAGCCGGCCTGGCGGCCATTCATGAGTTTCTTGATCCTGCGCCGGCCCTTGAGCGCGAGCGAGAAGACGGGGTGCGACTCCCATTTTTCGAGGCGGGTCCGCCACTGGTGAGCGAGTTGGCGGAGCCTCGCGAGCTCGTCCTGGGTTTCGTTGTGGCTGGCGTGGAGCGCCCCCAACTGAGCCCAGGCCTGGCTCAGACGGTCGTGGGCGTCGTTCAAATGTGCCTCGCGCTCGGCGAGCTGGGCGGTTGCGGCGTGGAGGGCGTTCTCGGCGTGATCGCGGCGGGAGTCGGTGAGACGAAGCTGCTCTTGCAGGTGATCGAGCTGCTCTTGCACCTTTCGCCATTCGCCGAGCCGCATTCGCTCGAGCGCCCGCGCGTCGGCCTCGAGCCGCTCGAGATTGGCCGGCAGCTCGAACCTGACCGCCGGTTCGCCGCGCAGCGCCTCGAAATGCGCCTGCGCCTGGTGGGCGACCGTCGCCGGCTCGTGGTGAACGCACGAGGGGTCGAAGACGTCGACCGCGGTGACCGCGTGCCACGTCAGCCCGCAACGGGGGACGACCCCCTCGAGCGTTTTCAGATACGTGGGGCCAAAGCACAGGCACGGCGGATGATCAGGGAACTCGTCCAGGATCGCACGCAGCTGTCCCAGATGGACCCCGACCACGTCGAGCGAGTCCCAGTACGACAGACATCCCTTGCGCCTGCTGACCAGGCTCATGGCCATTTCGTGGGGCGAACGGACCAGTCCCACAGGGACGATCCGAACCTGGGGAAACGACTCGAAAACGCGCCGCCAGAAGGGCCACGCAAGCACCGTTCGGGGATCCTTGAATCCCGAGATGGGCGCGGAATCGACGAGCGCTTGCACGAGCACCCGGCCCTCGTCGTAGAGCTCCTCGGGAATATGAACGTCGTCGCCCCACGCGCCTTGGGACGCCACGAACCGTGCCAGCACATCGGCCGAGTCAGGCAGGTCGGCCTTGAAGCCGTGGGCCAGCGATTGCACTTGATCGTTGAGCAGTAAGAACGGCACCGACTCGAAATGGCAGTAGGGATTACTCGGGGCCGCGCCGTTGAGCTCGAACGGGCCGAGCGACATGCCCATGCGCTGAAAAGTCTGCGCCGTCAGGCTCGAGCCCGACCGATGCATCGAGAGGAGCACGACCAGCGTTCGTCTCTGATCCTCCATGCCCTCGCACTCCTTCCTTGGCGACCTCGAGAGAGCGGTCCCGCCTCCGGGGGTCATCTGCCTCGTCACGGGCGTCGTCCTTGACAATCCTCCGCGACCTCGCGTGACTGACGGATCTTATATAACAGATCCCGGACGTGTGGCGAGGCGAATTCTCCATTCCCGGCAAGGCTTTACACTCTTTTACCCCGTCCCAATCCCGATCTCGATCTTGGGAAAAAGGGGCGCGGGCTTCCCCCCCGTGGTCGGTGCGGTCACCCGCAGGACAGTGATCGGTCGGTGGGCGGCCGCGTCACGATACGAGACTTCGGTCCAGGGCTGGGATTCCTCGAAATTGAACGCCTGGTAAAAGGTCAGGGCCGTGCGCGGCAGGAATGGCTTGAACAGGATCGCCGCGACCCGCAGCCATTCCGCCAGGTTGACCAGCACGGCCTTGCACGCGGCCAGGTCCGTCTTGGCCAGCTTGAACGGCTCGGTCTCCTGGATGTAACGATTGGCCGGATCGACGACCTCGCGCCCGATCCGCTGCAAGGCCGCGCTGTATTCAAACGCGCCGATCAGGCTGCGCAGCTCGTCCATCAGGGCCGGGAAATCGGCCCCCTTGGTCCAGGCGCGGGCGTCGACCGCGTCCGCCCCGTCGAGCACCCCGCCGAAATACTTGAGGCACATCGTCAAGATTCGGCTGTAGAGATTGCCCAGGTTGTTAGCCAGGCCGCTGTTGTAGGTCTCGGCGAAGCGCTCGAACGAGAATTCGCCGTCGCCGCCGAAGGGGCACTGGCTGAGGAAATAATAACGAAACGCCTCGGAAGAGAATCGCTCGATCAGCTCCATCGGATCGACGACGTTGCCCAAGCTCTTGGACAGCTTCTGGATCTCGCCGGTGGCTTCGTTTTTGCGATAGACGAAGCCATGGCCAAAGACGCGCCTGGGCAAGGGCAGCCCGGCCGACATCAGCATGGCCGGCCACAGCGCGCAGTGAAAGCGTGTGATGTCCTTGCCGATCACATGAACGTCCGCCGGCCAGACCTGGGCGAAGCGGTCGGGATCGGAACCATAGCCCGCCGCGGTAATGTAATTGAGCAAGGCGTCGAACCAGACGTAGATGGTTTGCGAGGGATCGAAGGGCGTCTTGATGCCCCATTCAAATCCCTTGCGGGTGATGGCGACGTCCTTGAGCTCGCTTTCGACCAGGTTCACGATCTCGTTCTTGCGACTCTCGGGCTGGATGAAGTCAGGGTTGCGGGCGTAATGATCGAGCAGCCGGTCGCGATAGGCCGAGAGCTTGAAAAAAAAGTTGTCTTCCTCGACCCAGACCAGGGGCGCATTCGGGTGGTTGGGACAGCGCCCGCCCGACTCCTCGACCTCTTTATCCGTCTTGAATGTCTCGCATCCGTTGCAGTAGTGCCCCTTGTAGACGCTCTTGTAGATGTCGCCCGCGTCGAAAACGGCCTGGATGAACCGCTGGCAGGCCGCATGATGCCGCGGCTCGCTGGTCTGGATGAAATCGTCGAACGAGATGTCGAGCGCGCGCCAGACGTCCTGGAACTGGCGGGCCATCTCGTCGACGTAAGGCTTGGGCTCGAGCCCCAGCTCACGCGCCTTTTGGGGGACCTTGATCGTGTTTTCGTCGTTGCCCATCAGGAAGAAGACCTGGTCTCCCTCCATGCGGCGAAATCGCGCCTGCGCGTCCGCGCCGATCTTCTCGAACGCCGTCCCGATGTGGGGCCGGCTGTTGGGATAGTCGATCGCCGTCGTGATGAAAAAACGCGCCACGTGGACCCTCGCCTCTGGTTCGCCGCGATGTCTCTCGAAAGCCCCTCCCTGATCCGACGCCCGGGCGTCCCGGCGGGTTCGGGGCATGAGCAATCTAACATAGAACCCGCCCCCGGAGCGACGCCGCGAAGATTCAGGCCGATTGCCTGGCGAGTGCTGACCTTCGGAAGGCGAAACCGATCAGCACCGTCGCGATAAACAGCGTGCTGGGCTCGGGAATCTGTTGGGGCTGAACGCTGGGCACGCTCGGCGTGGTCGCCGGCGGCGTGAGCTGCTGCGGCGAAA
>DAIDHE010000226.1 GCA_027459775.1 Planctomycetales bacterium | reverse complement strand
CCCCAGCCGGCCGCCTTGCGGCCGCCCGCGCCCGCGACCGTCGCCCGCACTCGCGCGCAGACGACCTCGGTCGTGACCTCGGGACCAAACTTGAGCGGCACGCGAGTCTTGATCGGGATCAAGTACAGCTCGAGGCCCACGAGCTCGATATCGGTCGGATTGGCCATTGTGGCGGGGGTCTCCCATGCGGTTCCGCGGCGGTTCCCCCACAGAGTGGCCGGTTTCCGGCTTGTTGGCAAGGGGCCTCTGGGGGTAGGATCAGGCGTCGAGAGTGCTGTTTTTTCCACCGAGCCCGCGAGGCCGCGTTCCGAGCCATGAAACCGCCGCTGATTCTCGCCAGTGCGTCGCCCCGGCGGCGGCAGCTTCTCGAGGAGGCCGGCTATCCGCTCGACGTCGACCCGCCCGATTTTGACGAACCCGACCCCAAGCCCGGCGCGCACCCCGAAAGCCATGCGGCCCTCCTGGCCTTTCAAAAAGCCCTCACCGTCGCCGCCCGCCACACCCGCGGCCTGATCCTGGCCGCCGATACGCTGTGCGCGGTCGACGACGAGATCCTCAATAAACCCCTCGACCGCGCCGACGCCGAACGCATGATCCGCCTGCAAGAAGGGCGCGACACCCTGGTCGTCACCGGGCTCTGCCTGTTCCGCGCCGATCGCGCCTATTTCGCGGGCGCCATCGAAAAAAGCCTCGTCCGCATGCGCCCGCTCACCCCCGCCGAACGAGCCCGGCATCTGGACTCGGAACGCTGGCGGGGCAAGGCCGGCGCCTACGGCGTGCAAGACGACGACCCCTTCGTCCGTGTCGCCGGAGGGAGTTTCACCAACGTCGTCGGCCTGCCGATGGAACGGCTGGCGGACCTTCTCGAAACCCATCCTCAGCTCACCGCGTGAGCATGTATTAAATGTGTTCCATGGTTTGGGAAGGAGCGAGCCCAATGTCGTCGCCGCCGCGAAAGCGAGTCTCGGGAGTCAAGCTCTGGATCGGCCTGGCCGTCACCCCGGTCGTGGTCGTGGCGACGTTTCTTCTGGTGCTGCCCCTGATCCCGTCCTGGCGAAACGCGGAGGCGAGCGCTCTCATGGCCGCGTCACCAGCACCCATCGACGGCGCTCGAGCCTATGGTTATCTGAAGCAACTGTGCGATCTGGGCCCGCGGCCGGCCGGGACCGAGGTCAACAACCGCCAGCGCCAGCTCGTCTCGGACCATTTCGTCAAGTATGGGGCGACCGTCAAGGAGCAGCCGTTTCGCACCCGGCATCCGCTCACGGGCAAGCGGGTCGACATGGCCAATCTGGTCGGCTCGTGGCATCCCGAGAAGCTCCAGCGGGTCGTGTTGAGCGCCCATTACGACACCCGGCCCGAGCCTGACGAGGAGGTCGACCCCGTTCGGCACAAGATGCCGTTCCTGGGCGCGAACGACGGCGCGTCGGGGGTCGCCCTGCTGATGGAGCTCGCGCATCACCTGAACGATCTCAAGTGCCCCTGGGGCGTCGACCTGGTGCTCTTTGACGGCGAAGAACTGGTCTATGGCAACAACCCCCGCCAGGGCGAGTACTTCCTGGGTTCGAAGGAATTCGCCCGTCGTTACGCCGACCAGCTCGAGCGCGGTCGGCCCAGGTTCCGCTACGTCGCGGGCTTCGTGCTCGACATGGTCGGCGGAACGAACCTGGCGCTTGCCCAAGAGCCCAACAGCCTCAAGCTCGCCCCGGACCTGGTCCGCGAGGTCTGGGGTGTCGCGCGGCAGCTCGGCGCGAAATCGTTTCGCTTCACCGAGGGCCGCGAGGTTCTGGACGATCATCTGCCCCTCAACAACGTCGGCATCCCGACGATCGACATCATCGACTTCGATTACCCTTACTGGCACAAGGCCGACGACCTGCCCGAGAATTGCTCGGCCCAGAGCCTTGCCGAGGTCGGCCGCGTGCTCTCGGCGTGGCTGACACTACCGCGCAAGACCAAGAGCAAGCGCTAAAAGAGCGACGCTCGCGCGGAGCACGCGATCAGCGCCGGCTCGTGGTCGTCTTCCAGTAGTCCGGCAGGTCGGGCTTGGTCTCGAGCAGAATCCGCAAGATCGCCGCGCGATCGCCCGCGCTCGGGCCGCCCTTGGGATTCTCCCGCCCGTTCAGAATCTCCCAGAGCCGCTTGAGGATATAATCCTTGACTAGGGCGGGGAGCGTGTCGAACGCCCGCGACTCGATGAGAAAGCTGCACGGGTAGCGGAACAACCGGGTCTTGAGATCGAGGTCGCGGAGCGACCGGCCCTGGCTGTCGCGGCGGCCGCGCCTGGCGAAATCGACGGCGAACGTCGAGGTTCCCTTGATGGGGTCGGTCAGCCGCGCCTCGTCGGCGAAGAGCATGTACTCGACGACCGCGTCGCCGACTCCATGAATCCGCGAGAGGGTGCTTTCGGAGCGTTCGCCGAGCGGCCGGCCGAGCGCTTTGTTGAGATCACGCTCGTAATCCAGGGCCATTTGCGTTTCGAGGCTCGCCCGCGCCAGCCGATTGAGCATGCCGGCCTGGTGCTCGAGCACCATGAGCGCCACGATGTCGCTGTGGGGGGTCAGGTAATCGGCGGTCGTGATTCGCGACGCGAGGTCGACCACGTTGACGCCTTCGGAATTGTCGATCGAGCGCGGGCGGCTGGACCCTTCGCAGATCATGTTCCCCATGTGTTTTTGTCGTCCGCTGGTGCCGGTCACGTACCAGCCGCCCCAGCGCTCGGCGATCGGGCTCGTGTGATCGGTGCGAAACGAGCCGGCGGCGAGCATCGGGTTGCCGCGGTGGTCGATGTAGAGCGACCGCACCAGATGGCCGGGCATCCCCTGGTTGGCCGACGAGCTATGGCAGAGCAAGCACGATTCGGTCTGGCGCACCGGCGCGGGCGATTTCGATCGGGCCTGGTCCAGCGTGTAAAAGGCGGTGCCGACGGCGGGGTCGGCCGCCGACATCTCGAGCACCCGCCCTCCCTGGCAGAAACCGATCAACACGTCATCATTGAAGTAGAGCGCGCGGGGCGTCGCGGGCGAGATCCGCTCGCGCTGAAGGCTGGTCTTGGAGAAGACGAGCACCTGCGACGATTCGGGGATGTCGAGCGCGCGCAGCACCGCTGGCAGGTATCCGAGCTTGGCGTCAAACGCCAGGCTCTGCGTGCCCAATTCGAGCCGTTCGCGCAGCGTCTCGACCGGGTTGTGCCGGGCGGCCGTGCTGTAATGGATCGGCGCGCGCTCGATATCCTGCCCCCAGCCCGAGCCGGCCGCGATCGCCGCCAGCGCCACTCCCAGAGCCCCGACCCCGCGTCCGAGCTTCAGCGACCCCCGTGCCATCGAGATGTTCCCCCCGACCCGCTTCACCCCGAAGGCCCGGATCGCGATACTATGGAATCGATCAATCGCCAAGGCCACAAATACGTATTCCACATCCATATTACCATCATGGGGGGTGGGGTCAAGGGGTTGGCGGCTTTTTTGGGAGTGGGTTGTCGCCGTGCATTTGACGCAGTTTTCGGATTATGGTTTGCGGTTGGTTTTGTATCTGGCCTGTCATCCGGGTCGGTTGGTCTCGGTGGACGAGGTTGGGCAGGCGTATGGGATTTCGCGGCATCATCTGGTGAAGGTGGTGGGGGCCTTGACGGAGCTGGGGGTGATTGAGTCGCAGCGTGGTCGAGGAGGTGGGATGCGGCTGGCGATGGCGCCCGAGGCGATCAACGTGGGTTGGCTGGTGCGGCGGACGGAGCCGCATTTCAAGTTGGTGGAGTGTTTCGACCTCGAGACCAACACTTGCCCGATCGCGCCCGCGTGTGGGCTGAAGGGCGCGCTTCATCGGGCGCAGCAGGCGTTCTTGCAGGTTCTGGACGGGTACACGCTCGAGAGTTTCCGGGCGCACCGGGGCGACCTGGTCGCCCTGCTGGATGCCGCCCGTCAAAGCCGCGCCGCCGCGGCGGTCGGAGCCCAGGGCCAGGAAACGCCGTGAGTGCCGGGTCGAAAGCCGGCGTTGCGCGCGAGCCGTTCGAGACGGCGCCTGGCCGAGACGTCCGTCGCCCAAGCGGCCTTCGCCGCGGAATTGGTGAATGGTGTCTCTGAGTGACGTCGTCGCGGGGGGACGGTGCGAGGCACGGACGCACCATGAGCGGGGGGGCCAAGCCGCGGGCCGCGCCCACCGTGACCAAGACGTCGAGGTCCAGGACATGGCAACGGCCGTCGTGGGGGCGGACGCATGACGACACAGGTTCCGGCGGAGTCTCTCGTCGGTCTTGTGCATGAGTCGCGCAGGCTGCCGTCCGAGATCGAGTGGGTGGGTTCAAGCGTAACAACGAGGATCCCCAGGAGCACGGCGAGTACCTTTCGACGATCCTGCCCACTTCGAGCTTGCTAAGCGCTCCTTGCCTGAACGTCGGGAGGGAATCCTGAAGTCGGAGGTCGCAAGTACCGGGCCCGGGTGAGTGTTCCAGCTGAGACACGCACGAACGATCGGATCATGACCACTCCGATCGACAGTCCGTGAGGCGAAAACATTGAGATGCGCGGGGAAACCGCGAGAGCCAAGCCGCGGCCCGGGGTGGCGAGCCATGACCCCAAGGTCTCTTTTTTCTCACGATGGCTTCGTGACGAGTCCCTGGTTCAAGAGAACCTGCTTGTGCTTTTCCTTGCAATCGCTGGAGATCATGGCCCCGTTCCTGATCCGCCCCAAGAGCGCGGCTGGAACCGCCGCGCGTTTTTGAAGCCGTCCAGCCCTGGCGAGCGCCTCGAGATCATTTTAACGATAACTCTTTTATGTCTTCATAGTAGATGCAAGACCTGTTCGCCAGGATCGAGTATTCACTCGTTTCCACGACGCACGCGTCGTCCATCCCAATCCCAGGCGTGAAGCTCGTGAAGCTCACGATCAGGATTTGGTCGGCGTGCTGGGGGGGATCGGTCAGAACGACCCACGTGTGCCGGTCGGCGACGCCGACAAGCCTGAAGGCGTCGCCACCCTTCGCCGTCACGCCCCCGTCTCGAGCTTGACGACGGAAGGCAAGGCAAAAACCGAATCGATCTGATTCTGCTCGGCGAGCTTCTCCTCGAATGCGGCGATCTTGTCAGCGCACCCCATGGCTTCCAAGGCGTCCGTCCAGGGAATCGGTCGACGACTGTCCGGCACGAACCTCTTGACCCACTCCGGGAACTCATAAGTCAGCGCGGAGAGCCCACCCGTCGAGATGTCGCGATAGCGGTTGCTGACTTCCTTGAGCTTTTCAACCTCCCTCGGGGAGAGCTCGCCTCGGCCCGGATCTCCCAGCGAAACCAGCTTTTTGTTCACCGATCGGAGATACCGATTCCAATCGTCGGGCGATTGCGCGTCGCCTTTGATCAGGTCATAGGTATGAGTCAGCACCGGTCCCTGGTTCATCGCCGTCGCTCGATCGCCGGTCAGCGTACGACCCTTGCTGGCAAGCAGCTCGCGATCAACAATGTAGAGCAATTTGAGCAGGCGCATGCGGCTCATCACCCCTCCACCCAGCATGAGGAGAAACGCCGCCGCCTGGGTCGTCTTTTTCGAATCGAACCGAAAATCCATGACCGCCTCGTCCAAGCGACCAAGCGCACATTGAACTTGCATCCATTATAACCGGTTTCTCACGTCAACCTCAATCGTCAACAAGACTCCAGGCATGAATCCGGCCAGGATCGTGGAAATGCAGGGAATCGCCCCCAACGAAAAAACGGGCGGCGCGTCCTGGTGTTGGGACGCTCCGCCCGTGGCGGTTCGCGGGGTCGGGGCCGGGGATCAGCACTCGGTCAGATGCGAATACTCTTGGTGGTCGATGCCAAGACGGTAGACGAGCTCCTGGAATTGCTCGACGTGCTCGTCGTCGGTCGAGTGCAGGTGCTCGGCCTCGGAGATAAATTTCAACGTGTCGTCGCGCTTGAGCCCGTGCTGAACTAGGATTTCTTCGAAAGGACGAAGGTCGTGGGCGTAGATGAAGAGCAGCTTGTGTTCGTCAAACTGCACCTCCGTGGGGCCGCCGGGGTTGAGGGCGGCCACCCCCGTGCAGCCGTCGTGCATCAAAAGCTGCTCGTAGTCGTAGAGCGTGCTCTTCAAGATCACCGTGTCGATGTGCTCGCGATACAGGTCTGAGTGCGAGCCGGGCTCGCTGTCGTGGCTGGACTCCATCACCACGTCGACGACCTCGCCCAAGGGGTCGAGCAGGTCCATGAACACCTCGAAAAGCTGCTCGGCCGAGACCGAGGCCGCCAGCACCGGCATCCGATTGCCGCTCTCGGGGTCGCGATACGTGTCGCGGCGATAGCCCGGCCGCGGTACCACGTCCAGTCCGATCGAGGGACGAACCGCGTCCGTCAACAAGAAGTTGCCATACCGGCCGACGCGCAGATGGGCGTCCAGTTGATCCTGGCTCAAATCGTCAAAGCTCGTGCGAGCAACGCGAGATGGATTATTGCGCAAGACGCGCTCGAGAAAGCGCTGAAGAAAACTCATTGAAAGGCCCCCCTCCTAAACCGCGACGAACACCCGGAATCTCGTGACTCAAAACCTCGGCCACCGCGCCAAACGGTCTTGGGTGTCATTCCCAAGCTGTGCCATCCCAGGCATCCGTTTGACACCGCGCCCAAGGGAGTCTTGACCTACCCCGGGTACGGGCGCCTTTCCATTGGCAACGCTCTCGCGCGACCCTTTCATATATAACACGCAAGGATTCAAAACCGGCGACGAACCACGTTTTTCACCACCCCGCCGCAACCGTCCCGCCCCACCTAAACCCCGTGTCGACGAGAACCGGAGGGAACCTCACGACCCTCGCGAGGACGCTCATCCCCCCATCACGCAAATGCAATACCGGAACGAGAAAAACCAGGAGAAAGATTGGAGCGGCGCGATCTCGGCGAAACTTGAGTCAAGTTTGAAAAATATGGGCTCTCGAAACGGGAAGTCAACCGTACAATCGCGCCGTCTCCATTTTGTAAGCATTGGCTGGTGGTGAGCACAACCCCTCCGAATCAAAAAAACCAGGCCCTTGATTCGGGAAATCAACATCGCCCCCGCAATGTGGCCAGAAGGCGATTCTTGAGGGCGTCGCTCACCGGCCCGCGCGCTGATATACTGGGAATTCGCGCCCTCGCCGCCGCTTTCCGGCAACGGCGAAGAGCCCTTGAATACAGGACGATGCGAGAATGCGTGTGAGCGAGTAACCAGGTTCCACGAGGGGTATGAATCATGGCCTGGGATCGGGTTGAAAAGTATCTGGCGGAGCATCGCGGGGCCTTCGTCGAGGGGCTCAAGGAGCTGATCCGGATCCCGAGCGTCAGCGCCCAGCCGGCTCACAACGCCGACACGCGCAGGGCGGCCGAATTCCTGCGTGACGACATGCGGGCGATGGGGCTCGAGGCCGCGCTTGTCGAGACCGCGGGGCACCCGATCGTACACGCGGAGTGGAATGGCGCCCCGGGTCAGCCGACCCTGCTGGTTTACGGCCATTACGACGTGCAGCCCGCCGAGCCGCTCGAGCCCTGGCTCTCGCCTCCCTTCGAGCCCACCGAGCGAAATGGCAACCTGTACGCCCGCGGCGCGACCGACGACAAGGGTCAAATGTTCACGCACTTGAAGGCCGCCGAGGCGTGGCTCAAGACCACGGGCGGCCTGCCGGTCAACGTCAAGTACGTGATCGAGGGCGAGGAAGAGGTCGGCGGAGCGAATCTCGAGAAATACATGGCGGAGTGGGCCCCGCGGCTGGCCTGTGATTACGCGGTCATCTCCGACACCAGCCAGTTCGCGCCCGGGGTTCCGGCGGTGACTTACGGACTGCGGGGGCTCGTCTATTTCGAGCTCACGGTGACCGGGTCCGACCGGGATTTGCATTCGGGAACCTTTGGCGGCGCGGTCGCCAACCCCTTGAACGCGCTTTGCGTGATCCTGGCGAGTCTCAAGTCGCCCGACGGGCGGATCCAGGTCGCGGGGTTTTACGACGCGGTCCGGCCGCTCGAGAAATGGGAGCGCGACGAGTTCGCCCAGTTGCCGTTTTCCGAAAAGGATTTCCAGGCCGACCTCAAGGTTCCGGCCCTGGTGGGCGAAGAGGGTTATACGACCCTCGAGCGCAAGGGTGCGCGGCCGACGTGCGACGTCCACGGTCTGTGGGGGGGGTATTCGGGGCCGGGGCCCAAGACGGTGCTGCCGTGGACCGCGGGGGCCAAGCTCAGCTTCCGGCTGGTTCCCGACCAGGATCCGGCGGTGATCGAGCGGCTGGTCCGCGAGCATGTCGAGCGCTCGACCCCGCCCGGCGTTCGGAGCCGGCTGATCACCTATCACGGAGCGCCCGCGGTGCTGGTGAATGTCGACACGCCGGGGATGAAAGCCGCCGCCCGCGCCGTCGAGTTCGGGTT
>DAIDHE010000200.1 GCA_027459775.1 Planctomycetales bacterium | reverse complement strand
GACTCGGGCCGTCGGCCAGCCCCCGCGGCGTCGGGCGACGTCTACGGCCTGGGTGCGATCCTGTATCATATGCTGACCGGTCGACCCCCGTTTCAGGCTTCCACCCCTGTCGAAACGCTGCTCCTTGCACTCGAGAACGACCCCGTCTCGCCGCGCGCGCTCAACCCCAAGCTCAATCGCGATCTTGAGATGATTGTGCTCAAGTGTTTGGATAAGAACCCATTCCTGCGTTACACGACGGCGGCCGCGCTGGCCGACGACCTCGAGGCGTTTCTGCGCGGCGACCCGGTCCAGGCACGCTCGACCAGCCTTCCGGCTCTGGCCTCACGACTGCTGGGCGAGACCCACCATGCGACCGTGCTCGAGAATTGGGGGCTCTTGTGGATCTATCACAGCATCGCCCTGCTCGTCTTCTTTGCCGCGACCAACTGGCTTTATCTGAGGGGGGTACAAGAGCGCTGGCCCTATGTGATGATCTTCACCATCGGGCTCTGCGGCTGGGCCGCGATCTTCTGGGCGCTGCGGCGCCGGGGCGGGCCGATCCGCTTTGTCGAGCGCCAGCTCGCGCACATCTGGGGCGCGGGCGTCGTGGCCATCAACCTGGTGTTCCTGGTCGAATGGCTGCTCGATCTCCCGGTCCTCAAGCTCGCCCCCATGATCGCCGTGACCAACGGGATGCTCTTCATGATCAAGGCCGGCGTGCTCTCGGGGAGCTATTACATCCAGGCCGCCGTCACCTTTCTGGCCGTTTTTCCCATGGCGGCGTTTCCCCGGTTCGCGCCCCTGATCTTCGGCGTCACCGCCTCGGCTTGCTTTTTCGCGACCGGGCTCAAGTATCGGCTTCGTCGCGGTTCCTCCGTTTGACGACGGGAGCGAGCGTCGCGGGTTTTTTTACCGCTGTTTCCCCCCCATCGCGGCCGTGCTATAGAATTGGTCTTCACGACGATTCCCTGGGCCGTCCGACGCAAGGGCGGTTTCCTCGCGCGCGAGATCGCCAATGCCTTTTGATTCCCCAAAGCAGCGCAAGATCATGGGCCGGTTCGCCACCGGGGTTACGGTGGTGACGACCGATGGGCCGGCGGGTTTGCACGGGCTCACGGCCAATGCCGTGGCCTCGCTCTCGCTCGACCCTCCCCTGATACTGGTCGCGATCGATAAGCATGCGGCCTCGCTCGAGTATCTCAGGCAAAACCGCTGTTTCGCGGTAAACATCCTGGCGCTCGACCAGGAGGCAATCTCGCGGCGGTTCGCGACGCCGGGCCCCAAGGAGTTTGGCGACCTGGAGTGGGCGACGGCCTCGACCGGAGCGCCAATCCTCGCGGGCGGTCTGGGTTTCGTCGATTGCCGGGTGATCGACGTCCTTCCCGGAGGCGACCACGAGGTTTTCATCGGCGAGATCGTCGCCGGCGAGGCGCGCGAAGGGCTTCCACTCCTCTATTTCGCAGGCGGATATCGCCGCCTGGCCGATCCCCACCATGAATGATCACGCGCCGCAAGGAAGAACCATGAACCGCGTACAACGGCTCGCGATAATCGCACTTTTGATGGAATGCGGGCTTCCGCGCACCGCGGTCGCCCGGCCCGATCCGCCGGCCGGCGTGATCGAGATCAAGGATGGGCTGGCTATTTCGGCCGGTCCGCGCGGTCGTCGCGAGGCCGTCGCGCTCGACGCCGTGGCCGAGCGGCTGGTTTCAGGTCCGTGGACTTCACCCAAGGAAGGCGATCCCCTCGCGCCTGGAAGCGCCGAACGCTGGAAAGCGATCCACGCGAACCCCGACGGCTCATTTTCGCGCGCTGGATTTCGCGGCGGCTACCTCGCCGCGACCGTGGCCAGCGACACGGCCAAGATCATGATCCTGGAAGCGTCGGGGTTTTCGATGGCGCGCGTGAATGGAGCGCCTCGGGTCGGCGACGTCTATGGCAGTGGCATCACCCATCTGCCCGTCCGGCTCGAGAAAGGGGCCAATTCCCTGCTCTTTGCCCTGGGCCGGGGAGCGCTCAAGGCCCGACTCACCCCTCCGAAAGCGCAGGCTTTTCTGGATCTGGCCGACCCGACGACCCCCGACTTGCTCTTGGGCGCTCCACTCGAAATCGAGGCCGCCGTCATCGTCGTGAACGCCGCCGACCGTTGGCGCGACGATCTCGAGCTTACGGCCGCGCTCCCATCGGGCGCGACCGTTCGGACCAGGGTTCCCTTGCTCGCGCCCGTCTCGACCCGCAAGGTTGGCTTCGCGATCCGCGGGCCCGCTCCCGCGGCGGAAGGCGACTGTGTGGTCGCGCTCAGCCTGGAAGAGCACTCATCGAGCTCGAAGGTGCTCGATACGGCGTCGATCACGCTTCAGTCGCGGCGTCCCGACCAGACGCACAAGCGGACGTTCCGCAGCGCGATCGACGGCAGCGTTCAGTATTACGCGGTTGTGCCGCCGCTTCCGGCGAAGGCTGGATCGCCGGCCGCGAAGCCGGGACTGGTCCTGACGCTGCATGGCGCGGGGGTCGAGGCGATCGGCCAGGCTCGGGCGTACGCGGCCAAGCCGGGGCTCTATATCGTCGCGCCGACCAATCGCCGGCCGTACGGCTTCGACTGGGAAGACTGGGGCCGGCTCGACGCCCTGGAAGTGCTCGACCAAGCCCAGGCCCTATTCCCCGTGGATCGGTCGCGAACCTACCTGACCGGCCACTCGATGGGCGGGCACGGGACGTGGCATCTGGGCGTGACCTTTCCCGACCGATTCGCGGCGATCGCCCCCTCGGCGGGATGGGTGAGCATGTTCTCGTATGCAGGGCTCAGGCGATCGGAATCCACGGACGCCGTCGAGCGCCTGCTCGTCCGCTCGACCGGGGCCAGCGACACATTGGCTCTCGTGCAGAATTTGACCCCGAACGGCGTTTACATCCTCCATGGCGACGCCGACGACAACGTACCGGTCGATCAGGCGCGGATCATGCGGCGGGCGCTCGGCGAGTTTCACCCCGATTTCGCCTATCACGAACAGCCCCGCGCGGGCCACTGGTGGGGAAACGCCTGCGTCGACTGGCCGCCCTTGTTCGCGTTTCTGGAATCGCGTGTGATTCCACCCTCCACCGACGTGGCCCGGATCGACTTCGTCACCGCCAGCCCAGGGGTGTCGAATCGGATGCGCTGGGCGGCGATTGAAGGGGCGGCCAAGCCGGCGACGAAGAGCGCGATCCATCTCGAGCGCGACCGCGAGAAACTCGTGATTCGCGGGACGACCGAAAACGTGGCCCGGCTCACGCTCGACGTCGCCGCCGTGTTTGGAAAGCCGGGCGAATCGGCCGTGATCACGGTCGAGCTCGACGGGAAGTCGCCAGGCAAGTTGTCGCCGGGATCGGCGGAGAAGACTGGATCGCGCCCGATCCGGCTAACGAAGGCCGGCGATTCGTGGTCGGTCGCGGCCGAGCCGGATCAGGGAATCCGTAAGACCCCGGAGCGCATGGGACCGTTCAAGGCCGCCTTTCGCGATCGCTTCGTACAGGTCGTGGGAACCAAGGGCGATGCCGAGGAAAACGCCTGGGCGCTCGCCCGGGCGCTCGAGGACGCCGAGGCCTTCTGGTATCGCGGCAACGGCTCGGTCGACCTCGTTCGCGACATCGATTTCGTGAAGGAGGGCGCGGCCCTTCGCGACCGTGGAGTGATTCTGTACGGCGACCAGACGAGCAACGCCGCCTGGCCAGTCCTGCTCGCGGAGAGCCCGGTCCAGGTCGGCCGCGGACGGATCGAGATCGGCGGGCGGGTGATCGAGGGCGACGACCTGGCGTGCCTGTTCGTTCGCCCTCGCCTTGATGGCCGGGGCTCGGTCGCCGTCGTCGCCGGCTCGGGCCCGCGGGGCCGGCGGCTCACCGAGCATCTCCCCTATTTCACCTCGGGCGTCGCCTATCCCGATTGCTTCGTCGTACGCGCCCCCAATCCAGGCAAGAGCGCCGCCACGATCGTCTCGGCCGGCTATTTCGGCGACGACTGGGAGGTCGCGTCGGGCGAGTTCGCCGGCCGCGACTGAATCCGCGAATCTTGCTCGATCGACAAGATCGACGCCGGGCCGCCGGGCGGCGTGTACTTGATCTCCGCGCGGTAGCCGTTCTTGGTCAAGTGCAGCTCGGCGGGCGATCGTACCGGCTGCTTGAGCTCGTCGACCGTCGCGGCCCAGCGCTTGTTTTTGTCGTGAAACGTGCGCTGGGCTTGATAGATCTCCATGAGTTGATCGCGAATGGCCAGGGTGGGGTCGAGCTTGAAGGTCGCGCCCTCGCGGCCGACGGGCAAGATCGAGAACTGCACGAACCCCCAGCGCTCGGGTCGATGCATGTCGATCGCGCCCTGGGGCGACCAGACCCAGTTGTTTTCGGGGGTGTTGGGAACCTTTTCATATTTCCCATCCTTGATCATGTGCCGCCATTCGACGCGGGAGAAATTGATCCGCCACTGATCGCCGTCCACGGGAATCGGGGTGGCCCGGTGGGCGAATTCCGCGAGGACTTTCCAGGGGATGGCGAATTCGACGGTCCAACCGGCGTCGAGATCGAGGGGGTCGTTCAGGGTTCCGTTCACATGAACGCCGGTCAAGAGGCCGGGGATCTCCCACTCGTTTTGGGCTGGTCCGCCGTCGCGATAGGGTTTTTTCAGAAACAGATCCCACTCGGTGTTGAGTGCATTGATTTCCATTTCATAATATTCGTGGTTGTCACCGTCGGGATCGATGAAGATCTCGAAATCGTTGTCGTGAAAGATGACCGAATCGTGCTTGGTGAGCGTGCCCCAGACGTTGGGCTCATCGAGCTGGGCGGCGACGTAGAAATAGCGGTCGTCCCAGAGCATCTTGGCGCGGGTTTGAACCCGCGGCCGCGGGCGGACGTCGCCCTCGATGTCGACGAAGGCGTCGGTCCAGGGGGCGGCTTTCCACGACTCTTCGTCGAGATTCCCGTCGATCTTGATCGCATCGAGCGCCCGGAAACAGACGTAGCCCTTGGGGGGCTCGAGCGCTGGTTTCGCGGCCGTTTTCGCGGGCTCGACCGCGCGCGGCTTCGCGATCTCGGCCAGCAGGTCGGGCCGGGCTGGGTCGCGGGCCAGATCGAAATGCCGCGGGCCGCCGGAATAGTCGAGCACGACGGTCTTGAACGCGTCGTCGTCGACGACCAGGAGCTCGATCTTGTGCGTGGTGGTGCTGTCCTTGAGGGCGTTCTGGAATCGCTCGTCGCTCAACGTCTTGCCGTTCACGCCGACGACCTTGGTCGTGAAGCCAAGCTTTGCCTGGTCGGCGAGCTTGCCGGGTACGAGGTTCAGTACCCGGCCGTCGACGTCGAACGAGACTCCAAGCGAGTCCATGGCGTCGACTCCGCCGCGGCCGCGGCGAATCGGATGGGCGAAGGGCTCGCTGGTGTACGACGCCCGATAGCCCAGGCGCGTGACCACGTCGAGCGGGAGCGAGTCCATGGGATGGTGGACCCGGCGGGCGAAAAAGCTCTCCCAATCAAAATCGGCCAGCTCGTTCAAGAGCCTCACGATCTCAGCCTCGTCGTAAGGCGCCACGCTCGCCGTGGTGGAATGGGGGCCGAAGAATTCGCGGCAAAAGTCGTCGAGGCTTTTCTTGCCTTTCGATTGCTCGCGGATGATCGCGTCGGCCTCGAGCCACACCAGCATGCCCTCGAAATAATAGTCCTGATCGCGCCTGAGCTCGTCCCAGTTGGGGCTGCGGCCGCGGAGCATTGAGGTCGAGATCGCCGTGTCCTCGAGCGAGCGCCAGCGGCGGCCCTCGCGATGCGAGAGCGAGCCGATCGTGGCCGCGAGCGTGCGCCGATATTCGGCCGGCGCGATCAAGCCCGAACGCACCATCAAGAGCTCGCCCAGGTATTCGCCGAGCCCTTCATAAACCCAGAGCAGCGCGGTTTTTTGCGGCGATTGAAAGTCGGGCGTGCACATCCCGGCGGGCCGGCGAAACTTGCCGCACCACGAATGAGCGTATTCGTGGGGGATCAGATTCGCCACCCATCCCCTGAGCCGCCCCTGGTCGACCAGGTCACGCTCGCGCAGGCCGTTGATGCTCGAGGTCAGGTGTTCGAGCCCGAAATAGCCCAGCTCGTCCGAGCAGACGATCAAAAAGTGGAACTCAGGGTAATGGCACGCGCCGAAGAGGCTCTGAGCCTGCTGGACCACGCGGCTGTAAAGCTGCACGACTTGATCATTCACGTCGAGCGCGGCGGGCGAGTCGGAGACGATGTCGAGAAACGCGGGCGGTCCAGAGCCGGTGTCCAGCGGAATCGAGCGGAAATTCACGCCCCCCACCAGGGGGCGATCGACGAGCTCGGTCAGAGAAAGGGGGCCGAATCCAACCTTCGAAAAGGTTTCTCGGAACGTGTGCGCCCCTGTGGACATGAACCAGCTCATGTTCATGGTCGAGCTCGACTTGAGGGCCGGTGCCCAGACCCAGTTCTCGGGCAAGAGAACCGTGAGCTCGGCTTGAATATCGTCGCACGAGAATCCTTCGGGATAGAGCAGACAGTTGCTCCAGTTGATCATGCCGACCTTCTTGTTTCCGTAGCTCAGGTAACCGGCGGCCTGGACGGCCGGCTCGTTGCAGATGACGTCGAGCTCGACCTCAATCTGGGTCGCCCCCGCGGGGACCTCGCACAAAAAGCGATAGAGCTCGAGCTCGTCCCGCCGCCAGGGGATGAGCGCGCCGCCCGGCCCGTGGAGCTTGAGCCCGGCGATATTCTGGACCGGCCCGCACGGCTCGTGGGTGCCGTGGACCCATTTGGGAAACCAGAGTGCGAGCTTGCCCGCCTTGCAAGGGATCGTGATTCGCGCGTGCAAGAGCCGCCGCGGCAGGTCGCGCGCGTCGACAAGGATCCGCAGCCTGGGCGCTGGCTCGGCCGCCGGACACGATCGCGACGAAACCCACGTCGCAATCACCCCGGCGACAAGCACGATTGAAACGAGCCGGTTCACGACGCATCCGCTGAAAAGGCCAGAGTTCCATTGCCGCATCGCCGCGAGTCCTCGTCATCAAGCCCTGAATGATCAACCACGCGCCCGCCTGGGCGTGAATCATCGTAGTCGCCCCGACCATTGAACGCCACTTTCCGGCGAAAACGTTGCAACGCGGGCCGCCAGGGCCGATGATGGCGGGCTCACCCGGAGTCGCTCGGACGACTCGGGAACGTGGCAAGGTTTGGCGCGAGGGATGGGTCGTGATGCGAGCTCGACGAAAACTATTATCAATTGTGAGTGTGTCGCTGCCGTGCGCGTTCGCGATTCTCGCGCCCTGGGCCCGCGGACAAGAACCGGCCGCGAAGACTCTTCGCGCTGGCGTGATCGGGCTCGACACGTCGCACGTGACGGCGTTCACGGGGCTCTTGAACGCGAAATCGCCCAAACCCGAGCTGGCCGGCGTGCGGGTGACCGCCGCGTTTCCCGGCGGCAGCCCCGACATCCCGTCGTCCCACGCCCACATCGGTGAATACACCAAGGTGCTGCGCGAAAAACACGGCGTGGCGATCGTCGATTCGATCGCCGAATTACTCGCCCAGGTCGACGTCGTCTTGCTCGAGAGCGTCGACGGCCGGCCGCACCTGGACCAGGCCCGGCCGGTGCTCAAGGCCGGGAAGCCGCTCTTCATCGACAAACCCTTTGCCGGCACGCTGGTCGACGGCCTGGCACTGGCTGCGCTCGCGCGTGAGACCAAGACCCCCTGCTTTTCCAGCTCGTCGCTTCGCTTCAGCCCGGCCATCGCGTCCTTGACCCACGATCCCAAGGTCGGCGCCGTCGTGGGCTGCGAGGCGTTTTCGCCTTGCTACCTCGAGCCTCACCATCCGGACCTGTTCTGGTATGGTATCCACGGAGTTGAGACTCTGTATACGTTCATGGGCGTCGGCTGCCAGACCGTGGCGCGAACCCAGACCGAGGGGACCGACCTGGCCGTCGGCGTGTGGAACGACGGCCGGGTGGGAACGTTTCGCGGCATTCGCCAGGGCCGGGGCGATTACGGCGCGACCGTTTTTGGCAGCAAGTCGATCGTGAAGAGCGGCGGCTACGGCGGCTATGAGCCCCTGGTCGTCGAGATCGTCCGCTTTTTCAAGACGGGCAAACCACCCGTGAGCCTGGACGAGACGATCGAGATCCTGGCGTTCATGGAGGCGGCCGACCAGAGCAAGCGCCAGGGGGGCAAGCCGGTGGCGATCAAGGATGTGATGGCCCAGGCTCGAGCGGAGCTCGCCGCCCGCGCCCAGACGCACAACCCCGACCCCCACGCGAGGAGCCAGCCCGGTTCATGAACGAGCCCGCCAACACGGAACAGCCCGCCGCTGTTTCGCTCGCCCCGGCCGACCCCCTCGATCCCCCGGAGCGGCCGACCCGCGTGCGCTACGGCGTACTCGGCTTCCTGGCCGCGATGACGTTCGTGCTCTATCTCGACCGCGTCTGCATCGGCCAGGCCGCCCCCAGGATCACAAGCGACCTCGGCCTGAGCGACACCCAGATGGGCTTCGTCCTGGCCGCGTTCACCCTGGCGTACGGTCTTTTCGAGATCCCCTCGGGCCGGTGGGGCGACCGTTATGGGTCGCGGGGGGTGCTCACGCGAATCGTGGTCTGGTGGTCGGCCTTCACGGCCCTTACGGGGGCGGCGACGGGATTCGGGATGCTGCTCGCGGTGCGCTTTCTTTTTGGCGCGGGCGAGGCGGGCGCACTCCCCAATTCCGCGCGGGTGCTCAAGGGCTGGTTTCCCGAATCAGCCCGCGGCAGGGCCCAGGGACTGGTCACGACCGCCATGCTGCTGGGTGGCGGCGTGGCCCCGATCGTCTCGCAGCAGCTCATCGGCCAGCTCGACTGGCGGTGGACGTTCGCCGTCTTCGGACTCTTGGGACTCGCCTGGGCGGGCGCGTTCTATCTCTGGTTTCGCGACGATCCCGCCCACCACCCCGCCGTGAACGACCAGGAGCGCGCACTCATCGCGGGCGACCGCCCCCACGACGGCCACGCCGCCGCCGCCAGGCACGGGCCGATTCCCTGGCGCGTCGTTTTCGCCTGCCCGGGCGTCTGGCGCCTGGGCGGGGCCATGATCACGATGACGGCGATCTATTATATGCTGTTCTCTTGGTATCCAACCTATCTTCAAGAAGCCCGCGGGGCGAGCCCCGTTCAATCGGCGCGGCTTTCGAGCATGGTGCTGGGAGTGGGGGCGGCGGGATGTCTCTTCGGTGGGTGGTTCACCGACTGGCTGACCAGGACGACGGGCAGTCGCCGATGGGGGCGGACGGCCCAGAGCGTTTTCGGCGCGGGCCTGGCGGCGGCGGGGATTCTCGGCAGCGTCTTCACCGACGGCATCACGGCGTCGGCGGTCCTGGTCGCGATCGCCTGCCTGGGAGTGCAGCTTCAGGTGCCCGCGTGGTGGGCCAGTGCCACCCAGGTCAGCGGCCGCCATCTGGGCGCGCTCTTCGGCCTGATGAACATGATCGGCGCTCTGGGCGGGATCGCCTCTCAGCTCTTCATGGGCCGGTTCGCCGACGTCATGAAGGGATGGGGCTATTCCGGCCGGGCGCGCTGGGATCCGGGATTTTTCATTTATGCATTCGTTGCCTTGATCGGGATGGCAATCTGGTGCGTGATCGACCCGACCAAGACGGTCGATGACGAGCCCGCGAGCGCCTGAGAACAAGCGCCCGCGGGGTTTCATTGGTCGTGGGCTAGACCTCGAGCCGCCAGGGCGAGCGCATCTCGCGCGAGAGCATGGCGTTGCCCTTGTCGGCGCGGGGGCCGACGAATTTCTCGGCCTTGGGATCCCATTCGAGCGGAATGCCCAGCCGCAGCGCGATCGCGCCAATGTGGCAGACGGTGACCGAGCGATAGCCGACCTCGACGTCGCAGATGGGCCGCTTGCGGCTCTTGATGCAGTCCATGAAGTTGCCCATGTGGTCGTTCGAGTGGTAGAGCCGGTGGGCGTCCTTGGGGAGCGGCTCCTTGATCAGCTTGGGATCGCTGGCCTCGATGCGGCTGCGGTTCACGAAGATCCAGCCGTCCTCGCCGATGAACCGGTTGCCGTTCTCGCCGTCGCTGGTGGTGATCAGCCGGGCGCCGTCGGCGTATTCATAGGTCACCGCGAAGTGGGGGTGGCAGTTGTAGGAATTGGGCTTTTTCGAGGGCTCGACGCCCACGGCCGTGACCGCGACCGGCCCCGAGTGGTCCTTGCCCAGGCCCCACTGGGCGATGTCGTTGTGGTGCGCGCCCCAGTCGGTCATCTTGCCGCCTGAGTATTCGTACCACCAGCGGAACTCGTAGTGACAGCGCTCCTTGACATAGGGGACGTCGGCCGTGGGGCCTTTCCAGAAGTCCCAGTCGAGCCCCTCGGGTGGCGTGGTCGTGGGGAACGGGCCGCCGATCGGGTTGTCGCCGATCCGGGCCTCGACGGTGTGGACCTTGCCAATCCGCCCGTTCCGTACCAGCTCGCACGCCAGGCGATACCGCGCGTCGGACCGCTGTTGGCTGCCGGTCTGGAACACCCGCTTGTATTTCCGCGCCGCCTCGAGCATCGCCTTGCCCTCCTCGATCGTGAGCGAGAGCGGCTTTTCGCAATAGACGTCGCAGCCGGCCTTCATCGCGGCGATCGCGACCAGGGCGTGCCAGTGGTCGACCGTGCCGATCGTCACCGCGTTCACGTGCTCCTTGGCCAGCAGCTCGCGGAAATCCTTGTACTCGCGGCAGTCCTTGCCGATCACGCCGGCGGCCTTCTTGCGGTGCTCGGCGTCCAGGTCGCACACCGCGACGAACTTCACGCCGGGCTTGCTCTTGGCCCATTTCATGATGCCCGTCCCCTGCCCGCCCGTTCCGATCGCCGCCATCACGATGTGGTCGTTCGCGCCCGCCTTCGCGGACTTTTGATCGGCCGGCGCCTGGGCCAGCTCGGCCGCCGCGACCTCGCGGGCGTACCACGCCGGCAAACCCGCGGCCATCAGGCCCCCGAGCGAGCGGTCCAGGAATCCCCGCCGCGACAACGTTCCCCGATTCAGTCCCATCGTCGATCTCCCCGTGAGTTTTTCGAGACGCCGCAAGCGGCAAAACCTTATCATAACCGTGCCCGCGCGACGGTGAAACGGGCTTGATCCGCGCGCCCTATCGAGCTAGAGGATCACACGATGACGACCATCATGACCGAGACCCGCGACATCCCCGGTCCGCCCCGGACCTGGCTCTTCGGGAACCAGCGCGAGTTCAGCCGCGATCAACTGAACACACTCGACCGCTGGGCCGCCAAATACGGCGATTTCGTGAGCGCCCGGTTCGGCCGCCGCGAGATCGTCTTCGTCAATCATCCCGACGCGATCGAGCAGGTCTTGGTCGAGCTCAATCGCAAGTTCATCAAGCATTACCGGCTCAGGCAGACCAGGCGCACGCTGGGCCAGGGGCTGCTCACGAGCGAGGGAGATTTCTGGCGCGAGCAACGAAAGCTGGCCCAGCCGGCGTTCCACCGCGAGCGCATCAAGGCCTACGGCCAGTGCATGGTCGATTTCACGGAGCGGATGATCGCCGATTGGCGCGACGGCCAGATTCGCGACATTCACAACGACATGATGCATTTGACCCTGGAAATCGTGGCCAAGACCCTCTTCGACGCCGAGCTCGGCGGTCAATGGGCCGAGGCCAGCCGCGCCATGGAAACCTTGATGGAGTGCTTCGTCGCGCGCACCGGCAGCCTGATCACCCCGCCCGACTGGATGCCGACTCCGGTGAACCTCCGCGTCTTGCGCGCCATCCGCCGGCTCGAATCCATCCTCGCCGAGATCATCAAGACCCGCAGAACCTCGGGCGAGGACCGGGGCGACCTGTTGTCGATGCTGCTCCACGCCCAGGATGAGGAAAGCGGCCGGTCGATGTCGGACCAGCAACTGCGCGACGAGGTCATGACCCTCTTCATGGCGGGCCATGAAACCACGGCCAACACGCTGGCCTGGGCCTGGTTTCTGCTGGCGCGAAACCCCACCGCCGAGCGCGCGCTGCACGCCGAGATCGACCTGGTGCTGGGCGACCGACCCCCCTGCCCCGACGATCTGCCGCGGCTCAAATACGCGGGCCACGTGATCGCCGAAACCCTGCGCCTCTATCCCCCGGGATGGATGCTCGGCCGCGAGGCGATCGAGCCCGTCGAGGTCGGCGGTCGGCCGATCGCCAAGGGCGTCACCGTGTTCATGCCCCAGTGGGTCGTCCATCGCGACCCACGCTGGTATGATGATCCCTTGACGTTTCGACCCGAGCGCTGGGGCGAGGGATTGCTTGAACGCATTCCGCGATATGCCTATTTTCCCTTTGGCGGCGGGCCCAGGATCTGCATCGGCAACAATTTCGCCCTGATGGAGACCGTACTGGTCCTGGCCGCGATCGCCCGCAAGTTTCGCCCCCGGCTCGTCCCAGGCGCGATCGTGAGGCCGCTCGCGTCGATGACGCTGCGGCCCGCCAAGGGCGTGCCGGTCGTGATCGAAGCCCGCGCCGCCCAGTAGGACGCGCTCGGCGCACGTCGTCAGCGCTCGTGGTCGCGCTGTTCGATCCGCTGGAGCTCGACCATGTCGCGATAAAGGCCGCCGTCGGCCATGAGGGCGTCATGGTCGCCCGATTCCACGACGGCCCCCTGATCGAGCACCAGGATCCGGTCGGCGTTGCGAATCGTGCTCAATCGATGCGCGATCACGAACGACGTTCGACCCTTGAGGATCCGCGCCAGGCTCTGCTGGATCAACCGCTCGCTTTCACTGTCGAGGTTGCTGGTGGCCTCGTCCAAGATGAAGAGCCGGGGGTTGGCCAGGACCGCTCGGGCGATGGCCAAGCGCTGGCGCTGGCCGCCGCTCAGGCGCACCCCGCGCTCGCCGATCATGGTGTCGTATCCCTTGGGCAAGCGCTCGATGAATTCATCGGCGTTGGCCGCCTGGGCGGCGCGGACGACTTGAGACCGGCCGCTCGAACGATCGCCGTACGCGATGTTCTCCGCGATCGTGCCGTCGAACAAGAAGACGTCTTGCTCGACGATCCCCAGCAAGCGGCGAAAGCTCTCGACGTCGTACCGCTTGAGGTCGACCCCGTCGAGGAAGATCGCGCCCGACGTCGGATCGTAAAACCGCGCGATCAGATTACAGAGCGTCGTCTTGCCCGACCCGCTTCGACCCACGAGCGCGATCGTCTCGCCGGGCTCGACCTCGAGCGAAACGTTGTGGAGCACTTGCCGGGTCGTGCCCGGGTAAACGAACCCGACGTCGTGCAGGACGATCCCCCCCGCGGTATCCCTGCGCACGGCGAGACGGGTGGTCGGTCCGTCGGACATTTCCCGCGGCTCGGCCAATAGATCGAGCACGCGATCGAAGCCCGAGAGATTGTTTTGAAACTGGGTGACGCTCGTGGCCAGTACGGCCATGGGCTCGAGCAGCATCGCCAGATACACGAGGAACATCATCAGGTCGCCCAGCGTGAGCTCGCCCGAGATCACCCGCAGGCCCCCGTACAAGAGCAGCGCCACCGAGGCCATGGGCAAGAGAAATTCCCATAAGAGCTCGATCATCCTCGAGAGCTTCCAGACGTGGAGCTCGAGCCGTGTCATGAAGTGGTTGTTGCGCATGAAGCGTGCCGACTCGCTTTTCTGACGGCCGAACGCCCGGACCACCCGCATGCCGCCGAAGACCTCGGTCACCTGGGCGTCGATGTCCTGGCGCTCCTTGCGAACGTCGCGAAACAAGGGTCGGATGCGGCGGTTCCACATCAGGTCCGAATAATAGACCCCGGGAACCAGGAAGAGCGCCCCGAGCAAGAGCCGCCAATCGACAAAGGCCATCACCACGACCCCGCCGGCGAATTGCACGAGCGCCTGCCAGGGGTTGTACAGCATGCTGAAGATCAGCTCGCCCACGCCCCCGGCGTCCTCGCGCAAAAGGCTCCACGCGCCGCCCGATTTGAGCTCATACACCCGGTGCAGCGGCAGCCGCATGGCGTGCTCGTAAACCTTGCGCCTGATCGCGACCTGGACCTGCTTGGTCGCTTGCGTCGCCCGCCAGCGACTGGCGAGCCCCAGGATCTTCCCCAGCACCGAGACCACGAACACGATCGCCGTGAGAGTGATCAGCCGCATCTTGGGCGTGTCTGGCATCCAGAGCGGGCGATACGCGGCGATCGATTCCGGCAGCGGTCGACCGAGCATTGCGTAATCGACGGCCGCCTTGGTCGCCAAGGGGGGGATGAGCTTGAGCATCGTCGCCAGCGAGAGTGCCAGAAGGGCCAGCGCGATCGTCGCGCGGTGGCCGCGCAAGAGCCCATGGAGCTCGCGATAGAGCCGCCCGAGCGAGCGATGCTTCAGGGGTTGGTCGCCGGTCGTCGCGTCGGGAACCCGGATCCGGGCTCGAAACGCTTTCAAATAGGCGAGGAACCGCGGCCGACTGCCGATCCGTCTTGATATTGGCCCCAAGTCACGCCCTCGCGCCATGAATCCACGAATCAAGAACCCTCGAGCCGGGGCGACC
>DAIDHE010000146.1 GCA_027459775.1 Planctomycetales bacterium | reverse complement strand
AGGACGAGTCGCGCCTGCGTCTTGCGACCCCGCGACCATTGCTCAAGCGTGCGTCGGTCCTCGTCGGAAACCACGATAACAGGTGCGATCCGCATGGGTTCATCCTCCCTATGAACCCTTAGACGCATAAACCATCAGATATGTTCCCAACTCAGCGAAGCGCTACACTAGAAATCTCGGACGAACGGTACTGTACATCGCCGGACGAAGCCGTCCAATAGTGCTTTACCTGCCAACTCCCGTAATAGACTATCGAAAATGGCCCGTGAGTGCAATTCGTCGGTTGACCCGGCGATCCACAGAGCTCGTTGGTCAGAAGGACTGCTGAGTTGTCCGACCACATGAACGTCCAGGTGAGGTTGTTTGGATTGAGCCAGTAGCCCTGAATCCAGTGACTGAACGTGCAGTTTTCATCTGGCCGCTGCGACGGGTTACAGTTCAAGGAGGCTGATGCGGTCGGATTCACGACAGGAGCGGGCGGTGTCAAATTGCAACCACTGAGCGCGCCTACGCTGCTGCTTTCGTTCGTCGTTGATGGGCTGCATCCCGTTATAGAAAGGTAGGCCGAGCGAGCCGAAAAAGCCGTGAAGATCCGTGTGACCAGGAACATCCAGCAACCAACGACAATTCGCTTGTCCCTAGGAGTCCTCCGATTTCTAGTTCTTCGCATGCGGGTGTCTCGTCTTGCAGGTTTTCGCTTCCGCCGCCGAGGCTCATGGCCTGAGCACGCCGCTCGAGTTGCGTGGAGATCCATTCGGCCATGAATCTCGCGCGATCCGCCAAGCTCGACCTCAAGATCACGCCGACGTAGCCCTCGGGTACGTTGAGTCGCTCGGGAAAACTTACGCGCTCTATCCTGATAGGTTCGTAAGAAGTCGTGCACCCAGGACACGGCCTCGCGATTTTTGGGAACGCGGCGAGTGCATGATATCGCGATCGGCTTATCAATCGAGATCGATCGGCACGGCCTCGGCCCAGAGGACGCGAATCTCCTCGAAGCGCCGGCGGATGGTTCGCTCGGACGTTCCCAGGCTCTGCGCGATCGCGTGGTTCGAGAGACCTTCGAGTCGCATCGCGACGAGCCTCGCCTGTTCGGAATCGACGAGACCCATCAGCCGCCTGACCGCCTCGTCCGAGCAGACGAGTGCGCTGGGCTCGGGGCTGCCGCTCTCGAGCAGGTCGAAATCGGCGGCGACAGGAACAGCACGCGCCGGGCGATGAATTCCTGGCCGGTCGACCTCCGGTTCGGTCGACAGAACGCGCAGGATTCCGCGCCCTCCGCGCTTCACGGCGTCCCGGCGTCTTCGCTCGTCGATAATCTCCTGAGCGATGGCCTTCCGTAACAGCCCGCTGCAGCCGCCGAATCCGTTGACGGATTTCAGCTTTCCCTTGGCGACGTCATCCAGGAGCATGAGGAAGCCGCCCTGGACGGCATCCTCGGGGGCGTGGTCGCACTCGGGGATCCGCGCCCCGCGTAAGAGACGCTTGGCGTACGCGACGAGCCGCCCGTAGTTGAGACGGAACAATTCGGCGAACATCATGACTGTGTGTGTGCGTGTGTGTGCGTGTGTACAATTTGATTCAGAAGTGGGGTCGGGATGCATTGTCTCGCCCTGATGGCGGAAAGGAATCCCAGTCGAGAGCCAGACGGCGGATGCGATGAGCTCCGAGACTATCCGTGCCGGACAGTGGAGTCAATCATGCAGCAATCGCTCCAAGAGGGCTAGATGCGGTTGATGGTGCGTCGTTCTCGAGCACTTGAGGGGTGCCAGTGCTTGAGCCTCGGCTGCACGGCCCGCGCTCTTGCGGGCCCGCCGTCCGCGACTAGAATTTCAATGGAAACGGAAAGGAGGCGTGCGATGACGACGGGCCCGCTCAAGGTCGGGGCGGTGAGTTATCTGAATGCGAAGCCGCTCTACCATCGGATGGAGGAGATCGCGCCCGAGGTTTTGCTGTCGATGGACGTGCCGAGCCTGCTGGCGGAGAAGCTCGCCGACGGCGAGCTCGACGTCGCGCTGATTCCGTCGATCGAGTATTTGCGTGGGGCCAGCCTGGGATATCAAATCATCCCGGGCTTCGCGATCGCGGCCCGGGGGCCGGTGCGGAGCGTGAAGCTCTTCACTCGCACGCCCTGGGACCAGGTCGAGCGGCTGGCACTCGACGCCGGCTCGCGGACCAGCCAGGCGCTGGCCCAGATCTGGCTGTCGGCCGCGCACGGCGTTCGGCCAGCGGTCGTGGAGGAACTGCCGCTGGGCGTGTCCGCGCTCGAGTGCACGGCCGACGCCGTGCTGGTGATCGGCGATCGTGCCATGCGCGTTCCCCGCGCTCCCTTTCATGACGCGGTCGATCTGGGCGAGGCCTGGTTTCAAATGACCGGGCTGCCGTTTGTGTTCGCCCTGTGGGTGGCGCGGGCGGGCGTCGACCTGGGCGCGCTGCCGAGGGCTCTCGGCGAATGCCGCGCGCGGGGCCTGGCCGAGGCCGACCAACTGGCCCACGTCCATGGCCAGCGGCTGGGACTCGATTTCGCGACGTGTTACGATTATCTGACGCAGGTGTTGTCTTACGATCTCGGACCGCGCGAACTCGCCGGGCTGCGGCGATTCGCCGCCCTGGCCGCCGAGCTGGGACTGGTCTCCGAAGGAGTCGATCTTGTCTTCCACCACGACCGCGATCTTGTCAAGCGCGGCTGACGGCCGGCGGTTGAGCCCCGACGAAGGGACCGCGCTTTTGCGCTCGGCCTCGCTGCTCGAGCTCGGTCAGGCCGCCGACGCCATTGCCCGCCGCCTGCATCCCGAGCCTTATCGCACCTTTAACATCGACCGCAATATCAACTACACCAACGTTTGCACGGCCGTCTGCGACTTTTGCGCGTTCTATCGCAAGGTCGACCACGCCGAGGCCTACGTCCTCGACCGTGATGTGCTCTTGAACAAGATTCGCGAGACGGTCGAGCTGGGCGGCGATCAGATCCTCATGCAGGGTGGGCTGCACCCGCACCTGAAGCTCGAGTGGTACGAGGACTTGCTCCACGACATCAAGACGAGCTTTCCCCAGGTCAACGTCCACGGCTTCAGCGCACCCGAGATCTATCATTTCACCAAGGTCTCGAAGCGCCCGCTGAAAGAGGTTCTCGAGCGTCTCAAGGCCGCCGGGCTGGGAAGCCTGCCGGGGGGTGGGGCCGAGATCCTCGTGGACCGCGTTCGCAAGGCGTTCACTCGGGGCAAGGTCAAGACCGACGATTGGCTGCGGGTGCACCAGGTGTGGCACGAGCTGGGCGGGCGCTCGACGGCGACCATGATGTTTGGCCATATCGAGACGCTCGAGGAGCGCGTGGAGCATCTCGAGCGAGTCCGCCGGCTTCAGGACCAGACCGGCGGCTTCACGGCGTTCATCTCGTGGACCTTCCAGCCCGAAAACACCGACATGGCCGACGTTCCGGCCGCGGGGTCGTTTGAATATCTCAAAACCCAGGCGTTTTCGCGAATCTATCTCGACAACATCTCGAACATTCAATCATCGTGGGTGACGCAGGGACAAAAGATTGGCGGGCTGGCGCTCTTTTTCGGCGCGAACGACATGGGGAGCCTGATGATCGAGGAAAACGTGGTGGCGTCGGCCGGGACGGTCCATTATCTTTCTCTCGAGCAGATCAAGCGCGCGATTCGCGAGGCCGGCTACATTCCCCGCCAGCGTAACGTATTCTATGAATACATCGACTCCGAGCCGGTCGCGGCGATCGCCGGGTAGACTGGGGGCGGGGGATGGAGATCGAGACGAACACCGCCGCGACCGGGTCGAATCCTCGATTCGCCGCCTGGTCGCGGCCCTCATCGAGAGACCAGCGTGATTCAGGTTGAACGCCTCTGCAAGCGGTTTCTCGATTACGAGCGCGGCTGGAAGAGCGCGGTCGAGGACGTGTCGTTCGAATGCCAGCCGGGCGAGGTTCTGGGTCTGCTGGGCCCGAACGGGGCGGGCAAGACCACGACCCTGCGGATTCTCTCGACGGTGCTCCGCCCGACATCGGGCCGGGCCCTCGTGGCGGGCCACGACGTCGTGCTCGACCCTCAGGCCGTGCGGGCCAATATCGGCTATATGTCGGCCTCCACCGGGATCTACGACCGGATGACCGCCTGGGAGCTCGTCGAGTATTTCGGCCAGCTCCACGGCATTGCCCGCGAACCGCTCCGCGAACGGATGGAGGCGATCTTCGACTGGCTCAAGATGAACGATTTTCGCGACGTGCTGGGCTCGAAGATGTCGACCGGCATGAAGCAAAAGGCCTCGATCGCACGCACGATCGTTCACGACCCCCCGGTGCTGATCTTTGACGAGCCGACTTCGGGGCTCGACGTTCTGGTGGCTCGCGCGGTCCTGCAAAAAATCCTCGAGCTCCGCGACCTGGGCAAGACCATCGTGTTCTCGACGCATTCGATGCACGAGGTCGAGAAACTCTGCTCCAAGGTCGCCATCATCTACAAGGGGCGTCTGCGCGCCGCCGGCCCGCCCCGAGTGTTGCTCGAGGAATTTGACCAGCCCGATCTTGAGGAGCTATTCTTCTTCCTGGTCGAGCGCGTCGACTCGGGCCGCGAGGTCGTGGCGGCCCTGGTCGAGCCCCTGGACGCGAACCGCTGAGCCAATGCTTCGATCGGGAACTCGTTGCCGAAGTTCCAGGGTGCAAGGGGCGGCATGAAAACCAAGTTTCGCTGGTCCAATCTGTTGATCATCATGCGTCGCGAGGTTCGCGATCAGATTCGCGATCGGCGCACGCTTTTCATGATCTTCGTGTTGCCGATCCTGCTCTATCCCATCTTGATGTTTGGGATGTTGCAGGTGATGTCGGCGCTTGAGCAAAAGCCGCGGGTGGTGGTCGTGGTGGGCGCTGAGAACCTGCCGCCTTCGCCGCCTCTTCTCGATCCTGGCGGCCAGGGCTTTTCCCCGGCCCTTTTTGATTCGCCGGCCGACGCGGGGCGGATGGTCGTGGTCCGCGAGACTGCCCAGAGCGCCTGGGCTGATCCCCGCACGGCCGAGCGGGCGATCCGTCACGGCCAGGCGTCGGCGGTGGTCATCATCCCCAAGGATCTGCCCGAGCAGCTCAAGCGCGACGTCGAGATCGGGATTCCGATCCAGTACAACAGCGTCGACGAGCCCAGCCAGATCACGCATTTGCGGCTCAAGGAAATGCTCGCGCGGTGGAAGGGGATCATCGTCGCGAGCCGCCTTGAGCGTGACCGCAAGGATAAGAGCTACACCGAGCCGATCGACGTGAGGGCGCTCGACGTCGCGACCGCCGACGAAAAGGGAGGGAGCGTCTGGAGCCGGCTGTTCCCATTCCTGCTGGTGATGATGTCGCTCACGGGGGCGTTTTATCCGGCGGTCGACCTGTGCGCCGGCGAAAAAGAGCGCGGAACGATGGAGACGCTGCTCATCAGCCCGGCCAGCCGCTCCGAAATCGTACTGGGCAAATACCTGACCATCATGCTGGCGAGCGTGACCACCGCGATCTTGAACCTGCTCAGCATGGGGCTCACCGGAATGCAGGTCGCGCATCAGTTTGGCGCGACGGGCGGCGGGCCGGGCCGCCACATGGCCGCGTCGTTCGCGCCGCCGACCCTGCAATCGGCGTTCTGGATGCTCGTCCTCTTGATCCCGCTGGCGGCCTTCTTCAGCGCCCTCTGCCTGGCCCTCGCCGTGCTCGCGCGGAGCATGAAAGAGGGGCAATACTACATGACGCCCCTCTATATGATCTGTTTGCCGCTG
>DAIDHE010000156.1 GCA_027459775.1 Planctomycetales bacterium | reverse complement strand
GGACGAAGGTGGTGGCGCTGGACCTGAGCGGTCTGTGATGGGGTTGCGAGGCGGGCGCGCGAGCCGCGCTGGCCTCGCTGCTTTTTGCTGAGAGACAAGCATGCGACGCCCTGGGCGATTCATTCGACCCGGGGCGTCGCTGTTTTGTTTTTCCGTGCTTTGCCTCGTGTCTCGACGCCTACTGGTGATCGCCGGCCACCGCCTCCCTTCACCGCGATTTGGCTGAGCCCACAATCCGGCGCAATGACGATTTCTATAGTCTTAAAGCATTCACAGTTGATAGCCGTCGCTCAAGATTTGCGCTCAAATTGACAGAATGTTCGAATATTCGTTCGGGTTCCAGCGTCTACTCTGATCTTGCGACGAGTTTTCCGACTCGAACGCAGTCGAAATCCTCGGCTCTTGCCGAAAGGAGCCTCTGGTTAAGGCCGAGGGCTGGTTGGTCGATGTCGTCCATCGGCCGCGCGTAGGTTTGTCTCACGACATCGAACTGACTCACCTCCCCCTCCCGCAGCGCTTCCTGACGGATCGACATTCAGGATTCCCTTGTCGCGGCTGCGACTGTGTGTCACTTCCCGTCTCGATGACGTCCGCCTTGCGGCGGATGGTTTGTCCCGAATCCACTCTCACGAGTCACAGTCCGTTTTCAGACCCTTCAGGGAAGTCCCCGAGAAAGGTGCCGATTGATGCGCCGACATTTGGTCTTTATTTCGTCCGTTCTCTGCGCGAGCCTTGTGCTCGTTATGCCCGTGATCCCAGCCAGCGGGGCCGACGGGGCCGGCAAGAAAGCCGCGCCTGTGAAGCCGGAGGCGGCCAAGGTCGACTCCGACAAGGACGTTCCTGAAATGAGCCTGCTTGACGCCATGCGCGACCGACTTGTGACAGCGAGCGCCGAGGGGATTGGCGACGGCCGGATCACGCTGAAGATCACCAATCGCTCGAACCACAAGCTGCGGGTCGTCTTGCCTCCTGGCATCATCGCTCAAGGTGCCACAGGTCAGATGGGTGGCATGGGCGGCATGGGAGGCGGCATGGGCGGTGGCATGGGCGGCGGCATGGGCGGCGGCATGGGCGGCGGCATGGGCGGTGGCATGGGCGGTGGTGGTATGGGCGGTGGTGGTATGGGCGGTGGCGGCGGCATGATGGGGGGCGGCATGATGGGCGGCGGCACGATGCCGCCGACCATGGGCATGATGATGCTGGCCCGGATGATCATGTATTTCTGCGGCGAGCCGGATAGCTGGGACATGCGGGCCCTGATGATCGGCATGATGGGGGGCGGCATGATGGGCGGTGGTATGGGCGGTGGTATGGGCGGTGGTATGGGCGGCGGCATGGGCGGTGGCATGGGCGGTGGCATGATGGGTGGTATGGGATCCGTGCCCGCGACCGATCTTCCGTCGGCATTGCTCAATCCCAACCAGACGCGGGGCTTGCCGACGCGGGTCGTGAATCTGGCCTCGCCGGATGCAGACGGCAGTCTCAAGCTCCCGACGAAGGGCGAGAATCTGAGGATCATCGGCGACGTCTCGCGCGTCACGAACGACGTCGTGGTCCAGAAGGCCCTCCGGCGGCTTTCCGCCCAGAAGGCGCCGACGGTGGTGGCGCAGCTTGTGATGTGGAGGTTGTCGGCGGGTCTTGAGTGGGACGCGATTTCGCGGCTGTCCGAGAAATGGGCCAACGACTACGAGCTGACGCTAGCCAAGGATTTCGTGAATCGCCTGGCGGCACTGAATTCGAAGGACGGCGAGTCGGGCCGGCTGCTGCTCCAGTTTGAGTCTAGCGACTCCGCGCAGGCGGGTCTGGCGGCGGAGCTTGGCCGGTCGATCGAGGGCAAGCCCGTCCTGGGCTTGGTGGGCCGGGTGGGAGTGATTCCTGATGCGCCCGTGGGCCCTGCCGTGGCGTGCCGGGTGCGTCTGAACGGCGACCAGGCGCAGGTGCAGGTTTGGAGCAGCGACGCGCTGGGCCAGGCGTGGGTGGCGTTTGGGAAGTTCACGGTCCCGGTCACGAAGGCGAAGGGCAAGGTTGACCTCGCCAAGTTTGATGGGGCCCTGGCGGAGGGCGTCTTGAGCCGGCTGGTTCGTGCCCAGTTGACGAAGGGCGTTCACGACGCGAAGGGCCACCTGGTGCATCAGCTTCGGATCGACAATGCATCGCCGTTCGTGCTGAACGGGATCGGGGTTCTGGGGTCGAAAAGCGATACGGACGAAGCGCCCAAGTATCTGGCTGGAATCACAGTGGCGCCGCGTCGGAGCCTGACGGTTCCGACGCCTGAGGAGTTCGTGAAGACCCTGGGCCTGAAGAAGGGCACGAAGGTTGTGGCTCTGGACCTGAGCGGCCTGTGATTCGGGTGCGAGGCAGGCGCGCAAGCCGCGCTGGCCTCGCCGCTTTCTGGTGATCCATAAACATGCGACGCCCCGGGCGATTCCTTTTGACCCGGGGCGTTTTTTTTTATGGCTCAGGATGCGGCCTCAGGGGCGTTTTCTCGAGGCCGGCCATGAGGCCGCCACGACTGGCACGGCGGCGAGCACCTTTTCGACAATCTCGGGGGGACGTTGGCCTTCGAGTCGATGAGGTCGGGCGCGGTGGATGTTCTCTCGAGGAAAGGATTACCGACCGCACGGAGCGAGGTCGAACGTGGTGGGTTGCAGGATGGCGGTCGTCACTTCGCGAAGGTCAACCCCGGATCGCCGTCGGGTGCGCCGATCGCTTTGAACTGAAAGCGTCCATCGTCTTTCCAGGCGACCTTGCCGACCATGGGCGGCTGGTCGGGAGGCGTGAGTGCCAGGATGTCGGCGTCGAAGGCCGCTGTTCCTTGAAACTGCCGCGTCTGGCCGTGGTCGTTGACTTTCCAGATAAAGCCCTTGGCGGGATCGAGAGTCAGGTTAATGGTCACGTCCTTAATCGGGCTCGCACTCCAGGCGCCGGCGAGCTGGGCGGGCAAGGAACCCCTCGGAAGTTGGGGGGGCTCGGGCGCGGTGTTCGCATCAACGGGTGTGCTCGCCTGGGCGGTCTGTGCTGTGCCGGGCTCGGCGGGTGGTTTCGCTTCGGCGGTCGTCGATTCTGGAGAGAGTAGTTTGACGAGCTGAGCCGACAGGGTGTCTTGCGGTTGCAGCTCGACGACTTGCTTGAACATCGCGAGGGCTGAGTCATTGCTCCCTTGTGTCAGGTAGAGGGCGGCCAGGACGAACCGCGCGGCGGCGGCTCGAGGGCTCGCGATACAGAAAGCCTCGAGAACCCGGAGCTGGCGAGTGTAGACGTCGATGCTGGGATAGAGGCCCAAAAGCGTCGTCCAGTCCCAACCCGGCCCCGCTGACAAGACCGTATACAGGGGGATCGCCGCCTCGTCGTAACGCTCCAGGGCAAAGAGGCAGATGGCCCGAAACTCATGGAGAATGGGGTCGTTCTGCGCCTGTTTCAGGGCCTGGTCCGCGAGTGCGAGCGCTCGAGCGTAGTCGCCCGATTTGAACGACGCCCGCGCCAGATCGAGCGAAGCCGTCGCCTGCTCAAGCGCGGCCTGCGGGGGTTGACTGGTCTGATCGATCGGGCGGGAATAGTCGTAGACGATCGGCTGCGATACGACGACCGCCGGCTGCTGCACGAGAGCGGTCGAGTAGTAAGGATTGAGGTAGGTTGAATAACCCCAGCTATTCCAGAGCGAGCCGATTCCCCACGACGCCACGCCGATGCCGACGCCCCAGGCCAGGGCGCTCGAGCCCCAGTTGTTCCAGCCCCAGCCGCGGTAATTGGCGTTCCAGTAGCCGTTCACCCAGCCCGCGTGATAGGCGGCGTAAGGGCTGGGTCTCGGGTATCCGCCATATCCGCCGCCCCATCCGTAACCGGGCCTTCCGCCCCAGCCGGCGTAGTTGTTGCGGTTCACGTTGGTGACGTTGGTCATATTGTTGGTGACGTTGTTGATACTTGTGTTTTTGTTGATATTCGTTGATCGATTGACGACCGTGTTATTGCCCACGCGATTGCCGGCGTTGTTTCCGACCTGGGTGCGGTTGCCGACACCGAGGTTGTCCCCGATTAGCGGGCGGTCTCCGGGCATGGGCGGCTTCTGACCGACCATGCCTCCCGGGGGCCTGCCGCCAGGATTGACGCCTCCAAAAGGAGGCCGGGCGCCCAGGTCGCCCCCCGGCCGGGCGCCCGGGTTTTGGATTCCGGTATTGGGGCGATTGAGACTACCTGGAAGCGTCGTGGGGCGGTTCGTAAGGCCAGGAGAGCCCCCGGCAGGTCTGTTGAAACTGGGGGCGGGTCGGGCCGCGGCGCCTCCCAGGGACGGCGATCCCTGGGGGCGGCCGCCACCCCCGCGATTGCCCACGAACCCCCCTGCTCCTCCCCTGCGCTGGGCGAGGGCGTCGGGTGCGAGAGTCGCGAAAACCAGCGCCGTCACGAGCGGAATGATCGGATGCCGGGTCATGAGAGAGTTCTCGAGTGGTGGTGTTCGCACGATCCGCGAGCGGTCTCGTGGGGCCGGCGTCATCGAGGTTGTGGAGGCCGCCGGACCATGACGATTTCGTCGATATCCTCGCTGATCTGGTCGCCGACCGTGCGGTCGATCGACTTCCAGCGCATCGTGTCGTGGTTCACATACGTGAGAATCTGGGTCGCCGAGGTCGTCCGTCCGTCGGCGCGAACGCCCGACGCCTTGACGAGCCACTGGTTTCCCGACCGTGTCCAGAGCCCGTCGCCGTAACTGCCCCGGGAATCGAAAACCCACGACTTGATCTGCTTGGTGAGCGGATCCCATCCGATTCGCTGACTGCCGGTCAGGGCGGGCTTGCCCTTGACCCGGACGTCGAAGGTCCGGAGCAGGTAATTCTTGTCGTCGACCCACGCGACGCTGGTCAGGACGACGGCTTGATCGGTCTCCTCGACCCAGTCGCCGACGAGCCATTCGAGCTCTTTCAGATGCTCGTGCGAGCCAAGTTCGAGGCTGGGGATCTCGCGGACGCTGGCGATGAGCCAGGCGCCGTCGCGCTTGACGTGAATCGCCGAGTATCGACCGGATTCGGCGGGATCGCCGTTGGCGGGGACGACGCGGGTCGCGCCGGTCTCTCGGGCGACCCCGGGCGCGAGGAACGAGATCGATCCCAGGGTCGTCTCAAGGCGGTCGCCGGGGTTGGCGGCGAGCCGCCCAGCGTAATGTTGTTCGAGGTTGGCCCGGCCCTGGATCGCGTTTCCCTCGGCGTCGAGGGCCTCTCCGTCGTCGGTGAAGAGGGCTGCGAGCGCCTTGGAGTCGCCCTTATTGAAGGCGAGTGCGAACGCGGCGATGGACGCCCGGAGCGATTTTTCGTCGTCGGTCGTCGCCGGGGCCTGGCGCGGGCCTTCCGCCCGCGTCACGAGCGTTCCCGCCAGCACGACGCTTAGCAGCGCCCATGGTCTCAGTCGCATTTGGAGAACTCCCTCGCCGGGGTTGGATGGATCACGGTCGCGGCAGGATCTCGAGTGATTGGAAGATCAGAGGGTCGAGGCCCGGAAAGTGTCGCCCTGTTTCAGGTCGCCGGTCTCGAGTCCCCGGCGAAACCAGCGGACGCGTTGTTCGGAGGAGCCGTGGGTGAACGAGTCGGGTACGACGTAGCCCTGCGCCTGCATCTGGAGCCGGTCGTCGCCGATGGCGCTCGCAGCCCGGAGCCCGGCCTCGATGTCGCCCGATTCGAGGATTTGCCGCGATTTCTGAGCGTGATGCGCCCAGACGCCGGCCAGGAAATCGGCCTGGAGCTCGAGGCGGACCGAGAGCTTCTTGGCCCCCGCGTCGCCGAGGGCCTGTTGTTTCGCGCGAACTTCTTCGCTGATGCCAAGCAGATTCTGCACATGGTGGCCGATCTCATGCGC
Organism: Planctomycetales bacterium; assembly: GCA_027459775.1. Classification (GTDB taxonomy): domain Bacteria; phylum Planctomycetota; class Planctomycetia; order Isosphaerales; family Isosphaeraceae; genus JAKBAP01. The sequence goes on along the minus strand of DAIDHE010000156.1, from coordinate 9,125 downwards.
CACCACATAGGCCTGGGCGAAATCGCCCGGCGCGCGAAAGCGATTCTTGAGCTCGTCAAAAAAACCGAGATCGAGGTAGACCTTGGAGTCGCCCGGGCAATAGAAAGGGCCGACGGCCGAGCTGGCGAATCCGCAGGCCGACTCGACCTGACGCGTGAAGAGGACCAGTTTCGGCTCTTGATAGCGCCTGCCCATCTTGCCGAAGATCTCGGTCCAGACGTCCTCGGTGTCGCCCAGAACGGCCGCCACGAAGTCCTTGCGTTCTTCCTCGGCCGGGTTCAGCGGGCGCGCGCGGCCGCCCCCCGCGCCGGCGGGCCCGGGCGCCTGCGGATTATTGGCCTGGAGCAGATTCAGCACTTGCCGCGGGTCCGCGCCCAGGAACATCGCCACGAGCACGATGAGCAGCGTGCCGACTCCCCCACCCACCGCGACGCCGGCGGGGACCGCCCGGCGACGATCCTCGATATTCTCGCTCCGTCGTTCATCTTGCCAGCGCATTTTGGTCATCTCGAGGGGATGATCGAAGGGAAACGATCCCATTCTTATCGCCCGCGGGCAGGCGCGACAAGCCGATTGCAGTCGTCGGATCGGTGAAGCCCATTGGAACGCGGAGGGAATGGCGCCGGCCGCGAGACCGGCCCGATCGTCGTCGTTCACCCCTGGTCAAGCGACGATGCGTTTCCGAAGGAACCCTTTTTTCGCCATCGAGTCGCGAGCGACTAGCGTTGAGTCTTGGTTCCTGTATGCTGGTTTCGCGGAACATTCTTCGTGCGACCGTTCGTCGTTGCGCTTCGTTGGGTCTCCCGGCTCACGACGGCCTCGAAAACGGCTGCGCTGGTCCGCTCCTTTCGTCGTATTCGCTGATCGACCGACTCAGACTGTTCCCAGCTCAAGGGAGATTCATCTCATGTCACGCGCGGTGTTTCTGAAGGCGACGGCGATGGTCGCCTTCGCGACGATTGTCACGGCCGCGGGGCTCGGTCAAGGACAGGGCCAGACTGCCGCTCCGACCGCTTCCCGAGGCCAGGCCAAGGCCAAGGCCAAAGCACTTCTTGACTTGAACACGGCGACCGCTCAAGAGCTCGAGGAATTGCCGGGCGTCGGGCCGGCCCTGGCCAAGAAGATCGTGGCTGGCCGGCCCTACAAGGCCGTCGACGACCTGGCCAAGGCGGGGGTTCCCGAGCGGACCATCGATTCGATTCGAGCACTCGTGCACGCGGGCTCGGCGGCGAGGTCGGCCGCGAAACGGGTCGCGCCGGGCCCGATGCCAAAGACCCCCGCGAAGATCAATATCAATACGGCGGCCCTGGCCGAGCTCGAGTCGCTGCCAGGGATCGGGCCGGCCCATGCCAGGGCGATCATCTCCGGCCGGCCGTACAAGTCGGTCGACGACCTGGCCAAGATCAAAGGGATCGGCGAGGCTCGGGTCGACGAGATCCGCGCGCTGGTCGCGGTCGAGGATCCGGCCGCCGCCAAGACCAAGGCCGCCCCAGGCCGGATGACGCGCCGGCGCGCCGGCCCGGTCGAAAAAGCCGTCGAGAAAGCAGCACCCGGGCGCGTGATCAACCTCAACACGGCCTCGAAGGGAGAGCTCGAGACGCTTCCGGGAATCGGCCCGGTCAAGGCCCAGGCCATCATCGATCATCGGCCCTTCAAGACCATCGAGGACGTCATGAAGGTTTCGGGGATCAAGGAAGGCGAGTTCGCCAAGATCAAGCACCTGATCAGCATCAAATAGCCGCGCCTGGATCTGGCGAACCGGCGTCTTCGAAGCCTGGCCGACCTGGAGGCCGCCCTCCGGGACGGCCGGGCCTTTTTTCGCCCGTTTCCGTTATGATGTTGAAAGTCGGCCTGGGCGAGTGGTCCCCGCCCCGACAGCCGGGCAAGCTCTGGGAGAAATCGACCTCATGAAGATGGATCGGATTCTTGGCGCGGTGGTTCTGGTGGTTGTTCTGGGTCTGCCTCGAATCGTTTGGGCCCAGTCAGGGGCCGTGGCGGGCATCCTGCCCGTCGATCATTCAGGCCGGGCGCTCAATCTGGACTTCGAGACCGGCACGCTCGCCGATTGGAAGGCCGAGGGCGACGCCTTCAAGGGCCAGCCGATCGAGGGCGACTCGGTCGCCCGCAGGCGCGGCGATATGAAGAGCGGCCACGCCGGCCGCTACTGGGTGGGTAGTTTCGAACGAGCCGGCGACGCACCGACGGGAACCTTGACCTCGAGCCCGTTTCGAGCGACCCAGCCTTTCGCCAGCTTTCTGGTCGGCGGCGGTTCACGCCCGGGAACGAGAGTCGAGGTCGTCGCGATCGACAAGAACGAGATCGTCTTTCGCGCATCGGGCGACGACGTCGAGACGATGGAGCGAGTGGTCGTCGATCTGACCCGGTTCCAGGGACGGGATCTGGCGGTCCGGCTGGTCGATCAAGAGAGCGGCGGCTGGGGCCACGTCAATTTCGACGATTTCAGGCTGCACTCCACGAGGCCGTCGGTCCCGGCGAGACGAGCTCCGACCACGCCTGACCTGATCACTCACGCGGGCCTCGCGCCCGAGGCGGCCGCCCAGGCCATGACCCTGCCGCCAGGCTTTCAGGCGACCCTTTTCGCGGGCGAGCCCGACGTCGTGCAGCCGATCGCGATGGCGCTCGACGATCGCGGCCGAGTCTGGGTCGCCGAGGCGTATTCGTATCCCCGCAAGGTTCCGCCCAACGAAGCCAGGGACCGCATCCTGATCTTCGAGGACTCTAACGGCGACGGCCGTTTCGACTCGCGCAAGGTCTTCGCCGAAAAGCTCAACCTGGTGAGCGGGCTCGAGGTGGGATACGGCGGCGTCTGGGTGGGCGCGGCCCCCGAGCTGCTGTTCATCCCCGACCGCGACGGCGACGACCACCCCGACGGCCCCCCCGAGGTCGTCCTCGACGGCTGGGGCTCGCACGACACGCATGAGACCTTGAATAGCTTTGCCTGGGGCCCTGACGGCTGGCTCTATGGCTGCCACGGCGTCTTCACCCACTCGCGGGTCGGCAAGCCCGGCGCTCCCGATCATGAGCGTACCCCACTCAATGCGGGCGTCTGGCGGTATCAGCCCAATCGCAAGGTGTTCGAGGTCTTTGCCCATGGGACGAGCAATCCCTGGGGAATCGACTGGGACGAGCGCGGGCGGATGTTCATCACGGCCTGCGTGATCCCTCACCTTTACTACATCGTCCAGGGCGGGCGCTACGAGCGCCAGGCGGGGCAACATTTTAACCAATACACATATGATGATCTGAAGACGATCGCCGACCATCGCCACTATGTGGGCGCGAACCCGCACGCGGGCAACGGCCGGTCGGACTCAGCCGGCGGCGGCCACGCCCACGCCGGGGCGCTGATTTATCTGGGGGGAGATTGGCCCGACGAATACCGGGGGTCGATCTTCATGAACAACATCCACGGCGCCAGGATCAATCGCGACGTCCTGAAGCCGAGCGGCTCGGGCTTCGTGGGGGGCCACGCCCCGGATTTCTTGCTGGCGAACGACGCCTGGTCGCAGATCGTGAGCCTCAAGCAGGCCCGCGACGGCGGGGTGTATCTACTCGATTGGTACGACAAGAATCAGTGTCACCATAACGACGTGAACGGTCACGACCGCACCAATGGGCGGATCTTCAAGATCACGCACGGACCTCCCCGCAAGGGGGATTCCTACCTGGATCTGGCCAAGGCCGAGGATCGGGAGCTGGCCGCGGAGCTGGCCGCCGACGAGTGGACCGCACGTCGCGCGCGGCGGATTCTCGCCGAGCGCGGGCCGCGCCTCGAGACCCGCGAAATCCTCGAGGAGATGCTCGAGGGGTTCCCTGCCCGTCCGGTGGTTCGACTGCGGGCGCTCTGGGCGCTTTCCTCGAGTGGGAATCTGAGCGAGCAAAAGCTGCAATTCGCGATCGAGGATCCCGACCCCTCGATCCGCGGCTGGGCGATCCGGCTGGCTGTCGATCAGGGTCGACCCTCCTCGGTCTTGCTCAGACGGATCGCCGAGCTGGCTCGTGACGACGACGCGCCCGAGGTTCGGCTCGCGCTCGCCTCGGCGGTAGGTCGGCTGCCGGTGCGTGACCGCTGGCTGCCCATCGAGGGGCTCCTGGGCCGAGCGTCGGACGCCGCGGACCCCAACCTGCCGCTCATGATCTGGTATGCGTTCGAGCCGCTGGCGGCCGTCGATCCCGCGGCCGCCCTCGCGCGGGCCGAGCACACCCCGATCGTGGCGATCACCGGCTTCATGGCCCGGCGGGTGGCGGCGGCGCGCACGGATGAATCGCTCGAGATCGTTTTGAACGCGGCCGGTCGCGCGGTCGACAGAGCGCATCGCTGGGCCCTACTGGAGGGAGTCGCCGTTTCGTACCAGGGGACGAAGCGACAGACGCCCCCGAGCGCCTGGGTGAAGGCCGCCCCCGCACTGGCGGATGATGCCGACCGTGGAGTTCGCGCGATTGCGCTGGAGCTCGGCGCGGCCTTCGGGGACAAGGCGTCGGCGCGCGCCCTGCGTGCGATCGTGAGCGACGCCCACGCGCCCGTGATGGAACGGCGAAACGCGATGTCGACCTTGGTCCGGCTCCGGGATCCCGATCTGCCTTCGGTGCTGCGCGATCTGGTCCTGGCCCCGGCTGACCAAGGCGATCCTGAAATCCGCGGCGCGGCGGTGCGCGGTCTGGCGAGCTTCATCGACCCGGCCGCGGATCGAGCGCTCCTGGGCGCATACGCTCGGCTGGGCCAAGCCGAGCGCAGGGACGTGCTCTTCACCTTGGCGGCCCGCGGATCGTCGGCCCGCCTCCTGCTCGAGGCGCTCGAAAACGGCACGATCCCGCGCGGCGATTTCACCGCCGAGTTGGCCCGACAGGTCGCCAACTTCCACGACCCCGAGCTCGCCAAGCAGCTCGCCCGCGTCTGGGGAACCGCCCGAAAAACGACCGCCGAACGCGCTCGACTGATCGGCGGATACAAGGCCTTGCTAACCACCGCGCCTGATCGATCGCCCGAGCCGTCCCTGGGCCGCGCCGTCTTCGCCAAAGTCTGCCAGCAGTGCCACACGCTCTTTGGCGAGGGGGGCAAGGTCGGCCCCGAGCTCACCGGCTCGAATCGCGCGGACCTCGATTACATCTTGTCCAATGTGCTCGATCCCAGCGCCTTGATCGGCAAGGATTATCTGGCCTCCGTGGTCGCGACCACCGACGGCCGGGTCTTGACCGGAATCGTGAAGGCCGAGGACGACGCCTCGATCACCCTCGCCCTGCCCAATGAGACCCTCGTGATCTCCAAGAGCGCGATCGACGCCAGGCGGTTGAGCGATCAATCGATGATGCCCGAGGATCTCTGGAAGCCGCTCTCCGAGCACGAGATCCGGTCCCTGCTCGCCTATCTGGCGAGCCCGGCCCAGGTCCCTGTCCCGGTTCGCGGCCGAGAGCCGGCCCCGTGAATCAACCGACATTCCAGCGCAGACTCGTCTTCCTGGGAACCGGCACATCGACCGGAGTGCCGATGATCGGCTGCGACTGCGCCGTCTGTTCCTCGGTCGATCCTCGCAACGCGCGCACCCGCCCCAGCGTGCTCCTCGAGCTCAAGGAGGGAAACCTGCTCGTCGACACCACGCCGGAAATGCGCATCCAGCTCGTGCGTTCCAAGATCAAGCGGGTCCATTCGATCGCTTATACGCATCATCATGCGGATCATTTATTCGGCCTGGACGACGCCCGTTTGTTCCCGCGCTGGCTGGGGGGGCCGGTGCCGGTTTATTGCGAGCAGGGGGTCGAGGACTGCATTCGCCGGGTGTTCCATTATGCGTTCAGCGAGTCGGGAAGCGCGGCGGCCGGATTCGTGCCCAAGCTCGAGTTCCACCGGATCGCGCCCGGCGTTCCATTCGAGACCCTGGGCGAAACCGTGCTGCCGATCCGGCTCGATCACGGCCCTTTTTCGGTGCTGGGTTTCCGGGTCGGCGACCTGGCCTATTGCACCGACGTGAGCCGGATTCCCGCGGCCAGCCGGGCGCTTCTCGAGGGGCTCGACGTGCTCGTGCTCGACGCGCTAAGGCTCGAGCCGCACCCCAACCATTTTTCCCTCGCGGAGGCGCTCGAGGCGATTGCCGAGCTCAAGCCCAGGCAAGCCTACTTGACGCACCTGTCGCATGGTTTTGATCATGGTCCGACCGAAGCAACCCTCCCCGCGGGGGTGGCGCTGGGCTACGACGGCCTGGCGCTCGAGTTTTAAGCGCCGGCGAAAGCCGCGCGCACCCGCCCCCGAGGACCAGGGCGGGTCGATCCGTTCCCTTTGGAGCTCGCCCTGGATGTCCGCCGACCCCGCACTACTCGAACGCTTGAATCGACACGGTCAATCCCATTTACTCCGCTACTGGGACGAGCTGGAAGCGCCGGCTCGGGCGGGTCTCGTGGCCGAGATCGAAGCGATCGACCTGGACCAGCTCGACTCCTTGATCGCTCAGCACGTCCGGGGCGAAGAGGGCGCGGGGGCCGAGATCGCGGCGGCCGACGTCGAGCCGATCGAAGTGACGCGAATGCCCGAGACCGACGGCCAGCGCGCCCTGCGGCGGCGATCGGCGAGCCTGGGCGCCGACATGCTGGCGGCGGGCGAGGTCGGCGTGGTGCTCGTGGCCGGCGGCTCGGGAACCCGGCTGGGATTCGAGGGCCCCAAGGGGACGTTCCCGATCGGCCCCGTCTCGTCCGCCAGCCTCTTCCAGATCCACGCCGAGAAGATCGTCGCCCTGTCGCGCCGCCACGGACGGGCGATCCCGCTCTACATCATGACCAGCCCCGAGAATCACCAGGCGACCGGGGAATTCCTCGAGCAAAACGCCCAGTTCGGCCTCGAGCGCGTCCGCCTGTTTCCCCAGGGCCGGATGCCGGTCGTCGATCGGGCGACGGGCAAGATCCTGCTCGCCGCCCGCGACCACGTGGCTCTCGCCCCCGACGGCCACGGCGGAGTCCTGGCCGCTCTCGCCGCCGCCGGCCCCGCCGGCGCGCCGTCGTGCCTCGAGGAAATGAGACAGCAGGGCGTGAACACCCTCTTCTATTTTCAAGTAGACAACCCTCTGGTGCGGATCGCCGACCCGACCTTTCTGGGACTGCATCGCGAGGCGGCGGCCGAGATGTCGTTCAAGGTGATCGAACGGGTGGCCCCCGACGAGAAACTGGGTGTGCTGGTGCGGGTCAATGGGCGGCCGCGGGTGATCGAATACTCGGACCTGACCCCCGAGCTGGCGGCCTGGCGAAGCGGATCGGGAACGCTCGAGCTCTGGGCCGGGAGTATCGCCGTGCACATCCTCGAGCGCTCGTTCATCGAGCGCCTGGTCGGCGAAGCGCGGCTCCCCTTCCACCGGGCAATCAAGAAAACCCCTTACCTCGACGAATCGGGCCAGGTGACCCGACCTCCTGAACCGAACTCCGTCAAATTCGAACAGTTCGTCTTCGATGCGCTCCCCCACTCGGAGCGCTGGGCCGTCGTCGAAACCGATCGGGCGGGCGAATTCGAGCCGCTCAAGAACGCCGTCGGTCCCGAATCGCCGGCGACCGTTCATCAACGGATGAGCGACCAGTTCGGCGAATGGCTCGAGCAAGCCGGAGCCATCGTGCCCAGACGACCCGATGGCGCGGTCGCCTTTGGCGTGGAGATCAGCCCGCTCTTCGCCCTGGACGCCGCCGAGCTGCGCACCAAGATCGAACCGGGCTTGGTCGTGGAGCGTCCGGTTTACTTGCGTTAGACGCGAGCACGGAAGGGGGCGTGAAGCGATGTTGCACGCGATCATCATGGCGGGCGGAAGCGGGACCCGGTTCTGGCCGAGGAGCCGCCGTGATCGGCCGAAGCAATTGCTGCGGCTGGCGGGCGAGCGGACGATGCTCCAGCAGACTGTGGATCGCGTCCGATCCTTGGTCGACCGGGAGCGAATCCTGGTGGTGACCGGGGCCGATCAGGCGGCTGCGACGGCTGCGCAGCTCGAGGATCTCCCGGCCGAGAACATCGTGTCCGAGCCCGCGCCTCGAGACACCGCCGCGTGCGTCGGATTGGCGGCCGGGCTGGTCGCCCGCCGCGATCCCGAGGGGGTGATGATCGTGATGCCCGCCGATCATGTGATCGAGCCCCCCGAGGCGTTCCACGCGAGCATCGCCTCGGCGCTCGCGATCATCGCCGCCGACCCGGCCGCGCTTGTGACCTTCGGCGTCATGCCAACCCGACCCGAGACGGGTTATGGCTATATCGAGCGCGGAGAGCCCCTGGAAGTCGAGGACGGAGCGATCGCACATCGGGTGGCGCGATTCCGCGAGAAGCCCGATCTCGAGACCGCCAAGGAGTTCCTCTCGACCGGGCGATTCCTCTGGAACGCCGGCATCTTTGTCTGGCGGGCGGCGGCGATTCTCGAAGAGCTCAAGACCCACCGCCCGCTCCTGGCCGAGGGTCTCGAACTCATCATCGAGGCAGTCGGGACGGACGACTTTAGTGAAACCCTCGAGCGCCTGTTCCCTACCCTGGAGCGCGTGCCGATCGACCGTGCCGTCCTCGAGCGGTCGTCCAAGGTGGTGGTCGTCGAGGCGCCCTACCGATGGAGCGACGTCGGCGATTGGCGCGCCCTGGCGGCGTTCCTCGAGCTCGACCTCGCGGGCAACGCGGTCCAGGGAAACGTGGTCGCGCGCGATTCTCGCGATTCGATTCTGGTTTCCGAGGAGGGGGGCCTGGTGGCCGTTCTGGGCGTCGAGGGCCTGGTCGTGGTCCAGGCCGGCGGCGCGGTCCTGGTGGCGCGCAAGGACCAGCTCGACCAGCTCAAAGCGCTCGTCGAAAAGCTGTCGGGCGCGGGGCATTCGGCCTTTTTGTGAGACCCGCGGGCGAGGGAGACGTCTGATGTTGCGCATCATCGCGGGCGAACGTCGAGGGCATAAGATCGAGGGTCCAGCGGCCTCATCGGAGACCCGGCCGACCAGCGACCGGGTGCGCGAGTCGCTCTTCAACATTCTGGGCGAGCTGGTCGTCGATCGGCTCGTGATCGACCTGTTCGCCGGGACGGGCGCGCTCGGGCTCGAGGCCCTGAGCCGCGGGGCGGCCCGGGCGCTCTTTGTGGAACGCGACCGCAAATGCGTGGCCCTGATCCACAAGA
>DAIDHE010000113.1 GCA_027459775.1 Planctomycetales bacterium | reverse complement strand
GAGGAGATATCCGTGAACGAGAGCAGGGTTTGGGCCGGCTGGTTCGCGCTCATGATGGGGCTTCTGGGCGTGGTCGCGGGGCCGGTTGAGTCCGCCGAGGAGACGCTCAAGGTCTCGAACCGGCCGCTCCACGACGGCCGGATCAATCCGATGCTGTTTGGCAACTTCATCGAATTGCTCGACGACCTCGTTCCTGGCATGCGGGCCGAGATGCTCAACGACCGCGGCTTCGAGGGCGTCGTTCCGCCCGCCAACTGGGTGTATTACGACGGCTCGCCGACCCTCTGCGACCGCGCGTGGGACACGAGCCCCCATTGGACCCCGACCAAAGACGATCAGCCCTTCACCGGCCGAAGGTCCGCCAGGATCGTCGCGGACGGGGAGCGGCCCTCGCGATTATCGCAATCGGGCCTGGCCGTGAAGGCAGGCGCTCTCTACCACGTATCCGGGTGGATTCGGAGCGAAGGCGCGGCAACCGTGCAGGTCGCCCTCGAGGCGCCGGCCGAGGGCGGCTCGATCATCGAACTGGCCACCGCGAATCCCTGGCAGCCTACGGCCCAATACACACGGTTCACCGCGAGGCTGCAACCGAAAGGCTCGAGCGATCGTGTCGCGTTCGTCGTCCGCGTGAGCGGCAAGGGAACCGCCTGGGCCGACCAGCTTTCGCTCATGCCCGACGACAACCTTCAGGGCTGGAGAACCGACGTCGTGGAGGCGGTCAAGGCGTCGCGGCCCGGGTTGATTCGTTGGGGTGGAAGCGTCGTCGATCCGGGTGCGTATCGCTGGAAAAACGGAATCGGCGAGCGCGATCGCCGCCAGCCGTTTCCCAACGTGAACTGGGGGCGGATCGATTCCAACGACGTCGGGATCGACGAATTCCGTGACTTCTGCACACTCGTGAACGCCGAGCCGCTGGTCTGCGTGAGCTTCTCGGACGGTCCCGAAAGCGCCGCCGATCTGGTGCGATATTGTAATGAAGAGCCCACGACCCCCTGGGGCGCGCGGCGGACGACCAACGGACATCGCGAGCCCCATCGCGTCAAATACTGGCAGCTTGGCAACGAACTCAGCGGCGACGACGACGCCTATATCGCCAGGTGCAAGGACTTCATCGCGGCGATGAAACAGGCCGACCCGAGCATCGTGATCGTGAGCTCGTTTCCGTCACAGAAGGTGCTGAATACCATCGGGAAGGATCTGGGATACCTCGCGCCTCACCATTACACACGCGACCTTGGCAACTGCGAGGCCGACTTCCGGAAACTCGCCGGCATGATCGCCAGGACGCCCGGCTGCGGGCAGCTGCGCCTCGCCGTGACCGAGTGGAACTTCACCGGGGGCGATTGGGGCTTGCTCCGCGCCCGGATGCTCACCCTCGAGGGAGCGCTCCACAATGCGCGCTACCTCAATCTGCTCTGCCGCTACTCGAACGTCGTCGACATCGCCTGCCGCTCGAACATGACCAACAGCTTTTGCAGCGGGATCATCGAGACCAAGCCCGGCGGCTTGCTCAAGCGGCCAAGCTATCACGTGATGAAGCTCTACGCCGAGCACGCCTTGCCACGGCCGCTCGTGATCGGCAAGGCCCCGGCGAACGTGGACGTCGTCGCCTGCGCCTCCGACGATCGCATGCGAATCTGCGTCTTCGCGGTGAACAGCCGCCGCGAGCCGGCGACGCTGGCGCTCGATCTCGCCGAGTTCGGCGCGGGCTGTGTCGCTCTTCATGGGGAAACGGTCTGTGACACGCAGGATCGCCGCCAGCCGGATGTGATGAACCACTGGCAGGCGCCCGACCGCGTGAGCACGACGCGCCTGCCGGTGATCGGAGACAAGGTCACCCTTCCCGCCTATTCGGTATCCGCGATCGAGTGCGGCCAGCGGTGAAGAGCGCACTCGGCGCGGAGCCCGCGGGCGCCCCTGGGACAGAGAAATCAGAATTGTGGAACCACGGACAGAGGAATCAGGATTCTGGAACCACGGATCAGGAAATCACAAACCTTACATCCACGGATCAGGAAATCACAAACCCTACAACCACGGATCAGGAAATCACAAACCTTACAACCACGGAAAGCACGGAAAGCACGGAACTCCGATCCATATCACACTATAATCTCACATTTGACTTTTTTTCCGTGTTTTCCGTGTTTTCCGTGGTTGAAAATCCTGAGTGACATCCTGGGTGAGAATCCCGTGCAACAATCCTGGTTCACGGCCACGGTCGGTGTTCCCAGGATCGGCCCTTGAGGGTTTTTGTCCCGCTCTGTTTCCGTGGTTTGCATAGGGGCGATGGCCGAGGCGGCCTCGCCCAGCCCACCTGGTCAATGTTGGCCAGGAGGGCGCGCAACAATGGAGGCTCGGGGTTTTTTCATGCATTTTTTTAACTCGTTGTTTGGTAATCCGTTACACCGCGCCATCCGAGGAACCGAGCGCGATTGCAATCAAGGGAAGCGAAACCGGCGTTAGATTTGATCATGGAGTGGAATCGAGACGCGAAACGACGCGTCGAGAGAATTGCGCGACGAGTCCAGCACACGTCGATTTCGGACCACCAGGCTGGCGGATCGCAGGCGACAGGGCGCGGTTCCCGAAGCCAGGGCGGCTTGCCGACCCCCATGTCACCCTTCGGATCATTCATCGCGGGGTTTCAGTCAATCCCCATCCTCGTTGCCGGCGAGCATCCTTCGAGCCACGGCGTGCTCGACCGACGAACCATCCGTGCCCCGATCTTTCCAGTCTCGAGGCGGCCGCTCGTGATGACTACCGCTCCGCACAGCTCGTTTGACCGGGTCGGCATTGCCGGGCGGCGAGGCCGCGCACAGGTCCATGGTCATTCCGCGAACGAGAGTCGCCAAAAGCGCGTCATGATGGGGCTTTTGACGCTAGAATCGCGCGAAAAACGCGCCAAAAATGCCGCTCAGCGCCATATCCAAGGCCGACACCCAGGAATAAAAGGCCCAAAAGGCCCGAAATCTGTGCCATCTGGCCATGTCAACGGGCGGAACGCGTCCTCTGAAGCGCCCAAGACCGTCTGGAGTGCCAACTTGGGCCGCCAACCACGGATCACCATCACTCAGGCCCCCAACAGACATGCTGGGAAGCCTGGGCAAACACTGACGACGGCATTTTGAGGAACCGGCGGCTTGGCACTGGCGAGGAGGCGGGCGAATGGTTAAGTCTCATGATCCCCGGTCCGCGCGGCGATCGGGCGGGTTCGGGGTTGACCGACGAAAGGGTGGTCCATGAAAGTCCTGGCGGTTCATCCTGGCCCCCTCATGTATACCAAGGTCTTCCTGCGCCTCGAGCCGCTCGGGCTCGAGCTCGTGGCGGCGGCGGCGCGGCGGGCGGGGCACGAGACGCGGCTGGTGGATTTGCAGGTGGAATCGGTCGGCACGTTCACCCGCGCGGTTTCCTCGTGGCGTCCGGACGTCCTGGCGATCTCGTGCAATTACCTGGCCAACGTCCCCGAGGTCGTCGAGCTCGCGAAAGAGGCCAGGCGGCTCGCACCCGGAATCCACGTGGTCGTCGGCGGGCATAGTGCATCGTTCGTCGCGCGGGACGTACTCGAGCACGGCGCGGGGGCGATCGACTGCGTGCTCAAGGGCGAGGCCGAGGCGTCGATCGTGGCGCTCCTGGACGCGGTGGGCGAGCGATCGTCCGAGGCGCTTGCCCTGGTTCCCGGGGCCGTCACCGCCGGCGGCGAGGGCCCGCGGGCGGCCTTCGCACGCGAGCTCGACGACCTCGTCCCCGCGCGCGACCTCGCCCGACGCAGACGCAAGTACTTCATCGGCGTCCTCGATCCCTGCGCGTCGATCGAGTTTTCCCGCGGCTGCCCCTGGGATTGCTCGTTCTGCTCGGCCTGGACCTTTTACGGACGCAGCTACCGCGTCAAGAGCCCGGCCGCCGCCGCGGCCGAGCTGGCCTCGATTCGCGAGCCCGGGGTCTTCATCGTCGACGACGTCGCCTTCATCAAGGCCGACCACGGGATGGCGCTCGGCGAGGCGATCAAACGGGCTGGAATCAACAAGAAATACTATCTCGAAACGCGCGGCGACGTCCTCTTGCGCAACAAGGACGTCTTTCGCTTCTGGAAGACGCTCGGCCTGCAATACATCTTTCTGGGGCTCGAGGCCATCGACGAGGAGGGGCTCAAGCGGCACCGCAAGCGCGTGACCCTCTCCAAGAATTTCGAGGCGCTCGATTTCGCCCGGTCGCTGGGGCTGATGACGGCGATCAACATCATCGCCGACCCGTCGTGGGACAGGCGCAGGTTCGAGGTCATCCGCCAGTGGTGCCTCGACATCCCCGAGATCGTCAACATCAGCGTGAACACGCCCTATCCGGGCACCGAGAGCTGGCTGACCGAATCGCGCGCGCTCACCACCCGCGACTATCGGCTGTTTGACATCCAGCACGCCGTCTTGCCCACCCAGCTCTCGCTTCCCGAGTTCTATGCCGAGCTGGTCCAGACGCAGCAGGTCTTGAATCGCAAGCACCTGGGGATTCGGGCGGTCGCGGGGCTGGCCGGCATCCTGGCGCGGAATCTGGCGCGGGGCCAGACGAACACGCTCAAGATGTTGTTCAAATTCAACAGCGTCTACGACCCCCGGCTGCAAATCGCCGATCACGGGCGCAAGGTCGTTTATGCGATGGCGCCGCCGCCCGAGGCTCGAGCCGTGGTCGACGCCAAGGGTCTCTATGTCCATTCGCCGCTTGCGGGCGCGGCCCGCGACCTGGGGGCGGCCGACGAGCAGTTCGTCGAGCTGACGCGAATCGGCGCGAACGATTCAAAGAGCTGAGCCGTCGGCCGACGGATTCACGCTTTTTCGGTTGTGATCGCCACAGTCGATCGGCACAATAACAAAACCGTCGCGGACCGCCCGGAGAGTTCAAGGCGTCCAGTCGTTTTCCTCTACGTTCCCAAACTCGATGGCCGAGATGAACATGAGGCTCTCCTTCAACTGCCCGAAATGTCGAAAAGAGTACACGGTCGACGACAAGTTGGCCGGGCGAAAATCGCGCTGCTCGGTCTGCGGCGAGACGTTTCGCATACCGAGCCAATCGGCCCCGACGCCCAGATCGTCGTCGGCGTCGTGGGACGAGCCAGTCGCGTTTTTCGAGGTCGTCGAGGACGATCCGCCCCGGTCGTTCAAGTCGGCCCGGGAAGAGCCGGTCCCGTTCGAGGAAGAGCTCCCTCCGCCGCCGCGGGTCGCGCCGATCGATTTCCGCAAGAAACCAACGGCGAAAAAGCGGCAAGACGATGAGTCCCCGCTCTGGCTGCTGTCGATCAAGATCCTGCTGGGCTCTGGCCTCGGGGTGCTCTTGATCGCCGTCCTTTTGATTTCGACCGGGTTGATCGATCTCGTCGGGTTCGCGGTGATCGCGTGGGGTCTTGTCTTCCTGGTGTTTCTGGCCTCGTTGGTCGCGATGATGGTGGGCACGATCGGGATGCTGGTGCTGACGGCGCGCGAGAGCATCGTGTGTCTCTTACTGAGTCTCTTCGTGCCGTTTTATAGCCTTTACTACCTGATCACGCGCTGGCGGACGATGCGCGGGCCGTGGGGTCTGTCGTTTTCGGCCTACCTGGTGATGATCGTGATGAGCCTGGTGATGGCGCGCATGAACACGCAGCGACACGCGGGGTTTGTCGGGGCACGGGTCGCCGCCGAAGGTCGGCCGGGCGTGCCGGTGCCGCCGCCGCCGGGCGCGCCTAGCTTCGACCCTGCTCCTCAGTTGCGAACGGCCATGGCGCCCAGGCGGACGATCACGCTGGTCTTGCACGGCGTGCCGCTGAACCGCGACCCCGCACAAGGGCCGCGAGAGAGCGACGTGTCCGCGGCGATCTGCGAGCGGCTCAAGAACCTGGTGCCCAACTGCGGCGCGATGGCCGTCATGGTGTTGAACGGCAATGTGCGGATCACCGTTGAGGGTTCGACGACGGCCGACGCGCTGGCCGCGGTGATCAACTTTGGCCGGTCGCGGGCCAATGGCGACGAGGTCGACGTGCAGGTCAACCCCGATTTCGTCGAGTCGGCGCGTGGCGAGGTCGAACGGGCGGTGGCCGGGCACAGGCGGCTGCGAACGGACCCGCCTGGCATGCCCCCGCCGCGGCCTCAGCCCGCCATGGCCGGCGATCCTGCCCAGGCGCCAGGCGACGCGAGCTTCCCCCTCGACGACCCCGTGGCACGATCGCTTGCCGAAATCAACGGCGGCGAGCGGCGCGGACTCAAGCAAGCCGTCGAGCGGCTGGCGCGGTGCGCGCCCGACAAGCGCGTGGGCGACGTCGTTCGGGCTCTGGTGCCGCTCCTCTACGAGGATGACATCTTCCTCGTGAACGAGGTCATGCGGGCGCTCGCGGTCTGGAAGAGCCCCGACTCGGTGCCGCCTCTGATCGCCGTGCTCAAATCCGATCACCATTTCGTGCGCAACGAGGCGATCAAGGCCCTGGGCAAGATCCAGGATCCGCGGGCCGTCGAGCCCATTCTGGAGCTCATCCGGCAGAACGGCAGAGAGGTTGAAGAGGCGCTTCAGGATCTGGGCCCGGCCGCCGAGCCCGCGCTTTTGAAACGGATCGCCGACCCCGACCGCGGCACGCGAGAGCGAGTCCTTAATGTTCTGGCGGTGGTCGGGGGCATGGACACGCTGCTGATGATGCAGCGGATGACGCCCGACCCCGACCGTGGCATCCAGGAAGCCTCGAAGCGAGCCTGGCGCTCGATCGTCACGCGGGTCGGCCCCCCGCCGCCGGCGAAAAAGAAGCGCTGAACCGGGCCCGCGAGGTCAACCGCGTGCATTTCGAGTCATCAGGGCGAGCCCAGGCGTTCGAGCGTGGCGCGAGCCAGGTCGCTAGCAATTCCATGAGGTGATTTCGCGGCCGCGGCCGCGCGGAGATGTTCGAGAGCGGCGGCCCGGTCGTTGGCCCAGAGGCGGTCAAGCCCGATGTAGGCATGGACCTCGGCCGCTCGCCCCGGTCCGGCGTCGGCGATCAAGGCCCGGGCGTTGATCGCACCCTTCAGGTAGTGCAAGACGGGCGCTGGCCAGGCATGAATCGGCGTGTTCGCGAGAGCCTCATCGAGAGCACGGTCGGCAAGGGCGGCTCGGCCCTGAGCGCGGGCGCCCAGCACCGCCAAGAGAGCCATCGCGGGAGATTGACGGTCATGATAACCCTGAATCTTGAGAAACACGCGAGCGTCGTAATCGGCCCCATCCACCCCCGCGGCCAGCCGCGCCCAACCGCGCGAGACGTAGGTCGAGGGGTCATGCGGGTCGAGAGCGATCGCACGGTCGTAATCGGCGAGCGCTCCGGTCCAGTCGCCCGCCTGGCGGCGGGCGTCGCCGCGCTGGCGTACGAGCGCAGGCGAGCGGGGATCGAGCCCGATCGCGCGGTCCAGATCGTGGGCGGCCTGGCCGCTGTCGCCGTCGGCCTCGTGCAGCCGGGCCAGGGCCGCGTGGGCGGCCGAGAGCCGGGGCTCGAGCTCGACGGCCTTCTCGTAATCGATCAGGGCGCGGCCTTGATCGCCGAGCCTCGCCAGTACCTCGGCGCGGTTGAAATAAGGGATCGCCGCCGTGGGCGCGAGCTCGATCGCTTTATTGAGATCCTGGACCGCCAGCTCGTATTCGCCGGTGCCGAAATACGCCAGCCCACGATTGGAATACGCGCCCGCGTTCTTGGGATCGAGCCCGATCGCGCGGTCGAGATCCCGGATCGCGCGCTCATACTGGCCGAGCGAGCGATAGGCGGCCCCGCGGTTCTGGAACGACGTCGCCTTCGACGAATCGAGCGTGATGGCCTGGCTCAAGACGGCGATCGCCTCGCGGTGGCGGCCCATGCGGGTGAGCACGCCCCCTTTGTC
This sequence comes from Planctomycetales bacterium, assembly GCA_027459775.1. Classification (GTDB taxonomy): domain Bacteria; phylum Planctomycetota; class Planctomycetia; order Isosphaerales; family Isosphaeraceae; genus JAKBAP01. The sequence goes on along the minus strand of DAIDHE010000113.1, from coordinate 12,779 downwards.
CTTGTATGCGCCGGCGTTTGTGGGGGCGAGCTTGATCAGGGCGTCGTAATCGGCCAGGGCCGCCTCGTTCGCGCCTCGCTGCGCCAAAAGCGCTCCTCGATTGCTATAGGCCCATGCGTCGCGAGCATCGAGCTCGATCGCGTGGTTCAAGTCGTCGAGGGCTTCGCGATCGCGGCCCAGATGGCCGCAGGCGATCCCCCGGCCCCGATAGGCCCGCGCGTGCCGGCCGTCGAGCGCGAGCGCGCGGCTGTAATCGACGGCGGCCTCGCCATATCGCCCCTGCGCCGCGTGGATGTCGCCCCGGCCGACGAAGGCGTTCGGATCCCGTGGGTTGATCTGGACCGCCCTGTCCGCGGACGCGAATGCGTCCTGCGTGCGACCCATTCGCTTGAGCGCCTGTGCCATTCCCTCGTAGGCGCTGGCCAGTCCCGCCTGATCCGACCTGAGCCAGGAACCGTTCGCCGACCAACGATCCACGGCGACCTGAAAACTGGCCAGGGCCTCCTGGTCGCGGCCCAGCATCAGCAGGGCGATCCCTCGGTTTCCCCACCCCTCGGGATAAGCGACCCATCCCCACGAGGGCAGAAGCGAGGGAGAGGGAGCCCAGCTCGAGGATGGCAGCCAGACGGCCGGCTTGCCAAATGCCGCGGGGTAGCGTTTCTCGTGCTGGATGATCCGGTCGAAATCCTTGAGGGCCAGCTCGGGCTTATCGAGCTTGAGAAAGCAGACGCCGCGTTTATTGAGGATCTCAACGTCGCGGGGATGGGCCGACAAAACCTGGTCGAAATGAGGGATGGCCTCGGCGTAACGGCCCTGGCTGTAGAGCGTGAGTCCCTCGAGCCGCGTGTGATTGACGTCGGCCCCGGCCGCGGCGCCGAACAGCGTGAAGGTCAAGGCCGCCAGGGCCGCGCGGGCGAAACGGATGTGAATTGTTTGATCCATGGCTCGATCCTCGAGCGAGTGCGTCCTGCCTCTTCTTTACGAATGTCGGCGCGAGGAGGATCGTGCGATCGATGGAGGAAATCGATCTGGGCTGCGGGCTTGCCGGTTGTATCGAGCAGGGGGGGCGAGGGGGGGTCGTCAGCTTCTGAGTTGGTCGCCGCGAACGATTTTGCGGCCGCTCAGAAACTCGGCCGCCGTGAGCACCCTGCCGCCGGGCGATTGGACGACGAGCAGCCTGACGGCCCCCTCGCCGCAGGCGACGGTGATCCGGTCCTTGTCGGCCTCGAGCACCAGGCCGGGCTCGCCCCGGCCGTCGGTCACCGCCGTTTTGTGCACCATCAGCCGAGACGGACCGGCGGACCCCCGGATGAGCAGCGTCGACGTCCCCGGCCACGGCTGCATCGCCCGGACCAGGTTATGAACCGCGACCGCGGGCCGCGACCAATCGATGGCACTCTCTTCCTTGCGGAGCTTGGGCGCGCGTGTCACCAGTGCGCTTTCCTGGGGGATGAACTGGGCGGTCCCGTTCAAGACCGACGGCACGACCTCGGCAAGCAAGGGCGCGCCCAGGACGGCGAGTCGAGCCTCGAGCTCGCCGGCGGTTTCGTTGGGATCGATCGCGAGCCGCCCGATGGCCAGGATGCCGCCGGCGTCGATCCGAGGGGTCATCTGGATGACGGTGACGCCGGTGGTCGTCTCGCCGTTTTGAATGGCACGCGCCACGGGCGCGGCCCCGCGGTACGCCGGCAACACCGACCCGTGCAGGTTGAGCCCTCCCAGGCGCGCGAGCGCCAGGGCCTCGGCCGAGAGAATCTGACCATAAGCCGCCGTGATCAACAAATCGGGCGCGAACGACCGGATCACCGCCAAGCTGGCTGGATCGTTGACGTTCTCGGGCTGAAACACGCGGATCCCGCGTTTCTCGGCGGCCAGCTTGATTCGAGCTGGGGTGATCTCTTGCTTGCGGCCCTGGGGCCGATCGGGCTGGGTGACGAGCGCGGCCATGTCGTGCCCGCGCTCGGCCAGCACCTCAAACGCCGGCAGGGCGAAGTCTCCGGTCCCCAGCATCACGATTCGCGCGCGCTCAACCATCGGTCTCTTTCTAGGTCGGTTGGGCTTGATCCATCCAAGGGATCAAGACGTGTTGTCCCCGGGTTCGGTGAAAATCCCTTCCGGCGTCGGGCGCGGCAGGCGCTGGAGCCGGGCGAGCAGCTCGTCATTCGCTGGGATCAAGCCCTGGGTCTGTCCCTGGCGGTAATCGAGCTCATATCCCCGCAGCCTTTCGGAAAACCCGTGCAGGACCAGGGGTTCGAGCATGTCGATGAAGAGCTTGCCGTGCAAGTGGTCGGTTTCGTGCTGGATGGCGCGGCTCAAGAGGTCGTCGACGTCGCGCTCGATGGGCGTCCCCTCGAGGTCATAGGCGCGCACGCGGATTTTCTTGGCCCTGCGCACGTTGGCATAGAGTCCCGGCAGGCTCAAGCAGCCCTCTTCGTCCTCGACCGAGGAGTGCCGTTTCACGATTTCGGGGTTGATGAAAACCTGCTCCTGGTCGGGCTGCTCGGCGTCGGCGGTGAGATTGAGGACGAAGAACCGAAACGGCAGCGCGACCTGATTGGCGGCGAGGCCGATGCCTCGGGCGGCGTACATCAGTTTGAACATTTCGCGAACGGTCGCCCGAAAGGCGTCGTCGATCTCGAGGACCGGGCGCGACTCGTAACGCAACGCGGGATGAGGGTAACTCACGATCCGAAGCAAGGCTGGGTAGCTCCCGAACCACGAAAATGGAACGTATCAACCCACTATATCCGAGCGCGGACGTTGAGCCAACTTCTGGGTGGACGCGGGGCGGGAGCCCGCCGAGGAATCGGGTATCATGAAGCAGGAATGTTGAGTCGCGAGTTCTCGGAGCACGATCATGACCGTCCAGCATCTTCGCAACGTTCAGCAAGCCGTGCCGTTTCGGCCGTTCACTGTCCACATGGCCGACGGCCGTTCCTTTCTCGTTCGCCATCCCGACTTCCTGTCAATAGCGCCGGCGGGCAGGACGGTGATCGTTTACGGGGATGGGGAGGATTTCCAGATCCTCGACGTGATGCTCATGACCGGGATCGAGACGAGCTCGGCGCCGGCGCCACGGTCCTAGCCCCGTGGCGTCTCGGCGAGTTCTCACCGCGGCGGCGCGAAGACGTTGGCGGGCAGGGGAGGGAGCTTTTGGCCGGAGCGGATCAGGTCGTTCCAGGCCGCGCCCGGCAGGATGAAGACGGGGCCGCTGTCGCCCTCGCTGGTCGTGGCGAGCACCGAATCGCCGAACGAATCGCCAATTCGCAAATGTTTCATTGGTTCACCCGCGCCCAGGATCACGTCGACCCGCAGCCGCGGCCGCGCGAGGCCGGTCGCCAGCGGGATCGGTCCCTCGTACTGCATGAAGCGCAGGGTCTCGAGCTTGCCCAGGGCCGCCACGATCGAGCTCACCCGCGACAGATCCATCCCGCTCGCGTCTTGACCGGGCTCGTCGACCCACTCGTTGGGCGTCTTGGGCTGGGGCCGCTTGCGCAAGCCCAGCGTTCGACCCGCGAAATGCAGCACGACCCGCGCCGCCCGGTCGGCGGGAAAGGACATCACCTTGTGATCATGGAATTCGCCGTCGAACGGTTTGATCGACTCCGGGTCGAGCGTGAAGATCAGCGGTCCCTGGTCGAGCATGGCGTAATAGGTCGTGGCGCGCGGAACCTTGGCCCCGATCCTGAGCCGGTGGCGGGCGTCGCTTTCCCAGAGCACCTCGAGCTGGGGATGGTCGAGGCCGACGCTCTTGGGGTCGACCGCTTTTTCCGTGATGAAATCCGCCGCGCGCAAGGGCGCCAGGGCCGCCAGAGCCCGTGTCACCGAGGCCACGTCGGCAGGGCCGGCGAGCGGCTTTTTCATGAGCCACCCGTTGGGATCGCCCTCGGACCTGGGCGCCAGCACGTCGACCCGATCGCCGCGGTGGATCTCAAGCTGGCGGATCTCGGCGACGTTCAGGGTCATGATCGACAGATCGCGATATGCGAACTCGTTCTTGGGCAGCACCGCCAGGAACTGGTCGGGGATGACCAGGACCATCGAATCGCCCTCGAGCTGACTGTAGACCGCGCGGCGGGCGGCGTCGTGGCGGCCGATCTTGAGGTCGAGCAATGGCTGCTCGCGGCCTTGCTGGCGAATCACGATCCGACCCGGCGGCTGGTCGACTCGGGGATCCTTGATGAACCCCGGGCGAAACAGCTCGCTGGCCTCAAGCTTGGCGAAGGCCGTCAGGAACTGGTTCACGGTCGGGGCGTCGGCCTTGGCGGGCGTGGGTTTCTGGACGCGCCAGGCGTCCTTTTCCTTGGCGACCGCGAAGGCCTCGCCGCCGAGCTCGACCTGGAACTCGCTCGCGAGCTTGGGGTCGAACTCGGCGATCTGCTTGGAGCGGATCGCGAGCGAGTCGTCGGGGAGCTCGGCGAGGGGCTTGGCCGCGACCAGCACCACGTCGTCCTGGCCGCGCTGGCGGACGTAGACGCGGTCGGGATTGCCGGGGAGGGGCTTGCCGATCTCGAGGGCGAGGGTCTCGCCAGCGCCGCGGGTGGTCTTGAGCTCGACCGTCCGAGCAGGAGGTGCGAGTCCATAGGGCGCGAAATCCTTGACGTCGTCGGCCGCGAAGCCCTTCTCGCCGTCTTCGACGCGGAGGGCGGCCAGGGCGGCGAGCAGGCTCTCGACCTTGGCGGGATTCGCCAGGGTCGCGACCGGCTTGACCAGATCCCAGCGTCCGCGGTCGCCGCGCTCGAGGACGATGGTCTCGCCGCCGGTGTTGGACACGGTCGCGCTCGCGACCTGGAAGGTCGGCACGGCCATCACGTTGCGTTCGCGCCAGGAGTACATGGGGTCGTCGAGCCCGAGGAAGAGCTTGGGATCGACCACGTCCACCCCCCCCGCGCCCCGGGCTCGCACGTAGCGCGCGTCGCGGGCCACCTTGCCGAACTCGAGCTCGGCCGCCGGCGCGTCCGAGTTCGAGCTCCAGAGCTTGACCGTCGCGGCCGGGTGCTCGAGGCCGAAGTCGGCCCTGGCGGGGTCGAGCAGCCCGGAATCGGGCGAGCGTTTGAGTGCGAGCAGATTGCGGACGAGCGCTGTGATTCGCCCGCTGTCGGCGGCGGCGACCTTGGGTACGACCATGTTCCAGAGTCCCGAGGAATCGGGCCGGCGCTCGAAGGCGAGGATCTCGCCGCCGCGGTCGACCTCGACCCTGCTGACGGCGGATTCGGCCGCGCCCAGAAGGCCGGGCAGGATCAGGTCGGCGCGGGCCAGACGCTCGCGCTCGGTGAGCGTGCCCGAACGTTCGAGCCCCCACATTGCGAGCAGTGCCGCAAGTAAGAGCGCTGAGAGAACAAGGGTGGTGCGATATGCTTTCATCAGGCGCGCCGCGCGAAATAGACGGTGATTCCCAGCCCAATAATCAGCAAGAGGGCCGACACGGTCGGCACCGTCACCAGCCGCGATCGCAAGGCGGGGTCGGCGGTGAGGGTGAGCGCGACGTGGGTCCTGGGGCTGATGCCGATCGTGTCGCGGCGGCCGCGAAGCCAGCTCGCCGCATTCATGAACAAGTCAAGATTCGCTTTCTCGATCTCCTGGGCCAGGTTCTCCGCCGCCTGGGCGCTCGAGAACAGGACCAGCCGCGGTTTGGCGTCGGGGTCGACGGCCGTCGGGTGCTCGACCGATTTTCGCTCGGCCACGGCGACCCCCACCGTGATCGGCCCGCCCACGTCGGTTTTGGGATCGCGAGAGAGCCGAGGGTTGGTGGGCTCGCTCTCGGCCCACGATTCCCGGCTCGTCTGGAGAAAGGGAGTGGGCTGCAACCGGCGATTGATGGGCTCGGAGGGTTTGCCGTTCTCGGGGGTGAGCCCGAGGATCTTGATCGGGGCCGCGCTCGGCATCAAGACGGCACGGTTCTCTCCCAGGGGCTGGCTGATGGGATGAGCCGTCGCCGTCTGAAGCGTGACGAAGATCAGATAGGGATTGCGATTGTAGTTGAGCCGGGGCTCGACGACCAGGCCGGGGCGGATCTCGAGGTTGTAAGACTTGAGGAATTCCTCGAGCCCCGTGGGCTCGGAATTGCCCAGCGCCAGAAGGACCGGGCCCCCGAGCTCGGCGTAGGTCTTGAGCTTGGCCAGCTCCTGGGCGCGGAACGGCGCCTTGGGCCCGACGATGACCAGCAGCGCCAGATCCTTGGGCAGGTCGTCCTGGATCAGGTTGACCTCGGCCACGTCGCATCCAACTTTGATCAATCGAGTGCGCCAGTTGCCCAGCCCGCGGCCGCCAGGGTTCAAGTCGGAAAGAGCGGGCTCGCCATGGCCGACCGTGAAGGCGACCTTGGCGACGCTGGATTCGCGCAGGCGCACGAGCGCGCTTGTGATCTCGTCCTCGCCCAGAAATGCCGACTCGAAGCGGTCGCGGCCGCCGGTTTCCGCCGCGAACAGGTCTTGGTTGCGCACCACCACGTAGCGGGCGGCCTCGCCCTCGCCATACTCGACCAGAACCCCGCCCCCGTGCAGGAGCTGCAGTTCGGGGGCGCGCTTGACGAGCTCTTCGATCCGCGTCAGATCGTAATAGGGGTCGAGGCTCGACACCTCGACCATGGCCGGATTGGCCGAACGGTACGACTCGACAAGCTGGGCCACCCGGTCGCGCTGTCGAGCCGCCCGCGCGCCCTGGCCGAAAATCAGCGTGAGCCCGAGCTTCCGATCGAGCGACTTGAGCTGCGAGACCGACAGCGGCGAGAGCGAGTAGGCCCCCTCGCGGGTGAGGTCGAGCGGCCCGGAACCGTAGCGAAACGCCATCACGTTCACCACGACCAGGAGGCCGCCCAGAAGCACGCAGTTGAGAAGCGCGCCGGCCAGGTCGATCGTGCGCCTGAGGCTGGGGCTCGAATGGCGATGGCGGCGATTCACGGCCAGAAGGGCGATCACCAGGCCGAAGCCGGGGATGAAGAATGCGAGCGCCCACTGCACGCCCGAGCTGGCGGCGGCGATTCCACCGGCGGCGATCAAGAGCAGCCCCAGCACGATCGCGACGGTGATGCGGTCGCGATATCCCGCTCGCGGGGCCGCGCTGTCCTCCTCGACCTCGACAGCCTGGCCCAGCGGAGCGCCCCGGAGCACCCAGGCGAGCGCCAGGAACGCCGCGAGACCTCCGGCGATCGTCCAGAAGACCGTGCCCATGAAGAAGGTCGAAGGATCAAAACGCATCGGCGAATGCTGCTCCCAAGCGGGCTAGGCGCGGTTGTCGCGGTTGGCCAGTACCAGGGTCGTCGCGTAGAGCATGAAGACCGCGATCGAAAGATGGAGCGCGACCACGCGGAGATCGAGCCGGCCCAGCGCGAAGCCCTGAACCTGATAGAGCAGGGCCAGGAACCGCACCGCGTCGGCCCAGGGCGCGTGCTGCCGCACGGCGTAGACGTAGAACAAGGGGGCGATCGCCACCAGCACGAAAAACACGGCGAACGTCCAGATCGCGGCCACGATCTGGTTCCGGGTGAGCGTGCTGAAAAAGAGGCCGACCGCCGTCATCATCATGCCCATCGAGCCCAGGCCGATCGCAAGCCCGAGCATGGGACCCAGATCGAAATAAAATCCCGCCTGCCGGTAGAGGAACGGGAGGTAAATCGCGAACGGCAAGAGGAGCGCGACATACATGACGAGCGCTGCCAGCCATTTGGCGAGGACGACCTCGTACTCCCGCACGGGGAGCGTGAGCAGGGTCTCGATGGTTCCCGACCGTCGCTCCTCGGCCATGAGCCGCATCGTGAGCACCGGGAGGGCCGCCAGGATTGCGATCCAGAACGAAGGACTCGACGAGATGTACGACGACATCGGATCCTTGAGCGTCGAAAACTCGCGCTGGGGTATCGAGAGCGAGTCGATCAAATCCCAGAAATTGAGGAACGCGATCACCTGGAAGGCGAGCAACACGAAGTAGGCCATGGGGCCGAGAAAGTAAGCGGCGAGTTCGCGAGTCAAAAGCGCTTGCACGTGTCGCATGGTCAGTGGCCCTCCCGCCGCGCGCTCGAGAGGGCGTCGCGAGTGACGACCTCGGTGAAGCGCTCCTCGAGGCTGCTGCGTCGCTGGTCCAGGCGACGGATCGGGAATCCCCGTGAGCTCAGCCGCAGCCCCACCGCTTCGCGCGCGTCGGCATCGCCCAAGGGGGCGAGCTCGGCGAGGGCGTATTCGCCGTCGCGCTCGAGCCGGGTCACTTGCTCGATTTCGGGCATGGTTTCCAGAGCCCCCCGGATCGCGTCCGCGGGACCACGCGCCTCGACCATGATCGTGGGCTTGCCGTGCATCTCTTCGAGCGACTCGTCGAGCACGATCCGCCCGCTGGCGATCACCACCACGCGGCCGCAGACGGCCTCGACCTCGGAAAGAATGTGCGTGGACAGCAGGATCACGCGTTCCTCGCCCAGCTCGACGATCAGATCGCGGACCTCGCGGATCTGGAGCGGGTCGAGTCCGGAGGTGGGCTCGTCGAGAATCAAGACCTCGGGATCGTGCAGGAGGGCCTCGGCCAGCCCGACGCGCTGGCGATAGCCGCGGGAAAGCTGACCGATGATGCGGTTCTCGACGTCGCCCAGGCGGCATCGCGATACGACCGAGGCCGTCGCCTGCCGCCGCCTCGAACGGGGCACATCCTTGAGAACCGCGCGATGGCGAAGATACTCCCGGACCCGCATCTCGGGATAGAGCGGAACGTTCTCAGGCAGGTATCCAACCTTGCGCCGCACCTCGAGGGGCTCGTCGAGCACGTCTCGTCCCGCGACAGTCGCCCGACCCGACGTGGGCGCGAGGTACGTCGTCAGCATCCGCATCGTGGTCGTCTTGCCCGCGCCGTTGGGTCCAAGCAGACCGACGACCTCACCCTTACCCACCGAAAAGGTCACCCCGGCGACCGCCCTGATGGTCCCGTAGCGTTTTGTCAGTCGGTCGACCTCGATCATGAAACTGGTCCACTCCCCTCACGCCCGGCGACCGCCCATCCCAACCGATGTGACAGATACAATTCGGGTCGACCCGCTCGATCGTGACAGCGGCCCCCAAGAAACGCAAGCCTGGAGCAACGAGCTTGAAATCACTGTCATCCTTCATGCATGGGGGCGGGGACGAAAGTTGCGGTCGCGTCGGCGGGGTTTTGGGGCGCCCTCCCGACTCGCCCGCCGATCGAGAACCCTCGAGTCCCCTGGGATCATCCACCGCGCGGCGATCTCGCGACCCAGACGAGGACGACGCTCAAGGACTGGGGACTCGCCTGTGCCGGGGGTGCTGGGTTCGGAGACGTGGTTTCACGCCCTGTCGGTCCCCGGGACTGCCCAGACCCTTGCGCCGCGGCCGCCTGCCTGAGCGGGAGATTCGCCGCGGGATCCGCCGGGGCGCGGAGCGACGCCGGCTCGGGCAGGACGGCGACAGGGGCGCTGCGGTACTGTTCGGGGGTCGGTTGATCGGACTCGGCGGCGGGGTCGAGCTCGGCCAGGGGATCCTCACCCTCGGGAACAGGGTCGCCAAAGCGCAACGCCAGCGAGCTTGTCGGGATGACGACGTCGGCGCGAGGCCGCGGCCGAAACGCTTGCGCGACCGTGATCTCGGAGAGTTGTACAGCAAGCGCCGGATCGACGTCAGCCTCGGCAAGGCCCTGGTCGCCCACGACGGCGCGAAGGCGGTCGCGGAGAACCTGGACGTCTTGCTCGGGGAGCACGGCGGCGTAAACGGCGGCCTCCTCGGGATGACGGGGATCGATGACGATGCCTTGCGCGATCGAGAGCCGCAAGTAATTGTAACGAGTCGTCTGGGCCACGACGCTGGCGACGCGCTGGTCGAGTTCGTCCGAGCCCGTCATCGAGAAGACGCGATGAAGGCCGGGGTTGTCGATGAATCGGCGTACGACCGAGATCACGGGCGATTCGGGGTCGGAGAGGGCCCGAGCCGCCGTGGCGTCGACCGGGGCCGTGGCGTCGACGCGTTGCGCGGGCTGGATCGGCGGGCGGACCGCGACCGAGGCGCGCGACGAAAAGAGCGGCCGACCGTCAAATCGGAAGTGGGACTCGACCAAGGCGGTGCCCGCCAGGGCCAGCACGCTGGCGGCGAGCGACCCGGCCAGAGCGATCCGGGCGCCCGGGCTCAGGGCGCGGCCCAGCCGGACGAACCGTGAACGTGCGTTCCCGGCCATGATTCGAGCCAGAACCCGTGGGGCGACGTTGGCGGAGCGATCGCGGGGGAGGGCCGCCAACAGGTCGCGGACCTCGGTCAAGGCGCGGAGCGATTCGGCGAGCCGGGGGTCGCTCTCGAGCGCTTTCTCGAGCCGCCGCCGCGCTGCCGGATCGAGCCGGTCATCCAGGTAATCGTTCAAAAGTGAGTCGGTGCTTGGCATGGAAACTCAGTATGGATCAAGAAAACGAAGCGCCGGCCGGGAGCCGGAACGGACGCCGAACAGGCGAGACGCATCAGGTGGACGGAACGGCCGACCCCTGGCGGAGCGGCTGGTCGGCGTCGAGCAGCCCCTTGAGCTGGTCCTTGAGCTCGTGGCGGGCGCGATGCAGTCGACTGCGGACCGTGCCGACCGGAATGCCCAGGATCTCGGCGATTTCTTCGTAGCGGCGGCCGTCGAAATCCTTGAGCACCACGATCGCCCGGTGCTCGGGGCCGAGCCGGTCGAGAGCGGCCTCGACCGCGCGCACGCGCTCCGCGCGCTCGAGGCCGCGGGACGGATCGGATCCCTCGGCGGGGGAGACGGGCTCGCGGCCCAAGCTCGCGTAGTCGCCCCTGCCCAGCAGAAACAATCGCCGGACCTTGCGCCGCCGGCACGATTCCATCGCGACGTTGATCGCGATCCGGTAAAGCCACGTGTAGAAGGAACTTTCGCCATGAAACGTACCCAGTTTCTGGAACGCCCTCACGAAGGCGTCCTGAAGCGCGTCCTCCGCATCCTCGGCCGAACCCACGACCCGATGGATCGTGGGGTAGAGCCGCTCTTGATAGCGCCCAACCAGCACGCCGAACGCCTCGGTCTCGCCGGCCTTGCACAACCGAACCAGACTGAGGTCGTCAAGCCGATCGGACGCCATGATTGTTGGATGCCCGTGGACCCTGGAAAGTTCCCGAAACCGCCCTCGCCAGCCGCGCGGCGCCAGGTTTTTTTCGATGGCGGGCTCGGTCGCGCCCGCCGATTGAAGGCAATCCCTGCTGTTGTCGATCTTAGCGATTCCGGTCGCGAAGGGAACAGCCCGCGCCCCTCGAATTCGCCCGTCGAGTCGAATTCGCCCCCGCCTCAACCCATGCGGGGTCGCTCCCAATCGCGCAGCGATCGGGTTGCTCGCGCTGCTGCGCTCCAGAATACGCCGTACGGTTCGTTCCGGGGGCCGTGACATTCTCTTCCGATCGAGTTTCCACGGCTCGCGATCGAACCCTTTGGACTTGTATCGATATGGCTTCCCGCCCGCTCGCGCGTGCATCCGCGCGTCGCGCCATTCGATCACGCGGCCACCAACGAATCGACACATCAATGAGTCATGAAAAATCTACGAGAACGCACTTGAAAGCCCACGAACGTTGGTTCTAGAATGCGTCGCCCCTCGAGGAGTCCGAGCCTCAAGCCGACATTTGCTCTTACGTTAATGTCAGGCGAATCCGGCTTGGTCCCGGCCTCCATGACCTGGTCTCGAGCGTTGTGCCGCTCCCGCTGCATCCTGAATCCACAACCGAGAAAGAGCCCCCAAACATGCGTCAACCGCGTCGTCGACGAAATCGTCAGGCCCGGCGTTCCTTCACGCTCGATTTCATGAGGCTTGAGTCCCGGTTGGTCCTGAGCACGACCGGGGCCCCCGCGAGCGATATCGGGGTGAATCTGAATCTCAACTCGCCCTGGACGGGCGACCCCGTGTGGGTCGACGTGCATAACCTGTTTCGCTCGTGGGGGCCGGCGAACAACCCCTGGGCGACGACGCCCGCGCCGGCGGTGAATTCCGACAACTACCCCTTGGCCCCCGCGTCGACCGTCGCCGACTTGGCGAATTACCCCGACGGGCTTTATCAGTTGAGTTACCAGGGGACGGGCACGGTCGCCTTCTCGGGGATGGGTCAGTTGGTCGGTTCGATCACCACTCAGAACGGAGTCAGCACGGGGACCGTCCAGATCAGTCATTCGTTCGGGACGAATGCACTGTTCCTGACGGTGACCGGCGTGAGCTCGACGGCGACGATCAGCAACTTCCATCTGTACGCCCCGGGTTACGGGTCGAATCCCACGCAGGTTTTCACCACTCAGTTCCTCCAGTCGATTCAGCCGTTCACGACCCTGCGCATGGTCGACTGGATGCAGACGACCAACTCCACGGTGACTAACTGGAGCGATCGGACGCCGCCCACTTCGTTCCTGGCGACCGGCCCCTCGGGCGTTCCCTACGAGGACATGATCGCCCTGGCGAACGCGACCCAGAAGAATATGTGGATCAGCATCCCCGCGCTCGCGACCTCGAGCTACGTCCAAAACCTGGCCCAGTTGATCCAGGCGAATCTCGATCCCAATCTGCAGGTTTACGTGGAGTACAGCAACGAGACCTGGAATTACGGGTTCAAGGAGCATTGGCAGATCCTGACGGCGGCCGAATCGAACCCTCTGGTGACCGCGACCGACGACATGAGCAAGGTCGCCGAGCAGTCGGCCTACATGGAGATCCAGGACGCCCAGATCTTCAAGACGGTGTTCGGGACGTCGAGCTCGCAGGTCGTTCCGGTCTTCGCGGGGTGGGCCGCTGGGTCGTACTACCAGCAGGCGGCGTTTCAGTG
>DAIDHE010000080.1 GCA_027459775.1 Planctomycetales bacterium | reverse complement strand
TGACCGACCCTTGTTTTCCCGGAACGACTTGACCATCGCCTGAGCTCCCCTCCCTGGGGCTCCAAGACCGTGCACCCACGGACTCGCGGGCATCCCGCGTCTCTCTCATCGACCGCGCACCGTCCCCGACTCTCGCCTTTTCGCCGGGAAGGGCTTAGCACACATCCCGGCTTCCGACAAGGCGAATCCCATTCGCATCCCGCGATCTGGGCGATCTGGGCAAACCAAGGCGATCGAGAAGCGGTAGCCCTCATGCCTCGATGCTGGCGATACCCGAAGCGCAGTAAAGGAGAGCACTGGCGATACCCGAAGCGCTGTCAAGGGGTACAGTCGCGTTCCCCGATCGACGGGCGGTTGGGGCTCGGATCGCGCCCAGGAGCGGGCCCGATGAAAGCCCGTCGCGACGAGCCGGCGAGGGTCTGCCGCGGCCGGGGTTTATTCGGAGGCGAGACTTCCCTTCCAGGGTGGCAGTAGAGACCTCGGACCTGGCGCTAGGCGCCCGAACGAGGTGCTCTTGCTTCGATTTCAGCCCTCAAGGCATCCCGTGTCACTTCATCGATATGTCCGAGATTGTATAAGTGCCCTAAAGTCGCGGTGAAGCTCGTCTGGAATGCGTTCGCGACTTCCCAGACGGCCTCCGCGGAATCGAGGGGGGACGTCAGATGACGGACGACCGAGCCAACCCGATCCGTTGGCATGAGTAGCATTGCCGCGAATGCGTTTGCCCGCTTCTCGACGTCGACGGGGGCCCATGGACCTGAAGCCAGCGCGAGCTTGGCGCCGTAACCACGGTCGTGCAGGATGTGGCACAGCTCGTGAGCGAGCGTGAATCGGCGCGTCTGCACCGAGTGATAGGGGACATTGTCGTTGACGAGCACTGCCGGCCGGTGTTTGGGTCCGGCCAGCGCCACGGCGCGTACCGACCGATCTTTCAGTTTAATGGGTTCTACTGAGATGCCAAGGTGATCAAGCAGGTTCTCGACCGCGAGCGGTGGCTCTTTCGCGATCGCGCCGTCGATCGCTTCGAGGCAGTTCTCAGCAAGTTGATACCCTTGCTTCCAGGCTCTCTCCTCACTCCCCTCGACGGGAACATCCCGCACGACGCGACTGAGATTGCTGTCCTCGCCACGTGGGTCGTAGAACTGAACCAACTTCTCTGCCAGCGATCGAGCATCGGCTGAATTGATCGTCGGAGACAGCGAGCCGAACATCAATGCGACCTGGGCAGGGCTCTCAATGACGAGATCATTCGCCTGCACACCGAAGAGGGCATCTCCGACTTCGCTGGGGAGGTTGGAGGGAAACAGGCTCTCAATCTCTCTCCAGCTTTCCTCCGGTTGTAAATCGTCACAGCGGAATCCCGACAAAAGGCCCAACCTTCGGCGACGATCTGTTTTTCGTAGCCGCTGAACGTCGCCCCTGAGCTGCGCAAACACTGGACTTGTCGGCAACTCATTCAAGAGGTGATGGCTCGAATCGTCGAGGATTCCATGCAACACGTACGCGACATCACCAGGTCCAAAGCGCGCGCAGCCATGAATTGCGCCAAAAGTGAATCCTTCAGGAGCGCCTGCGATTGGCCGGTCACCCCACGATAACTCGATCAAGTCACGCCACCTGCGGACGAACAGATTGGGGACCAGCCCACCCTCACGGGAGGCTTGAAGCGCATGGCGTTCCCACCAGTTGTGCCAGCCGATCTCCCATTGCTCCGCGGCATCGTCCGGAAAAGCTTGTGGCGGCTCTGCTGTCCGCTGCATCGAAATCCAAGCGTCTGGTCCGGCGTTCCGCCCCGGCAGTCGCTCTTCGTGCAAGAGAAAGTCCCAGTTCGATGCAAGCCATCGCAGAATCGGCAGTAGATACCAATGGGCCGCGTCAATCGACTCGCCCTGTTCGAGGTGACGGCAAAGATTGTGGCCATTCGCCCAGATTTCTATCGCGCCCCAGGAAAGGGAGTGTTCTCTTGTGGCGGCGCGTCCCTGATCCGGATCTGTCAAAAACGCGATCCTCACCGCGAAGCGATCGCGGCTGCCAACCATGATTTCGCGCTGCCGGGCCATCAGTGGGCCTCCCGGTGTTTCTTGCGATCGCGTTTTGTCAGACTTCCATCCGCCATCCATTGGTTAACCAACTTCGGTGGAACCTCGACCCAACCGACGGGATACCCGTGCCATCGGTTCGGCGAATGCTCCTGTGCGCAATACGCTCGGCCTTCGTGTACAGCATAGCGCTTTTCTTTCCAAATGACACTTCTCAGTAGTAGGACTTCCGCCAATGGCCGAACCTCTCGTTCACAAAGCGAGCCTCTCTTGCCACTCTGCCAAGGATCGCTGTGCTTCGGATTCGACTCATAGACGAGTCCATGCCGCGCGCCACCTTTGGAACCCGCCGATTCGGTGTCACCGCCAGTGGTCTCCGGTTCGTCCGCCATGGTTGACCTCAGCACCTTGATCGAACATGCCAGGGGCATATTACCAAGAATGGCGACGACAGGACGACAGAGGACAGGCGTGGCGATGCAGGCGTGGCGATGCAGCATGCATGCTGGGCGATCCGCACGGACAAAGGATACAGGCGTTCCCTGATCGACGAGAATCATAACAGGGGACAATAACAGAGGACATGCGTGGCGACGCAGCATGCATGCTGGGCGATCCGCACGGGAAAAGGACACAGGCGTTCCCTGATCGACGGGCCGGCGATTCGGGCTCGGATCGCGCCCAGGGGCGGACCCGATGAAAGCCAAGCCCGACGATCCGGCGAGGGACTGCCGCGGTCGGGGGTTATTCGGAGGCGACGGGGATGATCGCGCCTCGGATCAGGTCGGTGAGACGGTCGAGCTCCGCGCGGGTGGCGTAGTCGATCACGATCTGGCCGCGGTCGGGCGTGCGAGCCTTGACGAACACGCTGGCGCCCAGGCGTTCGTGGAAGAGCCGCTCGACATCGACCAGGTGGGGGGGCTTGGCCTCGGGTACGTGGGGCTGGTCCTTGCGCAGGCGGGTGCGAGCGGGCGTGGGTACGCCGGTGGCGACCAGGGCCTCGGTCTGGCGGACCGAGAGATGATCCGCGATCACCTGGCGGCATGCGGCCAGGCGCTGGTCCGTGTCGGGAAGCCCCAAAAGAGCCCGGGCATGGCCCTGAGTGATCCGACTCGATCGCACCGCGTCAAGCACCGGCTCGGGGAGCTCGAGCAGTCGGATGAGATTCGAGATCGTCGAGCGATCCAGCCCCAGCCGGCCGGCGAGATCGTCCTGAGTTCCACCGTAGCGCGCCAGATAATCGCGGAACGCGGTCGCCTTGTCGACGGCGTTCAGATCCTCGCGCTGAAGATTCTCGACCATCGCCAGCTCGAACACGCGCTGATCGTCGAGATCGAGAACCCGAGCGGGGATCTCGTGCAGCCGCGCCTCGATGCTGGCGCGGAACCTGCGCTCCCCGGCGATGAGCTGATACCGGCCGTCGACCGAGCGAACCAGGACCGGCTGGAGCATCCCGTGCTGGCGGAGCGAATCGGCGAGCGAGGCGATCTCCTCGAGCGGGAATTGCTTGCGCGGCTGGTAGGGGTTGGGGTCGATCTGGTCGACGGCGATCTGGAGCAGCTCGCTGGTCCCCATGGAGCCAGGCTCGAACCCCCCTTCCTCGCGACCGAGCAAGGCTTCCAGCCCGCGCCCGAGACGTCGTCTATTCACGGTCGATGACCTCCATGACAATTTCCGCGTAGGCGTGCGCGCCTCGAGAACGCGGGGCGTAATCGAGCACGCTCAGCCCGTGGCTAGGCGCTTCGCTGATCGAAACGTCGCGAGGGATGGGCGCGTCGAAGACCGACTCGGCGAAATATCCACGCACTTCATCGGCTACCTCGTTGGCTAGCTCCAGTGCGTGGTCGAACATCGTCAGAATGATTCCGCCGATCTCAAGCCGGGGGTTTTCGCGAGCTTTCGACTGATGCGCAAGGTCTATGATCTGTGACAATCCTTCCATGGCGAAGTATTCGCATTGGATCGGGATGTAGATCTGGGTCGAGGCCGCCAGCGCGGACCGGGTGAGCTGGCCCAGCGACGGCGGGCAATCGAGAAAGATGTAGTCAAACCGGCCGAGGTCGCTGGCGAGCTGCTGGCGGAGCGACAGCCCGCGCTTCTGATTCGACGCCGACAGGGCGTCGGCGTCGGCGAGGGCTCGTGACCCCGGCAACACAAACATGCGCGGGCACCTGGTCTCGACGATGAACTCCGAGACCGGCCGGCCAGCCAGAAGCGGGTGCTTTTGCGCGGGCGCGGCCCCCACGCCCGAGGTCGCGTTGCACTGCGGATCAAGATCCACCAGCAGTGTCGACCGGCCCGACCTGGCCAGACCGTCGGCGAGATTGATGGCGGTCGTCGTCTTGGCGACTCCCCCCTTCTGGTTGGCGACGCTGATGATCCTGGCCATGGTGAATCGCTCCGCGCTCAGAAGCTGGTTCAAAACGGGGACTGGCTCCCAGTCTTCGAGGTGCCTGTCCCCGTTTTGAAACAGCCTCCGAAAAGGCCCCCTGGCGAATCGCGACGGGATCGTAGCCCCCTGCCCCAGGGTTGTAAAGTTCAACCCGTCGGCCTGGGAGCCCGAGCCACGATTCTTTGATGTGAAAGAGAGACTTCGCGATTACCAGATGGTGACAAGGGGCGCGGCGCGGATCTTGGCATCGCGGGTGACGAGCGGCAAGCCCAGGTGCAGGGCTGTGCCAGCGATCATGCGGTCGGGCATGTCGGGAACGATCCCGCGTGGGATGCGCCTCATCGCCTCGGCGGATTCCAGGTCGAAAGGAGTCGCGACCAGCCCGGAATCGGGTCGTCTGAAGGCCCCGAGCAACTGGTCCAACAAAAGCGGCGCGATGCGCCCCTTTTCGACAAGATAGATCAGTTCGGTGATCGTCACCGACGAGACGTGGGCCGCGTCTCCGGCCGCGATCGATCCGCGGATCGCCGCGAGGGCCGTCGGCGACAACCTGGGAGAGCCCTCCAGATACCCGACGAGGGCGTGGGTGTCGAGGAGCATGCTCCCCATGTCTCAGAGATCCTCGCGCGGGAAGTCGCCCCAAGCCTCGAGTCGGGCCAAGGCGATGTCGTCCTCGGTGATGTCGACCGCCGCATGGGCCCAGAGGCCATAAGGGTCGAATAATGGGCCCCGGCGAGCCTCGGTCTTCTTGATCTCCCGTTCCACGAAAGCCAGAACCGCCCGCTGCTTGTCCTCCGGAAGTTTCCCTAGCCGTTCTTGGACCAGCTCGGTGATGGTCATCGACTTGACTCCTCTCGAAATGATTTTCCGGCACACCTTGATTCTAGCCGACCGACCGCCCCGTCGCACGAATCATCGCGATCGACCCAGCCGGCGTGCCCGAGCCACGATCCGAGCGCTCGACCCACGCCGGGCTCGTTCAGACCTTCGGCTCGGTTCCCGGCAATCCGTGCCCGCCGCTCAAGGGATCTCGCTCCTGGTATTCAACTGTGTTCCTGGTGTTTCGTCCGAGGGTCCGCCTTTGCGATCGTGCGCGCGGCGAACGCATGCAGGCGGCGGATCATCTCGGCCAATCCATTGCGGCGTCCGGTCGTGAGATGCGACTCCAGGCCGGTGCGCGCGAGGAAGCCCCCGAGGTCGAAACCGAGGATCTCGACGGCGCGTTGGCCTGAGAATAATCGCTGGAGCAGCGCGAGCAGGCCCCGGACGATCTCACTGTCGCTCTCGGCCAGGAACTCGACCCTGTCGGTACAACCGGGGCGTGCCCGGGGCGCCAGGAAGACGGTGCTCTGGCAACCCCGGACGCGGTGCGCGGCGGTCATGAGCTCGGGAGGCATGGCCGGCAGTTTCCGGCCTAGCTCGATCAGGTACTCGTACCGCTCTGGCCAGTCCTCAAGCGCATCAAGCTCCTCGAGCAACGCCGACGCCGCGGCCCCGACGCTCACGGCCGTGGCCGGCGGATAGCCGGCGGCCGCAAGGTCGGCGATCTCCAAGGATTCACGCTGAGATGGCCGCGACCTCGCGGTCGCCACGATCGCTCCCAGGGCGTCGGCGAGGTGGTCGATCTCCGCGAGCGTGGTGTAGACGCCGACCGAGGCCCGGATCGTGCCGGGCACTCCGAGACGCTCCATCAGCGGCTGGCAGCAGTGGTGCCCTGTCCGGACCGCGACCCCCTCGAGATTCAGCCTGATGCCGATGTCCATTGCGGTGAGGGGCTGATCCTCGACGACGAACGAGATCACGCCCGCCCGGCGGGCCGGCGTTCCGATCAGTCGAATGCCGCGGATCGCCCCTAACCGACCGAGCGCGTGATCGAGCAAGCACGCCTCGTGATGGGCGATCGCGGACCGGCCAATCGATTCGATCTCGTCCAGAGCCACCGCCAGCCCCACCGCCCCGGCGACGTCCGGCGTGCCCGCCTCGAATTTCGCGGGCGCCTCGTTGAAGCTCGTCCCTTCAAACGAAACGGTCTTCACCATGTCTCCGCCACACTGCCACGGAGGCATCTCCTCCAGGTGCTGGATCTTGCCATAGAGCACCCCGATACCCATCGGCCCGTAAACCTTGTGACCCGAAAAGGCGTAGAAGTCGCAATCCAGATCCTGGACGTCCACCTCCAGGTGCGCGACCGCCTGGGCCCCATCGACCAGCACCGGGATGTCGCGACGGTGGGCGATTTCGATCAGCGTCTTGACCCGGTTGACGGTCCCCAAGGCGTTCGAGACGTGGGCGAGCGCCACGAGCTTGGTCCGCTCGGTCAGGGTCGCCTCATAGGCTTCCACACAGAGCTCGCCGGCGTCGGTGATTGGGATCACCCGCAACGACGCCCCCTTTTCGTTGCAGAGCATCTGCCAGGGGACGATGTTGGCATGGTGCTCCATGCAAGAAACCGCGACCTCGTCGCCGGGTCCGACACGACATCGCCCAAAGGTCTGGGCGACCAGGTTGATGGCCTCGGTCGTGCCGCGCACGAAGACGATTTCCCGGTGCTGCCGCGCGTTCAGGAACGCCCCGGCCCGAGCCCTCGCCCGCTCAAACCGCGCGGTCGCCCGATCGCCGAGGTCGTGCACGCCGCGGTGGACGTTTGCGTTGGAGGTCTCGTAATACCGCGTCAACGCTTCCAGCACGCGGCGCGGCTTCTGGGTCGTCGCCGCATTGTCCAGGTAGACCAGGTTTTTCCCGTGGACGAGTTGTTCGAGGGCGGGGAACGACCGCCGGACGCGAGCGATATCCAGCCTGTCGCCTGAGTGGCGACGGATCTGACGGCGACCGTCGGGCGGGGAAAGCGGACTATTCATCCTTGGCAAGCGTCCTTACACGGACCACAGTGGTCGTCAAGCCGGGCGCCACGGTGGCAAGGCTCGACGAGTCGAGCAGTGGCGGACCCAGCGTGATCCACACTGAAGTCAGACCCAGACCGGCGAATGACAGGATGCCCGGCATCAGAACCCCGAAGCAGGCGACATCACGGACGAACTCACGCCATCGCGACCGAATCGCAACCTTGCCTCTCAACCCAACCGCGTGGCGACCGAGCATGCCAGGCATCACACGGAGCAAGGGTCATTATACCAGCAAGACCCAGAGCGAGCAGGATCTTTGTCGCACGCATAAGGCTCGGAACCAAGGCCACGGGCGATGGGACGTTTTGAGACGCCCATCGGCCGGCGTCCCCCCAGTACTCAACCAGGCGGCCAACGAGGCTGAGTCGCGATCAGGGTGCCTGTCCTATGCGGGACTCTTGATCGGGACTCTTGATTGCGGGACTCTTGATCCGGACTCTTGATGACTCTTGATGAAAAGCGTTTTCACTCGGCTTTCGCCCGACCCATGGAAGAGCAGTTGATCGACCGACGTGAAGTCCGAGTTTGGCCCGTGAATCAGCAATCCGCCTGGATCAAAGGGCGCCTCGATGGTTTGCTTGAGCAACAGCAGCGCCTGCATCATGGACGACTTGCCCGAGCTGTTCGCCCCGGCCAGGATCGTCAGGGGCGGATCTCGATCGACTGGGGCGTACGAATGGACTTGAGGCCCGAGACCTCGAGCCGAGTGATTTCCAGGCCGCTGGTTTCGACCGCCGACCGCGCCGCCATTTTTCATTCTCCTCGGTGATTCAGGGATCTCTGATGCTAACGCGCGGGGTTCGAATCCAAAGGAACCTGGCCAGACGGCCAGACGGATGAGCCAGACGGGCTCCGCGCTCACGGCGACGACACGGGCGGTCGGCGTACGGCCACGTGCCCGCGACGTCCGCGCGGGCGCAATCTTCACCCCCCCATCAGCCGCCGGGCGTCGGCCTCGAGCTGGTCGCTGTAGACGACGGGATAATCGCAGGCGGCGTCGAGCGCGAGCAGATGATCGGGGAGCGCCGCCAGCTGATCGCGACAACGCTCGCGCACGCGGATGAGCGACGGCGGCTCATGCACCAGCCGGCCCCCCTGCACCACCCGCTCGAGAAGCGGCTCGCCCGCGGCCGGCTCGTCGGCCCGGGCCACCAGGTCGCCAGCGAATCTCCCCGCCGGATCGCGACGGCGGTAGACCTGCTTGGCCATCGGATACGTGCGCTTGCCCGGCGAGAGCTTGTATTTGCCCTGGCCCTCGAGCTCGACCAGCTTGTAAACCATCGACAAGGCGGGCGCGTCGCGCGAGGTGACGAGCTCGACGCCAATCCCAAACCCGTCGATCGGGGCGCCGGCGGCGACCAGGCGGGCGATCTTGGTCTCGTCGAGATCGCCCGAGCACAAGATCTTGACGCCGGCCCGGCCGTGCTCGTCGAGAATCGCACGGGCGGCACGCGCGAGCGAGTCGAGCTCGCCGCTGTCGATCCGGACGGCGGCGATGGCGGGCTCGATCGCGGCGGCCTTGCGCACCCCCTCGAGCACGTCATAGGTGTCGACCAGCAAGGTCGCGCTGCCGGGGTAAATCTGGGCATACGCCGCGAACGCCTGCTCCTCGCGGTCGAAGGCTTGAATCCACGAATGCCCCATCGTCCCCACAACGGGGATCTCGAGCCTGCGCCCGGCCTCGACCAGGCTGGTGCCCGCGAAACCGGCCAGATACGCCGACCGGGCGGCCAAGAGACCCGCCTGCGGCCCATGCCCGCGCCGAGCGCCGAATTCGTAGAGCGGCCGACCTTTCGCGGCCGTCGTCATGCGGGCGGCCTTCGAGGCCACCAGCGTGGGATAGCCAAGCGCGGCCAGCAAGTATGTCTCAACCCACTGCGCCTGTGGCAAGGGGGCGCTCACGCGAAGCAGCGTCTCGCCAGGAAACACGACCGTCCCCTCGGGAATCGCCCAGACGTCCCCCTCGAACCGAACATCCGCAAGCGCATCCAAGAGCGAAGAATCGAGATGTTTGAATGCGTCTAAGCCGCGCAGCCATGCGATCCGGTCCGCGCTCATCCGCATCGCGAGCACGCCGGCGAGCGCCTGCTCGAGCCCGGCCAGGACCATGTAGGCTCGGCCGTGCGGCAGCCGGCGGACGAAGAGCTCGAACTCAGCCCTTCGACCGGCCATGCCCGAGCGGAAATAGCCGACCATCATGGTCAACTGATAGAGGTCGGTCATCAGACCGAGGTCGTCTTCTTGAGGCCAGAGAGCGACCGGCTCTCGAGTGGTCATCATGGTTTTCCCGCGGGGGTGGGTTTCCGAAGGAACAACGACCGCCGGGGTCGAACCGACGCGGGCCCGGAAGGATTCCCCGCCGGAGCGGGCTCCAGAACAAAGAAAGGGGCGTTGGCGTTGATCTGGCTTCTTTTCAACCGCGTCGCCGCCGGATCGACGTCGTAGAGCGTCGCCGCGGTCATGAGCGACGAAAACACCCGGACGACGCTCCAGCCGTCGCCCATCCGTTTGTCTGGCAAGCTTGGGATTCCTTCTTGTCTGAGCAAAGCGGCGTCGACGATTCCCCAGGCCCGGCCGTCGGCGCTTTGCGAAAGGCCAGCCAGATTGGCCTGCCGTTCCACGGGCACGCCCGCCAGCGAAAGATAGAACAGCGCCGACGGCCGAGCCAGGACGACGACCCGCGGCACGTCGCGGGGAAGGAAACGCGCTGCCTCGAAGCAGGCCGTGCGAAGCGAGTCGGAGGGACCGATCATCGATTCCTGCTCGGTGGAACGGAACAGGAATGGAACCGTCGCGACGCCGATGAAGCAGATCGGCAGAAGCGCGGCCCTCAAGCGAAGTTGGGTCGGCCAGGTCGCTTGACTCGCCAGCTCGGTCATGAGAGTCCCGACGAGCGTCGTCCAGGCCGACAGGATCGTCCCGCCGACAACCAACCAGCCAAAGGCTTCGATCGGCAGCCAGAGCCTGGCGTAGGGATGGTAAAACGGGGTCATGATCGAGAGAAGGAGCCACCCCACGACGAGCAGCGCCGTCGGGCGGCGAAGTCGTGTTGAGAAGGGCTCACGCCTCACAAGGAGCTGCATCACCAAGAACCCCGAGACCAGGATCCAGCCAAGGGTGCTCAGGTAGCAATAGAGAGTCGCGATCGCCAGAATCTCGATCAAGGCGATCAGATCAAGCCCCCGCGTGGAAAACCCCTTCCCCGCCCAGAAAAGGCCGGCCGCGCAGGCGAGGCCGGCGACGATGGGCAGGATCGGCTCTGCGGTGAATCCCATCTCCTGTCTCAACTGCACGCCGAAATGCGAGGGCCACGAGCCCAGCCCCCCCGTATACCCGCGCTGATGCGCCAGCAGCGCCGCATAGCCGCCGTGGTGTTGCACGAAGAGGATCCAGGGGGCGTAGACCAGAAACGCGACCCCCGCCGCGAACAGGCCCCAGCCCCAAACCCGCGCGAGCCGGTCGCGCGAGACGTCCCTGGCGATCACCGTTTGAAGAACCACCCCCGCGATCACGATCAGGCCGGCGATCCAACCGCTGTATTTGAAGAGCTGGGCCAGCCCCACGGCGACGCCGAGCGCCAGGGCGCGCAGCCCGTCTGGCCGCTCGAGGAACCGCTGTCCCTGCCAGATCGCGATCAACCAGAAAAACAAGAACGAGACGTCGCACAGGGCCATCCGTGAAAACGCGATGTGGGGCCCGGCAAACGTCGCGATCGCGGCCGAGGCCACGCCGCCGCCAGGCCCAAACGTGCGCCTGCCGATCAGCCCCACGACCACGATCGTGGCCGATCCCATCACGATCGACACCAGAATCGCCGCCGTGTCGCTCACGCCCAGCAACGAATACATGAGCCCCACCAGCGCCGCGAAACCAGGCGGGGCGTACGGAATCAAGGCGGGATCCAGATCGGCGAGCCCATGGGGCGAAAACGCCCAGAGCCCCGCGAATGCGTAGATCCCCTCATCGAAGTGATTCAGGCCCAGTCTGCCCAGATTCCAGGCTCGGAGCCCTGCTCCGAGAATCGCAAGCATCGCCAGGACGGCGAGCTCGCGACGCAAGGTGGGGATCGGGAATGTCCAGGGCGTGTTCATGGCCTTGATTCTAGGGGGTGGGAAGAGCCCCTGCAAACCGAAGCCTTCAGGGATGGGCAAGGGGCGACGACGGGCCCCGGTTTCACGTGGAACCAGGGGGATGGCGAAGCGCTGATTCTCGGCGGGCGTGGGTTTGATACAGTGATGAAAGAGCTTTGGCGGGACGTTCCGAGAGCCTGCATCTGTTGGAGGCTGTGCGATGGAGATCGCCCTTTTCACCGACTCGCGAATGACCGAGCACCGGACGCCCGCGCGGCATCCCGAGCGGCCCGAGCGGCTGATCGCGATCGTGCGGCAGCTCGAGCGCACGCATCTGATCGACGGCATGGCGCGTGGTCGATCTCGGGAGGCGACCGACGCCGAGCTCGAACGAGTGCATACGGCCGACTACGTGAGGAGCGTCGGGGAGCTCGAGCGGGCTGGCGGCGGGATGCTCGATCCCGATACCTGGGTGTACGCGGGCTCGGAACGGGCGGCCCGGCTGGCGGCGGGGTGTGCGATCGAGGCGGTCGATTGGGCGGTCGGCCAGGCCGATCGCCGGGCGTTCGTGCTCGTACGCCCGCCAGGGCATCACGCGCTACGGTCCGAGGGGATGGGCTTTTGCATCTTCGCCAATATCTCGGTCTGCGCCCGCGCGGCCCTCGAGCGCCATCAGGTGAATCGGCTCTTGATCGTCGATTTCGACGTCCACCACGGCAACGGCACGCAGGAGGCGTTTTACACGTCCGGGCAGGTCGGTTTCCTGTCGATCCACCGCCATCCCTTTTATCCCGGCACGGGGATGCGCGACGAGACCGGCGGCGGCGCGGGGCTGGGTAACGTGCTCAACATCCCCCTACCCCATGGCACGCCCAGGCGCGACTATCACGCGGCGTTTCGCGCGGGGCTCGAGACGCTCGCCGCGCGGATCCGCCCCGAGCTCATCCTCGTGAGCGCGGGCTTCGACGCCCACGTGGAAGACCCGGTCGGCGACCTGGGGCTCGAGATCGAGGACTTCGTCACCCTCACCCAGGAAATCAAGAACGCGGCCGAATGCCACGCCGAGGGGCGGATCGTGAGCATCCTCGAAGGCGGCTACAACACGCCGATCCTGGCGGGCTCGGTGGCTGCCCACCTGGAAGCGCTGGGCGCAAAGCCCGGGCCAGGCTGAAGAAGGCCGGCGGGCGATGCGGAATGGCGAATCAATGACCCCGACGGGATTCGAACCCGTGTTGCATGCGTGAAAGGCATGTGTCCTGGACCAGGCTAGACGACGGGGCCTCAAGCGGCCAGAAGGACTGTAATCGGACCCGACCCTGGTGGTCAAGGCGCGGAAAACGGCGGGCTGCCCGCTCCGGCATGTTGCATCGCGAGCCGGGTCTTTGTAGCCTCTTCACGATTGGCGGCTGACCGCCTGATCCCGCACCACGCCGCTGGAAGGTCGATCCCATGAAGAACATCCTGATCGTGACGGGCGACGCCGGTGAAGCGCAAGAGATCTATTACGCCAAGTTTCGCCTGGAGGAAGAGGGCTGGCGAGTCAGAATCGCCGCCCCCAGCGCCCGGGTGTTTCTGTCGGTGGTCCATGATTTCGAGCCTGGCTTCGACACCTACACCGAGAAGCCGGGCTATCGCGTGCTCGCGGACCAGGCGATCACCGAGACCAACCCGGCCGAATTCGACGGCCTGGTGTTGCCCGGCGGGCGCGCTCCCGAGTATCTGAGGAATCGTCCGCCGGCCGTGGCCGTCGTCCGCCACTTCCTCGAGACGGGCAAGCCAATCGCAGCCAATTGCCACGGGCCGCTCTTGCTACTGGCGACCGGGCTGGCGCGGGGCCGGAAGATGACGGCGTACCCTGATCTCGAACTCGACCTTCGCTCGAACGGGGTCGAATTCGTGAATCAGGAAGTCGTTGTGGATGGGCCGCTCGTGACGGTCCGAGGATGGCCGGACAACGGACCCTGGATGAGGGAGTTTGTCCGAATCATGAAGGAAAGAGCATGAGACCATACCGCTACGCCGTCCAGGCCCCCAAGACCGAGCAACCCCGAGTCCATGACCGCCCCGGGGCGATCAGGCTTCGGGACGCACGACCTTGGCTTCCTGGGACAACGCGCGCGCCTGGTTTTGGATGGCTTCGTACACTTCACGACGGTGAACGGAGACGTGCTTCGGCGCTTCGATGCCGAGGCGCACTTTGTCGCCGCGTATCTCGATCACGGTGACCGTGATGTCGTCGTTGATAATAATACTCTCGTTTTTCTTGCGGGAGAGAACCAGCATCGCCGCTCCTCTCTGATGCTTATCGCACGTGTGCGTCTCATTCCCGATCGAAAACCCATGACACGATCACCGAAAGACACAATGACACCTGGGTGACGTTGCGCACCGGCTTCTTCAACTGTACAAGCACAACCGAGAGGGTCAAGGGGATGCGAGAATTTTCATCATCTCGACAAGAATGGTGCTCCATTCGAGACGACGAAGAAGGGGGGCTTTCACTGGCCAGGTGGACCCGAACGAGTTCGACGACCTGGGCGCAACCCCTTGCCCCACGTCACTTTTCCGCGGACTGATGATATCGTCGATAGAGATGCCCGAGGCCCAGATCGTTGATTTCGGCCTCGACATCTTCAAGGCTTGCCGGGTGGATGGTTTCTCTCAACTCTTGGACAAGAAGCTCGATCCATTTGGCGCGGGCGCGCTGCAGATTCTTGCGAAAGGCCTCCGGGGTGACCCGCGACTGGGTGATCTTGCCGAGCATCTCGGCGATTTCGTCGATGGATGCATCGGGGTGGTCGCGACGGAGCTGGAGCACGGTCGAATAGCGGTTCTTGGGGGTCTCGACCTGATAAGTTTCGAGCCGTGACCAGACGCGTGACAGCACGGCGTCGCGCCAGACCCGGTCGAAATCTTGATCGGTCTGGCTGGAATCGAGGATGTCGCCCGGGGGCAGGGTTTGCAGCCTGCGCGAGCGAAAATGGTCGATGATCAGCCGGTGAAGCACGGTTCGCATGTAGTCGCGAAATCGGCCCTTGCTCTTATCGGCGCCGGCGAGTTTGCCCGAGAGCAGCTTTTTCCAGAATTCCTGAACCACTTCGTCGGCGAGGTGTTTGTCGCGGACCTTGAGCTGGATGTAGCGGGTCACCGCGTCCAGATACCGGGCGACCAGATCTTCCATGGCGGACTGACGCTGGGGGCCGGGAGTATGGGCGTGGGTGATCGTCGTCCACATCGTGGTGATGTCGGTCAGGCCGACTTTGGCCTTGTCCACGTCGCGCGATAGGGATCGATCGCTTTCGTCGGATGCGTCGTCGAATCGGTGTTCCGCCATCGTGTCATTCGGTCCCGGCGGCGATGGTTCGTTTGTGCGATCGAGGTCTGCCGCCCCGGCCGTCCCTCGACCCCTGCGACGTTTCACGCGAAACATCGCGACCAATCATGCGGGTCTCGGTGCAATTCCTAAAATGTAGCAGACTCCAATACGTTTGTCATCTGGCCGCGGCCCAGGTACGCGAGCCCGGCCTTTCTCTGGCCCCTCGCAAGCGTGTCTCGAGCCCGTGTGTGATCGTCAAAATACGCCCGGCAGGATTCGAACCTGCGACCGACGGTTTAGAAAACCGTTGCTCTTTCCACCTGAGCTACGGGCGCGTGGACGACGGCTCCCGGACGGACACGCGACGGACGGTCGCGGGTTCGTGATGCGCCCGGCAGGATTCGAACCTGCGGCCTGCGGTTTAGGAAACCGCCGCTCTATCCTACTGAGCTACGAGCGCGCTATGCTCGCGTCTATTCTTGAGTTCCGAGCGGCCGTCGTCAATGACGCGCCTCGAAGGGGGGCGACGGGATCATGGATTCGAATCGAGCGGGTCGGGTCGGTCTGGTGACCGGTGGAGGGCGAGGAATCGGCCGGGGAATCTGCCTCGAGCTGGCTCGTCTGGGCCTGAATCTGGTCGTCAACTATCGGGCTGATCAATCCGCCGCCGAGCAAACCTGCCGCGACGCCCTGGAGCTGGGCTCGCCGCGGGCTCTTGCGATCGAAGCCGACGTCTCGGACCCGGCCCAGGGCCGCCGGCTGGTCGCGCAAACCCTCGCCGCCATGGGCGGGCTCGACCTGCTCGTCAATAACGCCGGAGTCGCCCCCAACGAGCGCAGGGACGTGCTCGAGACGACCCCCGAAAGCTGGGACCACGTTCTGGGCGTCAATTTACGTGGCGTCTTCTTCCTGACCCAGGCGGCCGCGTCGGCCATGGTCGAGCTCCGCGCCCGAGGCCTCTCGGACGACCCCCAGATCGTGTTCATCACCTCGATCTCGAGCACGTTTGCCAGCGTCTCCCGGGCTGAGTACTGCATCGCCAAGGCGGGCCTCTCGATGGCGGCCCAGGTGTTCGCCGCCCGGCTGGCCGGGGAAGGGGTCGCGGTCCACGAGGTCCGCCCCGGGCTGATCGAAACCGACATGACCCGCCCGGTCAAGGAAGCGTACGACGCCCGCATCGCCGCCGGACTGGTTCCCATGGGGCGCTGGGGAACCCCCCGAGACGTCGGCCGCGCCGTCGCCGCCATCGCCTCCGGCCACCTGGCCTACGCCACGGGATCGGTGCTCGAGATCGACGGCGGGCTGCATCTGCGCACGCTGTAGCAGCCCCCGCCCGACTCTCGTTCGACCCCGATCGACCACCGCGCGGAAACGCCGAGGACTTGATTCTCCTCTCATTCCCTCGGGCCGATCTGTCAGCCGCGAGCACCCGCGGCGTAGAATAGATGGCGGATTCGAATCTTCGGCCCGCGCCCCGGCTTGAATCCGCCCAGGCGCGCCTGGACGTCGGCCGCCGAGTCGGGCGGCGAAAATGCATGCAGCCCTGGAGACTGGGTTCCGTTCATCCGAGCCGAGTGGAACGCTCGCCACTGACCGCGCGGGCGAAGAGCTTGCTTCTGAGCGAGGGGTATTGGTCTCGTCAAACGCGGTTCAAGGGCAAGGATCGAGCAAAGCCACAATGGACAAGCCGACGTCCGAAGTCGAGGCGACGGAGGGACGGACCGCGGAGCCGCGGATCGGCAGCTATCGCATTTTGAAACCCCTGGGCTCCGGGGGCATGAGCTCGGTGTACCACGGCGCACACGTCGATTCCGGGCACGAAGTCGCCCTCAAGGTGCTCACCCGCACCCTTGCGAAAAACCCCAGCCTGCTCCAGCGCTTCCTGCGCGAGGCCAAAAGCGCCCTCACGCTCGAGCATCCAAACATCGTTGCAATCTACGATCGAGGGATGGACCAAGGGCGGCATTACCTGGTGCTCGAGTACATCGCTGGGGGCGACTATCACGACCACGTGCGCCGGCATGGGCCATTGTCGGTGGAGGAGGGGGTGGCGACGATTCGCTCGGTGGCGAGCGGGCTCAAGTACGCGTCGGGCAGGGGGCTGATCCATCGCGACATCAAGCCGTCGAATCTGCTGCGGACGGCGTCGGGGCAGGTCAAGATCATCGATCTGGGGCTCGCCTTGCACTATGAGAACGAGGACGAGCGGGTGACCCGCGAGGGGACGACCGTGGGCACGGTCGATTACATGGCCCCCGAGCAGGCGCGCGACAGCCGCGCCACCAGCGTGCAGAGCGACATTTATTCGCTCGGCTGCACATTCTATTATTTGCTCACCGGTGTTGCGCCGTTTCCCGGGGGCGACGTGACCGACAAGCTCACGCGGCACGCGACCGCGCCGCCGCCCGACGTGCGCGACCTACGGCCCGACGTTCCCGAGCCGCTTTCGATCGTGCTCAAGCGGATGATGGCCAAGCAGCCGCGCGATCGATTCGCCTCGTACGACGATCTGCTGGCGGCGCTGGACCAGGCGATGGGGTTAGGGGGGGGCCAGGCTCGGCCGCCGTCGTCCGGCGGGATGACGGTCGTGAAGCCGGGACCGCCGATTCCGTTCGCCGAAGGGCGGCCGGCGGCGGCCGGGGAGGGGGCCTCGCGGCGGCTGAACAAGTCGAGCCAGCCGATCCTGGACGCCGAGATCGTCGACGATGACGATGACGACGACGAATGGGACCGCGACGACGATTGGGGCCACGACGACGAGGGGCCGGACATCCCGTTCGACGACGGCGAGCTCGAGCTGGCCCGGCGGCAGGCGCCGGCGGTTGGGTTGGGGATGCGGGGTTCGTCGTCGAACTCGCTGGGATTCTGGATCGTGGGTGCGGTGGGGGTGGCGGCGGTGTTCGTGGTTCTGCTTGTCGGCTTGGCCCAGCTCCGCGACGTGGGCGCGGGGGGCGGAGAGAACTCGGCGCTCGCGGGGGCGACCAGCCCTGAAAGCCCGTTCGACTCCCCGGCTATGATTCGGGCGCCAGCCCCCGTGGTTCGACCGCCCGAGCGTCGCGACCGCCCCCAGGCGAAGGTCGTCCAGAAGCCCGCGGTTGAGCGCTGGCGGGAACCGGCCGACCCGCCTGAGCCCGGTGGAAACGACGAATCGCCGGAGCTCGACCCCGGGCGAAAGCTGCTCCCCGAGTGGGCCCGGGGTGCGATTCCCGACCGCATCGCCGGCCCGTTCGTCGCGCTCGAGCGGGTCGTGCCTTCCGGCGCGGGGGCGGTCGTTTCCTCGCTCCACATGGCGCTCGACCGTTACAAGGGGGGGACGGTCGAGATCGCCGACGAGGGGCCGTTTCCCCTGGACGATTTCCGGATGGCGGGCGACAGCCGGCTGATCCGCGCCAAGCCCGGCCTCCGGCCGATCGTGCGGATCGAGGCGCCGGTGCTCGAGACGGCCCGCCAGCTCCCCGCCCTCTGCGTGCTCGAGCGAAAGAGCCTGATCCTCGACGGCCTGGATTTGATCGTGAACGTGCGCGATCTCGAGCCGCGGCAGACGGCCTTTTTCCAGTGCGTTTCCTCGGAGCTCACGCTCAAGAACTGCACGGTCACGGTCGTGAACCCGGCGGGCGCGCCGTTCGCGTTCGTCCGCGCCGAATCCACAGCGGCCCGGCCGTCGCGGATCCGGCTCGAGCGAACGCTGGTGCGGGGAAACCTGGGGCCGGGGTTCGACCTCCAGGGCGGTGGGGATCTCGCGGTTCACGAGTCGGCCGTCTTCACGGGCTCGGGTCCGGTGGTCCGCGTCGTGGGCGGGGACGGGGCTCGAGAGCGGCGGCTGTGCTTCGTCGAGAGCCTGCTCGCCGGGCAGGGGCCGATGATCGAGCTCAAACCCATCGCGGGCCGCGCGCGCACCGCGATCGGCGTACTCGCGAACGAGACCACGTTCGGGCGTTGGCAGGGGGCCGGGATCGCCAGCGTGGTGACGTCGACGGACGCCGTGCTCGCCCCCCGCGGGCAGCTCGATTGGGCCGGCGATGGCAACGTGTTCCAGGGGTGGAATGGCTATTTCGCCTGCGGCAACGAGGCGACGGTCAGGGTCGAGAATCTGGCGGCGGTTCGTTCCACGTGGAGCGCCCGCGAGAGCGGCAGCCGGGAGATCCCCGCACCCTGGCCCAGGCCGAGCGAGCCGGCGGCGGCGAGCCTGGTCGACGTCTCGCCGTTCACCGCGGTCGCCGGGCGACTGGCGAGCAGGCTCGCTCGACCCCGGGCCGGCCTGTTTGAAAAGGCTCTGACGGCGTTCATCGCCCCGATCGTTCCCGAGCCCCTGGGCTGGGCGACGCTCGTCGAGCCGGCGGCGGCCGGGATTTTCGCTCCCGGGAATTTCGCTCCCGGGAATGTCGCCACCCGGCGGTTCAAGATGGGAATACCGGGCGCGGCCAATCGCGGTTTTGGCCCAGGCGCGACGACGCCCGGGGCCGCTCCCGTGGCGGGCTCCAACGAATTGGTCTTTGATGTGAACGCGCCCACATGGAACGGCGACCTGGGGCGGTTCCTGCGCGAGCGAATCGCGCCCGGGGTCCACCGCGCGAAAGTGCGCGTGGTCGGCTCGGGCGAGCACCGCAGCACACCCGTGCGGCTCCCCACGGGGCTGGTGCTCGAGATCGCCGTCGATTCACCGGCGGGCGCCGCCGGACTCTCGTGGGCCCCCACGACAGGGGCCACCGGCGCGGCCCTGATCGAGGTCCAGGAAGGGCTGCTCGTGCTCTCCGGCGTCGGGCTCAGACACTCTGACGACGAGCAACTGGAACACCTGATCCGGGTCGAGGACGGTTCGCTGGCCTTGTGGCGCTGCCGGCTCACCGCCGGCGGGACGCGGAGCGGACCCGGCGCCGACCTGATCGCCTTTCGCGCGGCCACCACGCGACCGATCGCGCTGGCTCTCGAGCCCCCCCTCTTCTCGAGGCCGCTCGATCGGCCGACCTGCCGGCTCATGGGGAGCGTGCTCATCACCGGCGGGACAGCCCTTGCCGCGGAGCTCGGCCGCGGACTCGTCGCCCTCTCGGACTGCGCCCTCGCGGCCGGAATGACCGCAATCGAGCTCGTCCCCGCGCGCGTGGCGCGCAATCGTTTCGACGCCGACCTGTGGCTCGATCGCTGCACCCTGGCCGCCGAACAAGCCCTGGTCCGCGCCCGGGCCTGGCCGGGTACAGACCCCGGTCCCGACCGCCCCTGGCTGATCTCGTCGGGCCGGTGTGCGTTTCTCGCCCCCTTCGAGCGCAAGCCGCGCGAGGGCGTCCTGCTCCGCGCCGACCCCGATTCGCTCGCCAAGGGAGCGTACTACTGGCAAGAAAACGACGACGCGATCGAGGTCGACGGCTTCATCGCGGCCGGCGATTCGGTCCTGCCCACGAATCGCACCCGCGACCTGGCCGCACAATGGGTGGTGATCTGGGGCAAATCGCACCTGGGCCGCCTCTCGGGGCCACGCGGAACCGGCTCGAACCCCACCGCCCGCCTGGTCGACCACCTGAATCCCGGCCGCGTCGCACCCGAGGATCTACTGCTCGACTACGATTTCCATCCCGGCCGAACCCAGCTCACGGTCGGGGCCGACCTGGCCCGGCTCGGGGTCGCTCCCAAGCCCGGCCGCGGCGGCCGAAGACGCAACTAAAACCGCGAATCGAGAAGATCCGCTCAAACATCCATTGATTGGAGACCCTCGTCCCCGTGATAATTCCGTGAAAGACAAGCCTCGTGGAGGGACTCGCGATGAAGGCTCGGATCGCCGGTCGTGCTCACATCGTCGCTCTCGCGTCCGTCGCGATCCTGGTCGCGACCGGGGCCTGGTCGACGGTCCGCGCCCAGCACGGCGGGGGCGGCCACATGGGCGGCCACATGGGCGGCCACGTGGGCCATGGGCACCCCGGCGGGTTTGGCATGGGCGGCGGGTTTGGCATGGGCGGCGGAGTCATGGTGTTCAACGTGGGAATGGGGGGGATCTACCCGTCGTTCGCGCCGATGTTCGTCGTCGGACCGGGCTTCTACCCGATGCCCTGGGGTCCGCCCATGGGCGGACCGATGTTCGATCGCGGTCCACTCTTGCCCCCGCCCCCCGCGGGGTTCGCGCCGCCCGCGGCCGTGCGCAGGGTCGCGCTCGCGCGGCGCAGTGACCCCGCCCGATCGGCGCAGCTCACCACGATCGGCGATCGCATGTTTCGCGCGGGCAACTTGAAGAGGGCCGAGGAACGCTATCAACAGGCGATCTCGGCCGCGCCCGAGCTCGCCGCCCCCCGCGCCCGGCTGGCCCAGGTCGCGATCGCGCGGGGGCGCTACGCCGTCGCCGCCCAGCGGCTCCGCGAAGCCGAGACCGCCGAGCCCGGCTGGATCCAGAAGGCCGGCGATATCCAGGCCGTCTACGCCGAGCCCGGCGACTTCGCCCGCGACCTGGCCAAGCTCGAATCCCACCTGCAAACCCAGCCCGAGGACCGCGACGCCTGGCTGGTGCTGGGCTCGATGTGGTTTCTCTCGGGCCGGACGGCAAAGGCGGCCGACGTCTTCCGCCGCCTGGACGATCCCAACCGCCGCGCCGACGTCGCCCTCAAGGCGTTTCTCCAGGCGTCCAATCAAGCCCGGCCGCCCGCCCCGCCAAGGCCGGCGCCGTGAGCCGCGATCCGGGACCGATCGACCGTCGAACCGCGGAATGAACCGTTCCCGTCCGTCTTTCTGATTGATTCGCGAGTCCATGACCGAAATCCCACGCTATTACGCCGCGGCCTGTCAGACCGATTTACCCTGCATCCTCGACCGCCGCGCGCTTCCCGAACGGGTCAGCCGGCTGCTCGCGATGATCGATCGCGCGGTTGTGGGCTACGAGCCTTTCTTCGACGTCAAGCTCGTCGTCTTTCCCGAATTCGCCCACGCGGCGCCAATCTACGAAACCGTTGCCGAGCTGCTCGACAAGCTCGCGGTCCCCATCCCCAACGAGCACACCGACCGCTACATCAAAAAGGCGCGCGAACGGGGCGTCTACATCCAGACGGGCACGTTCCTCGAGTCCGACCCCAGGCGTCCCGGCGTGGTCTACAACACGACCTGCCTGATCGGCCCCGACGGGCTGCTGTCGCGCTATCGCAAGGTCAACCCCTGGCTGCCGTGGGAGGTACACACCAGCCCCCACGACCTCGCCGACTACGACCTGCCGCTCTTTCCGGTGGTCGAGACCGAGATCGGCAAGCTGGGCGCGGCGATCTGCTACGACTGGCTCTTTCCCGAGGCGATCCGGGCGCTCGCCCTGGGCGGCGCCGAGGTCTTGATTCGCGTCTCGGCTTACATGGACCCCTGGGGCGCGACCCCGCCCATGGATTGGTGGACGCTGTTCAATCGCGCGCGGGCCGTCGAGAACCTGGCCTACGTCGTCGCCGCCAACCAGGGGGCGAGCGCCGACAATTATCCGCCGTTTTCCTGGCCAGGGGGGAGCATGGTCGTCGACCACGACGGCCGGATCCTGTCCCAGGCCGACCCGGGCCCCGGCGAAAAAATCGTGGTCGGACCGATCGACCTGGCCGCGCTCCGGGCCGACCGCGCGCGGAGGCACGGCCACCATCTGCTTTCCCATCTGCGGGCCGACGCCTATACTCCTTTTTATCAGCAGGTCCGTCCCAAACTGGGGCCGGGCCGGGCGTGATCCGCCCGCGGCCAGGGTCGACCTCGGGCCAGACAGGCGCATGCCCGGTCCCACGGGCGCGGACGATGGATCCGATCTTCATTGATTTTTTTCGAGAACCATTTCATGCAAGCTCGTCGTCACGAGCCCGGTTTCCTGGGCTTCATCCTGTGCTTGGCGTTCGCGCTCGGCCTGGGCTGCCAGTCGAGCGAACCCGAGCCGCCCCCGCCGCCCGGTCTCAAGGGAGGCGCCCTCGCCAAGGCCGCGGCGCCGCCCGCGCTGAAAAACGAGATCCCCCCAGAGGCGCTCGAAGCCGTGATGAAGGCGCATTTCGCGGGCCTGGGGTACATGGAACAATATGAATATGCCAAGGCGTCCGAATCGTTTCGCGAGATCCAGCGGCTCGCGCCGGGGTGGATTCCGGGCGCGATCAATCTGGCGATCGCGCTTCTGAACGACACCGGCGCCAAGCTCGAGAAGGCCAAGCGCGAGGGGGGCGAGGCGCCGACCACCAATTACGACGAGGCCCTCGCTGTCCTGCGCGGCGTTCTCGCGCGGGATCCCGACAACCCCTACGCCCATTACTGCACTGGCGTGCTGCTCCAGCACCAGGGGGGGCAAGGGATCGCCGAAGCCCACTCGCATTTCACCCGCGTGACCGAGATCGACCCCACCGACCCCGCCGCCTGGTACTGGCGGGCCGGTACGCTCACCGATCCGACCGCGCCCGGTCAGCCCGGCGGCCAGGCCCTGGCCCGCGAGCAGGCCGCCCTCCTCAAAAAGGCCCTCGAGCTCGACCCATATCTGACGCCGGCGATCTATCAGACCGCGCTCGCCTATCGATTCACCGAGCCGCCGGCCGTCACGAAAAAGATGTTTGATCTCTTCAATAAGATGAAGCCCGACCGGGCCGAGGCGACCCCAGGGCCGGGCAACCTGCTCCAGGATAAATACGGCGAGATGGGACGCTATGCGTCCATCGTGAACCCGTTTCCCCGGCCGGCGCCGAGCGCGAGCGCGGCCGTCCCCGCGCCCCGGTTCGAGGCCGGGCGCTCCCTCGAGATCACACTCGCCCCAGGCGAGCGCTGGGCGAAACCCGAGGATTTCACCGGGCCGCTCGCCGTGGTGGGGCGGGTCCGCGCGCGGATGGGGGCCGCGATCGCCGCCTTCGACGCCAACGGCGACGGCAAGCTCGACCTCTTCCTCGCGTCGGCCGTGCTCACGCCCAAGGGCGTCCGCGACTGCC
Organism: Planctomycetales bacterium; assembly: GCA_027459775.1. Lineage (GTDB taxonomy): Bacteria > Planctomycetota > Planctomycetia > Isosphaerales > Isosphaeraceae > JAKBAP01. The sequence continues at coordinate 1,141 of DAIDHE010000080.1, read as the reverse complement.
TCTTGATCAATCAAGGGGAGGGGCGGTTCAGCGATCAAACCGCCGCCTTCGGCCTGCCCCCGGATCAGGGGAGCATCGGCGCGGCCGCGGCCGATTTCGACGCCGATCGGAACATCGACCTGTTCCTGACCAGCGCCAAGGGAAACCGGCTCTGGCGCAATCTCGGGGGCAAGCGCTTCCAGGACGCGACCGCGGTCCTCAAGGACGACGGAACGAAGGCGCTCGCCCTGGCCGCGCGCTGGCTCGACCTCGACCAAGACGGCGACCTTGATCTTTATGTCATCAACTACTGCTCCCTCGAGCACGCCAGCCTTGCGTTCGCGGCCGGCCGCGAGCCCCCCGCGGGAATCGCGAACTCCGTCTATCGAAACGACGGCCGACCCGCCCCCATGCCCGGCCGGCCCGAACCCTTCTGGTCGCCCCTGGCCGTCGCGACCACCGACGTCGAATCCAAGGCCGGCCTCTCGCTGGCGCTCGTTCCCTGGCCCGCGGCCAAGACCCTGCGGGGCGGGTCCGCGCCCCACACCGCGCTGGCCGCCCTCGATATCGACGACGACCGCGACCTGGACCTCGTCCTGCTCGCCGACCAAGCCCCCGCGAAGGTCATCTTGAACGATCGCCTGGGCGTCTTTCACGACGCCGATCTCCCCGATCTCGCCCCGGCCTCGAGCGCCTCGGGGCTGCTCGTGCTCGACGTCGATTCCGACGGCCGCGCCGACCTCGCCGCCCCCCAGGCCGACGGCGCTCTGCTCTGCTTTCGCAACACGACCGCCGCGCCCACCGGGAAGATCACCTTCGAGCGCTGGGCCACGAATGCGAACCGCTGGCGGCAGGCGCAGGCGCTCGACCTCGACCTCGACGGCCGCGTCGACCTGGCCGGCCTGCCCGCGCCCGGCAAGCCCGGCGTGCCAACCGTGCCCGCCTGGGCCAGGAACGAGGGCCAGCGGCACGCCGCGGCCGCGCTCCCCGTGCTCTTCGACCCGCCCGGGCTCGAGGGAACGACGCTCGTCGACCTGGCTGGCGACCCGCTCCCCGACTTCTTCGCCGTTCGGCCCGGCCAGCCGCCGGTGCTGGCGCGAAACCTGGGCAACGGCCTGAAATGGCTCGCGCTCGAGCTCGGCGGCCACTGGCACGTCTCCCC
>DAIDHE010000055.1 GCA_027459775.1 Planctomycetales bacterium | reverse complement strand
AGCTCACGGGAGATGGAACCGCTTGCTCGGGCCGGATCGAGAGCAGGTCGCTGACTTGCTCGGCGATCAGCCCCACGATCCGGCGTTTGGGGGCCGAGTCCTGTCGCACCGCGCCCACGGCCATGTCCGGCTTGGCGGGATGATCCCGGTCTCGAGCGGCGTCGACAAGGATGATCCGGGTCGCCAGTCGGTCGCGGCAAGGGCCCGCGCCCAAGAGCAGGCCCAGGTCGATGACGGGTACGACCTGGCCGCGATAGGAGAGCAGGCCGGCCAGATGCTCGGGTGCGTGGGGGACGGCGCGGAGTGCGACGCGGGGAACGAGCTCGACGACGCGGGCCGCGTCGACGGCGTGGCGATTGGAACCAGCGGTGAAGGTCAAGAGCAGCATGGTGGTCGGGCGTCTCAAGAATCACGACTGAGTGGAAGCCGGAGGGGGCAACCCCGGCGTTTCGATGGGGCCGACGGTGAAACGAGAGACCTCGTCCTTGAGGCCGGCGACCGCCCCCCGCAGGCGATCGGTGGCCTTATTGAACTCGCGGAGCGAGAGCGACGTTTGGCTGGCCGCCTCCGAGAGCCGCGACATCGCCTCGCGGATCTGCTCGGCCCCTTGCGACTGCACGCGCATCCCCTCGGTCACCTGGTCGAACCGCTGATGCATCCCCTGTGTGTTCGTGATGATCTGGCCAAGCTGGCCGCCAATCTGGCCCACCTCCCCGACGTCGTGCCGCAGTTGCTCGCTGAATTTGTCCATCTCCATGACACCGGCCGAGACGCTGTATTGCATCTCCTTGACCATCCGTTCGATATCAAGCGTGGCCACGGCGGTCTGATCGGCCAGACGGCGGATCTCGCGCGCCACCACCAGGAAACCCAGGCCGTATTCGCCCGCCTTCTCGGCCTCGATGGCCGCGTTGATCGACAGCAGATTCGTCTGATCGGCGACCTTGGTGATCGTGGTGACGACCAGATTGATGTTGGCCGCCCGCTCGCTGATCACCGACAACCGCGAGCTGATCGTTCCCGTCGATTCGGCAAGCTGGCGCATGGTCGAATCCATACTCAGCAGGCTCTCTTGCCCTGTGGAGGCCGTCCGAGCCGCCTGGTTGGCGACCTGGTTGACCTCGTTCATGGTCTTGAGCAGCTCCTGGCTGGTGGCCGAGATTTCGTTGACTGCCGCGGCGGCCTCGTTGGTCGAGGCGCCGTAGTCGTAGACCGCCTGTTCCTGCAGCCGCGAGGCGGAGGCGATCTCGGTAGCGGTCGACAAGAGCGTGATGCTCGAGCGCTGAATCTTGCCGATCAAGGAACGCAGGTCGAGGATCATCTTGCGCACGGAATGGAGCAGAGCGCCTGCCTCGCCAGGCGCTTTACCCTCAAACTCGACCATGAGATCCCCCGCCGCGACCCGCTCGGCGGCCAGGGCCGCGTTGCGAATCGGCTGGGTGATCCCCCGCGCCACCAGCAGCGCGACTAGCGTCACGAGCAGGATTGTGACCGCCAGCAGCATCCCCACGGCCCGGAATTGACTTGAGGTCAGAACGAACGCCTCGGACATGTCTTGCTTGACCACCATCCCCCAGCGAAAGGACGGCAGATACGACCAGACGCCCACGGCCTCGACGCCTCGATAGTCAACAACTCTGCCGTAGCCGCGCTCACCCTGGACGGCACGTTGCATGGAGGTTGAACTCGGGCTGCCCAGCGTGAGCCGGCTGAACTGGAGCTTGGGGTCGTGCCGCGAGGGGGCGATGAACCAGAGATCGTCGCCGTCGCGGCTAGCGACCACGGCCTCGCCGGTGTCGCCCAGCCCGTCATAGTCCGTAAACACCCGAAAGACCTGGCTGTTGCCCAGCTCAAGCGCGACATAGCCGATGATTCGCTTCTCCTGAAACACAGGCCCGGCGATGAAGGCCGCCGGCTCGCTCTTACCAGGATACATTTGATAATTCGAGACCTCGACCTGAAGCAGCGTCCGCACGCGATCGACGACCTTGGCGAATTCCGAATCCTTGAGCGGCCCCGCGAGCAGATTCGTCCCAGGCGCAACGTCGGACATGACCTGGTAGAGCACGTTCGCATCTTGATCCATCAGAAACGCATTGGCATAGCCATACACCTCGACAAGATTGGTGAAATACTCGCGGTATTTTCCGGCGGCCTGGGCGTAGGCTGGTGACGGAAGGGGTTCCTTCTTGCGCAGCTCGGCCAGGGACGTGATCGCGCCGATGATGGTCGGGGCCTTGGATATCGCGTGCATGTGGGCCTTGCGCTCGCGGATGAAATCCTCGAGCTGGGTGGTCTTGGCGTCGGAGATCGCCAGCAGGTGCTGGCGCACGGTTTTCTCGAGCGAGTCCGCCGAGAGCAGCGAAACGAACACGGTGAGCAATCCGCAAGGAACCAGCGATATGATCAAGAACCAGAACAGCAGTCGCGTCCTGATGCTGATTCCGGATCGATTCAAGAGGCTTTTGATCATTGTCGCGATCGTCCATTAACGGGATTTCGCCGGGGTCTTGGATGCCGGCGGGAAACGACGGTCGGGCCGCGCGTCGCCGCCGGCCGTGGACTTCAGAGCTGAAAAAGCAAGGGCCGACGATTGCTTGGGGCCCTCTGGGAACCGCGCGGGCTGGTCGGGACTCAGCCAGCGGTTGCCCAATCTTTTGTACAGTTGATCAAGGATCCGATTCCAGTCGGCTCGGGTTCGGCTCGAGGGAAACGGTTCGGGCCG
>DAIDHE010000047.1 GCA_027459775.1 Planctomycetales bacterium | reverse complement strand
GTCATCAGCAGGGTGCCGATGGCGAGGCCCACGCCGGAGATGCGATGGCCGATCGACAGCGCCATGCTGACGGGCCATTCCCAGCGAGCGTGGTGCCAACCCTTGCTCGCGCTTCGGGCTTGTATTCTGACGACCGCGACGGCGTGGAGTACGAGCGCGAAGCGCCAGCGAGCGTGGTGCCAACCCTTGCTGGCGCTTCGGGCTTGTATTCTGACGACCGCGACGGCGTGAAATACAAGCCCGAAGCGCCAGCGAGGGAGTTCCGGCCGTTACCATCGAGCCACGCGCGGGCGGGTCGCCGCCAGGACAAGCTCGAAGGACAAGCGAGCGCGTCACATGGGCAAGGATCGCGCGGGGAAGCACAGCATCGAAACCGCGGGCCTGGGTCGAGCGCCCGCGGCTTGCGGTCTCACGGGGCGACGTGGAGGGTCGCGGTGAGGTCGAGGGGGGGCTCGCCGGCTAAGTCGGTGCGGACCTTGAAGACCCTGCGAAGGTCGCCGCGCGGGGTGCCCGGCTCGGGCCTGTACGACACGGTGACGATGTGCGAGGAGGCGCGTTTGCCCGCGTCGGAAGAGGCCGTGAAGCCCTCGCCCGTGCCGTCGATTGCCTGGATCACGAACGGGCGCGAGGCGCGCACCATGAACCGACCCTGGACCCCCGCCTCGGACTCGACCCGACCCAGGGCCAGGATCGACGGGGCCGCCGAGAGCTCGCCCTTCACGAAGCCCGTCACCATCACCGGGATGCTAGGGGTCTCGGGATCGTTGCTCATGAGCCGCAACTCGTCGCGGATCGGGCCCGCCGGCGCATCGGGCTTGACGCTCACCGTCAGGGCATAGCTGACGGCGCCGCCGTTCCGGGCGGTCTCGACCAGCTTGGCCGAAAGCGCCCGGCTCCCCGACACCATCCGGGTGAACCGCCAACCTAGGGCGTTGATCCGGTCGATCGTGAGCACCCGCTCAGGCTTACTCCCCCTGGCGATCACGCCAAATTCGATCGCGCCAGGGTTCAGCACCAGTTCCGAGAGGATATGCGAGGTGACGCCCAGCCGGGCCTCGATCTCGCGGCCCGAGGCGGTCATCATGGTCACATACAGGATCGTTGACTTGAGCCCGACGAAATTGCGCGTGTCCATTTCGGCCTCGACGACCGCGCTCGCGCCCGGCTCGACCACGCGGGCGCTCGCCTTGCCGCTGGTGCAGCCGCACGAGGGATGCAGATTGACGATCGTGAGCGTCTCGCCCGAGCGATTCACCATCGCGAAGTCGTGCTTCACCCGAGCGCCCCGCGGCACGACCCCGAAATCATGCCGGTTGGTGGGAAACAGCAAATCGGTCCATTCGTCAGCCCGGGCGGCGCAGCAAAGTCCAACAACCACCGCCCCGACCGCCAGCACGAACCGCCCCGAGATCCATCTCTCGATTCGCATCGACCTCGCCTCCTCCGCCGATCTCCTTGCGCAGCCGCGACGCCGCGTCCCCTCTAACGAGATATCGGCCAACCAATCCGCCGCGCTCAGTTTTGCCGGACGCCGCAGCCTGTCCAGTCTTCCCGACCGGGAAAGCTTCGCCATTTTCGCGCCGCGGGATGTTGGGAGCGGCTGCTTTCTCGGATGTGGGCCGGGAGAATAGAATCGATGGGCGGGGGCTTGGGGTGGAGTGGGGGCGAGGTTTTCTGGTCTCGGGGTCACGCGCGAGGTGTTCGATGCCGGGTATGACGCCGCTGGTGCTCAGTCTTCCGGCTCGTTACTACGTTTCCGAGGAGGCGTACGAGCGCGAGATCGAGCGATTTTTCCGGGGGATGTGGGTTCACGTTGGTAGGGCCGAGGATCTGTCGCGTCGGGGCGATTTCCGGGTGGTCGACGTGGGGGGCGAGAGTGTGATCGTGGTGCGCGGCGAGGGGGGGGCTTTATGCGCTCTCGACAATGTGTGCCGGCATCGGGGGACGCGGTTGTGCGCCCTGGCTTCGGGGACGTTCGCCGCGACGATCCAGTGCCCGTACCACGCCTGGACCTACGCGCTCGACGGTTCGCTCGCGGCCGCGCCGGGGATGGACCGGGTCGAGGGCTTTCGGCTCGAGGATTACCCGCTTGGCCGCCCGGGGATCGCGAGCTGGGATGGGAATCTGTTCGTTCATCTGGGCGATTCGCCCCACTCGCTTTCGAGTCAGCTCGCCGGCCGCGAGGTTCCGTTTCGGGCGTGGGGGATGGACGAGCTGCGGGTCGGCAAGCGGGTCGTGTATGACGTGGCGGCGAACTGGAAGCTGATCATTCATAATTATTCGGAGTGCCTCCATTGCCCCGGCGTGCACCCCGCGCTTCAGAAGCTGTCGCATTACCTGAGCGGCGAGAACGAGCCCGCCGATCCTGGCGTGCTGGGGGGTCGGATGCGGCTGCGCGAGGGGATCGGCACGCTCTCGATGGACGGGCGGCTCAGGCGGGCCTGCTTGCCGGGGTTATCCGATGAGGAATGTCGATACGTCTATTATTATGCCTTCTTGCCCAATTTCTTGTTGAGCCTGCACCCCGATTATGTGATGACGCACACGCTACGGCCGCTGTCGGCGGGTCGGACCGAGATCGTCTGCGAGTGGCTGTTTCACCCCCGCGCGATGGGCGAGCGGGATTTCGACCCCGACGACGCGGTCGCGTTCTGGGATCTCACGAATAGCCAGGACTGGCGGGTCTGCGAGGAGATGCAGATCGGGCTAAGTTCGCGCGCCTATCGACCAGGCCCGTACTCCCACCGCGAGGATTTGCTCGTGGGCTTCGACCGGCTGATCCTCGAGGCCCATGGATGATTACGGAAGATTGAACCACAGAGACACAGTGACACAGAGAAGAGGGAGAGAGAGAAGATTGATCAAGAGAGAGATTGATCGAGAAAGGGATTGATCGAGAATGGGATCGATCAAGTGAGCTGTGCCTCGAGTGATGGCACGAGCTTTCGTTCGGTCTCTTTACTGTTCTTACTCCCCTCCCCTCTCTTCCGATCCTCTTTTGTTTCTCTCTTTGATTTTCTTCTCTGTGTCTCTGTGGTTCATACGGCCTTGCACGGAGTTAGCCGTCGTGGCCGATGGCCTCGACGGGGCATTCTTCGAGAGCTCTCATGCAGGCGGCCTCTTGCTCGGGGTTGGAGGGCTGGGCCTGGACGTAGCTTCGTCGTTCGTCGTCGTCGCGGCGGAAGTTGCGCGGGGCGGTCTCGCGGCAGAGGTCGCAATCGATGCAGGTGTCGTCGACGTAAAACCGTCCCGCCGCGTTGCCATCGACTTTCTTGGATCGTTCCGCCATGTTTTTCCCGAATCGTGACTGGCGTTGCTTGGGATCCATCGCGTGTTGAGCGCCAATTCCTAGCCTACAGGCTGACCGCCGGGAAACCAAGGGTCATTCTGGCTCCTGGCGAGAGGCGGTCGCTTGCAGGCATAAGCCTGGGTCGGCCAGCGAAACGACAGCGTTTCCTTGATCGAGTACGTCGATGTACCCAAGCGCTGGCCGACCCAGACGTTCGGAGTGCCGCATGGGGCCGAGTTGGGAGGGGCGCGAGGACTCGACGCCGACGCGTCCCGACGAGTCCACCGCGAGCGCAATGCGTGAAATCACGCCTCGCCATGTCTCGTACGGATGATCGGCGCGCTTGTCACGCGGCTCGGTCGGTTTTTTTTGACCGGACGTCGACCGGACGGATCTGTTAGTATTCAGTTGATTCATTCATCCCTGGATGCTGGTTGGTTCCAGGTCATGCGCGAGTCCTTCCATGCCGAGGGGGCGTGTGCGTGGACCAAGTTGCCGGTGGGGCGCGATTGAGCGAGATGTCGACGGAGTGGGCCATCGTCCTGGAGGCGAGCTCGGATTCCGCGGAATGCGCCCAATTGGCGCTCGAGACCTTGCTCAAGCGCTATATCGGGGCCGTGCGTCTGTATTTGAAGGGCGCGGTTCGCGACGTCGACGCGGCCGCCGATCTGGAGCAAGAATTCGCCGTCCGATTCCTGGGCGGCGACTTTCGCCGGGCCGATCCCGACAAAGGCCGATTCCGCGATTACCTCAAGCGGGCGCTGCGGAACTTGGTCAACGACCATTATCGGAGGCGACGAAGGGATCCGATTTCCAGCGACGCCATCCAGGAGTCCGCGGCCCCCTCCGACGGGGACGCCGATTTCGAGGGCAAGTTTCTCGAGAGTTGGCGAAACCATCTGCTGGACCGTTCGTGGGAGTCGCTTCACGAGGAGGAGCTTGCGACCGGTAAGCCGTTTCACACGGTCCTTCGCGCGCGGGTCGATCACCCGCGCCTGCACTCGGCCGAGCTGGCCGAGCTGGTGGCTGGCTCGATCGGCCGACGTCTCTCAGCTCATGCATACCGGCAGGCCCTGCTGCGAGCTCGCAAGCGGTACGTGGGCTTTCTGACGCGCGAGGTGGCCGCCAGCCTCGACAAACCCACGTTCGACCAGATCGAGGAAGAGCTCGTGGAGCTCAAACTGCTCGAATTCTGTCGGCCGCATTTCAAACGTCCGGTCGCCCCTTGAGGCGTACGACCCCCGCGAGTAGACTCTGGGATGTTCGAGGGCCGGCCGAGGCTGGTCTTTTGAGCAAAGGAAACATAGCCCGCTCGGCGATTGGGAACCCGGTGTGAATCCGGGGCAGGCGTGCTGCTGTGACGGCCGTGAGAGACCTCGACGAGATAGCCACTGCGTGAGCGGGAAGGCGTCGAGGCGGCCGAAGCCAGAAGACCGGCCGAGCGAGAAGCGCGTCCCTCACGTCCAGGGTCGAGCGCATGTCCAGCACCCGGCCAGGGCCGCGCCCCCTTTGTGAGGTCGCGGACCCGGGCTGAGACTCACGGAGCCCACACCAGTGCGCGCGGCCGATCGCGGAATCCCGGTGGTGATGTCGTGGAGCGGGGGCAAGGACAGCGCGCTCGCGCTTTACGAGCTTCAGAGCGACCCGCGCTACGAGGTGGTCGCGCTCATGACGTCGGTCTCGGAGGAGTTTCACCGGGTGAGCCACCACGGCGTCCGCGAGGAATTGCTCGAGCTCCAGGCCGACGCCGTCGGGCTGCCGCTGGTGAAGATCATGCTGCCGTCGGGCCAGGCGACCCCCTGCACCAACGACGTCTACGAGGGGATCATGGCGCGGGTGATGGACGACTTCAAGGCCCAGGGCGTGCTGACCATCGGCTTTGGCGACCTGTTTCTCGAGGATCTGCGCGCCTATCGCGAAAAGAACCTGGCCCGGGCCGGGATGACCGGGGTGTTCCCGATCTGGAAACGAGAAACGCACGCGCTCGCCCGGCGGATCATCGCGATGGGTTTCAAGGCGATTCTGACCTGTGTCGAGGGCAAGGTGGGCGCGGGCTTCGCGGGCCGGGATTACGACGAGAGCCTGCTCGCCGAGCTGCCGCCGGAAGTCGACCCCTGCGGCGAATACGGCGAGTTTCACACGTATGTTCACGATGGGCCATGCTTCCGGCGCCCGGTCGCGGTCGAGGTCGGCGTGAGGGTCGTCCGCGACGGCCGGCATTACGCGGATCTGCTGCCGGCGGGATCCCCGGCCCGCCTTTCCGAGGTCGTCATGCCGCCGGTGTGAGGCCGAATGGTCGTCCCTTGTCGAAATGGGTATTATTATGAACAAACGAGTTCTCGTGCTTGCTGGCATCATCCTGGCGGCGGCGCTGGCGCGGCTGTTGCCGCATCCGCCCAACGCGACGCCGATCGCGGCGATCGCGCTTTTCGGCGGGGCCTGTTTTCGCGGCCGCTGGGCGGCGTTCCTGGTTCCATTGGGGGCGATGCTGCTCTCGGACGTGGTGCTGGGCCTGACGCGGTACCAGGCGTATTCGCTTTTCCCGCTCCAGGCGGTGGTTTATGCCTGTTTCCTGGCCGAATCCGCGCTCGGGCGGCTGATCGCCGACCGCCGCTCGGTCTGGCGAATTGGCGCGGCGGGGCTGGCGGGGTCGCTCGTGTTTTTCGTCGTGACCAATTTCGCCGTCTGGGTGGGCGGGACGCTGTACCCGCTCACCGCGGCGGGGCTGGTTGAGTGCTACACGGCCGCGATCCCTTACTTCCGCAATACCTTGCTCGGCGACGCGGTCTGCATCACGATCCTGTTTAGCGTCCTGGCGCTTCTGGAGAACCGAGCGGCGTGGATGCGCGAGCCCGCGCCGCGGGCGGCGTGACCGTGGGAGGCCCGATGCGCATCGTTTCCCTGCTGGCCAGCGGCACCGAGATCGTTTGCGCCCTGGGCGCTGGCGAAGAGCTCGTGGGCCGTTCGCACGAGTGCGACAACCCCGCGTGGGTGAAACGGCTGCCCGAATGCACTCGCCCGGCTTTTGACGTCTCGATGCCCAGCGGCTGGATCGACGCCGAGGTGCGCAGGCGGCTCAAGAGCGGCGAGCCGCTGTATCACATCGACCGCGAGTTGATCGACGCGCTCGAGCCCGATCTGCTGGTCGCCCAGGCGCATTGCGAGGTCTGCGCGGTCACCCCGTTTGACGTCGAGCGCGCGGGCTGCCTGGCGACGGGGCAGGTGCTGGCGCTCGAGGCCGGCTGCGTTCAGGGCATTCTCGACGGCGTGCGAGCCGTCGGCCGCGCGATCGGGCGCGAGGCCGAGGCCGTCGACCTGGAGCGCTCGATGCGGGCTCGGATGGTCGCGATCCACGAGAGCGTGCGGGCTCTGCCGACCCCCAGCGTGGTGATGCTCGAGTGGACCGACCCGATCTTCGCGATGGGCAACTGGGGGCCCGAGCTCGTCGAGGCCGCGAACGGACGTCTTGTGTTGGGCGAGCGGGGTGTGCACTCGAGCGCGATCGACTGGCGGCAGGTGCTCGAGGCCGACCCCGACTGGCTCGTCATCGCCCCGTGCGGGTTCGACCTCGAGCGCGCCCGGGCCGAGATCCCCACGCTGGAATCGCGTCCCGGCTGGTACGACCTGCGCGCGGTCCGCCAGGGGAATGTCGTGCTGGCCGACGGCAACCGTTATTTCAATCGATCGGGGACGACGATCGTCGAGACGGTCTAGATCCTGGCCGAGATCCTCCACGGCCGCCCCGCCGACCACGAGGGGACGGCGTGGACGCGCTATTCCACGGAAAAGCTTGTAAAGGAGCTCGCTCCAGGCATTGCTCGCTTGCCGCGTTGACAGTCTGGTCGATTATGGCTAGATTGCCCGCGCACGTCGCGATCTTGCCGCGATGCCATGGATGCGAAGCTTGCGTTGATGCTCCTCGTCGAATCAGCGCGCCATTTCGTCGTGGTCAGGGTCTGGACGCGTGGTCGGGCGATCTCACGGATGGAGGCGCATACCGGCGCGTGTCGAATTCTGACGGGCGAGGGTGATTCATGGACGATGTCCCCGCCGGTCCGGCGAGCCCGGAGCCGCGGAGGCCGGTGCTTTCGGTGGTGATCCCGGTGCGAAACGGGGGTCGCGACTTCGAGCACTGCCTCAGGCGGCTTCAGGAATCCGATTTCAGGGACTACGAATTGATCGTGGTCGACGACGGCTCGACCGACCTCACGGCGGCGACGGCCCGCCGCGCGGGCGCTCGGGTGCTCGCGAACACGAGCCCGCTCGGGCCCGCGGCCGCACGGAATCAAGGGGCGCGCGAGGCGGCGGCGGCTGTGATCTTTTTCCTTGACGCCGACGTCCTGGTCCACCGGCGAACGCTCGCGCTGGCGGTCGAGCGGTTCCAGGCCGATCCTGGCCTGGCTGCGCTTTTCGGCTCGTACGACGACACGCCCGGCGACCCGGGGCTCGTCAGCCAGTACCGGAACGTGCTGCATCATTTCGTCCATCAACAAGGCGAGTTCCGCGAGGGAATCCGCCCCGCCCACACGTTCTGGACCGGCTGTGGCGCGATCAGGCGCGAGGCTTTCCTGAATTGCGGCGGGTTCGACCCCCGGCTCTACCCCAGGCCGGCGATCGAGGACATCGAGCTCGGCTACCGGATCACCCGAGCCGGCGGCCGCATCGTGCTGGCGCGCGACATGCTGGCGACCCATATGAAGCGCTGGTCGCTCGCGGAGATGGTCCGCACCGACATCATGCGCAGAGGCGTGCCGTGGATGCTCTTGCTCAAGCGAACCCACATCGTCGAGACCGACCTCAACGTCAAGAGCAAGGAAAAGATTTGCGTCGCCCTGACCGGGCTGACGATCGTGCTCGCGATCGCGGGGCTGGCCGTTCCCTGGGCGTGGCTGGGCGCGGTCGCCGCGACGACGGCGGTCGCGCTCTTGAATGCGTCCTTCTTTCGGTTCCTCGCGCGTAAAAAAGGCTGGCTCTTCGCCGGGGCGGCGCTTCCGCTCCATATGGTTTATTACTGCTCGTGCGGCGTCTCGGTGGTGATCGCGCTGGGATATTGGACCCTTGCCGACCGACCTCGTGCTTCCTCGACCACTCCCTTCCGCCGGGCCGACCCCAGGTCGCGCCCGATCCCCCGCCCCGCCGGCTCGCGATGGGGGGTGTTGTCGCGGTTCCGGTCGCGCGCGCGCTAGAGCGCCAGGATGATCGCCATGAGAATCGGAATCGACGGCGGCTGTTTATCCAATCGGCGCGGGTTCGGCCGGTTCGCGCGGCGGCTGGTAGACGCGCTCGGGCGGGAACCGGGAAGCCACGATTATGTGGTCTTCGTCGACAGCCCCTCGGCGGATGCGGTGGCGCTTCCCGAGCGTTTCGAGCGGATCGTGGTCGACGTCGGCGAGGCCCCGAGCGCGGCCGCGTCGGCCCGGGGCAAGCGGGGGCTGGGCGACATGCTGGCGATGGGCCGGGCGGTCGCGCGGGCCAAGCTGGACCTCATGTTTTTTCCAGCCACATATAGTTATTTCCCAACGTGGAACGCGGGGAAGCTGGTGGTCACGATGCACGATGCGCTTCCGGTCGTTCATCCCGAGCTGGTGTTTCCCAGCCGGTCGGGGCGGCTCGCGTGGAGGCTCAAGGAAACGGTCGCCGGCTGGTCGGCCGACCGCATCGTGACGGTCTCGCAGGCGTCGCGGCACGCGCTCTCGACGCACGGCGGCTGGGCCGATTCCAAGATCCGCGTGATCACCGAGGGGCCCGACCCCATCTTCACCCCCAGGGCCGACGACCCCGCGGCCGACGCCGTCTTGGGCCGGCTGGGTGTTCCGCGGTCGTCTCGGTCTTTGCTTTTCGTCGGCGGCCCGAGCCCGCACAAGAATCTGCCGCGGCTGATCGAAGCCTTTGGCCGCCTCGACGATCCGACTGTGCACCTGGTGCTCGTGGGCGACCTGGACGACGTGTTTCACACCCACGTGCCTGAGATCCGGGCGGCGATCGCGGCTTCGCCGGCCCGCGATCGGATCGTGCTCGCGGGATTCGTGCCCGATGAAGATCTGGTTTACCTCTACAGCCGGGCCTATGCGCTCGTGCTGCCGTCGTTGCTCGAGGGTTTTGGGCTGCCTGCGGTCGAGGCGATGGCCTGCGGGACGCCGGTGCTTGCGAGCTGGGCGGGCTCGCTTCCCGAGGTCGTGGGACCGGCCGGCGACCTGTTTGACCCGACCGACGTGAAGGACATCGCCCGTTGCCTGAGCCGCTTTCTCGCCGACCCCGCCCGCCGCGCCCGGCTCGCGAGCCTCGCGCTCGAGCACGCGCGCCAATTCACCTGGGAACGTTCGGCCCAGGCCCTGGTGGCGTGCTTTGACGAGCTGCTCCATGGGGCAAGCGAAGCCGCGGCCGCGAGCGCCTGATTGGGAACGTCAGTAAGGCTCGGACACCACCTCACCCCCCGCGCGGCTGCCAATGGCGGACCAGACCTTGGCGTTGATCGTGGCCAGGATGAATCGCACGTCGCCGTCGGCGAACAAGACGTTGGCGCCGCCCGAGTGGTTGCTCTTGACGGTCCATGCGCCGGTCTGCACGCCCGCGCCGTTCTGGCAGGTGTTTTCGCCGGTCGTGAGGATATGGTTATAGAGCGTGTGGCCGAAATCGCCGTGCGTCCAGATCGCCCCAACGGTGGTGGGCGCGAGCGACGCCGTCAGGGGATCGAGCCCGCGGCACGTGGAGGCGAAAAGCTCGAGCTCCGCGGGCTGATCCCATCGCTTCGGCGTGTGGAACACGGATCGCACGGGATCGCGGATCATGCCGCTGAACGGCCCGATCAGCCACTCGCTCACCGCGGCGGTGGTGCTCATTCCGTCGGTGAACTGGCTGGGCGGCACGGCTTGATTGATGTCAAATGCGCCATTATATCCGAATGTTTGAACGCCGGTTCCTTGGTTGCCCGCGTAGTTCGTGGTTCCAAACGCCTGCTGGGATGTTGTCCCGTCGCTTGGACAGTGATAGAGCGAGAGCGACATGGTCTGGGCCGTCGCGAGCCCGCCGCTCGCGATCATGTCGAAGAGGGGTTTCTGGTCGGCGTAGGGCAAAATCGCCGTCAGGAACGAGCCTCCTTGATGAGCCGGAGGAAACACTCCATACGTGCTGGAATAATTCTGGATCGCCAGGCCGATCTGATGCAGATTCTGCGTGCACTGGAGCCGGCGAGCGGCTTCGCGGGCGCGCATGACGCCCGCCGCGACCAGCGCGACCAGCACCCCGATCACGAACAAAACGACCAGGAGCTCGATGATCGTGAAGCCGGGATCGGGCCGAGAGCGACCCTCACCGCGCGGGCTTTTTCTTGGGATCATTGATCACGATCTCCGCGGGCTTGGCGATGGCCTTGTAGGTGCGGGAGCTCGGTTCCGACTTGCCCGGCTCGGGAGGCAGAAACTCGGTGTGGAAGGCCTGAAACTCTAAATTGTATTTGCCGGGCTTCCAATCGCTTTTGATGGTCAGCTCCCCTTCGTATCTCACCGTGCCTTTCGGAAGAGGAAGGTCCATTTTCTTGAGCCATTTCCCATCGCAGATGACCTCGTTGCGCGTCAGGCTGTAGCCAACGGTGGAGTCCTTTTCGATCGGCAAATCCGACGAGAGCTCGAGTGCGACGGGGATTCGGTCTCCCGCGTTGTAGGGCCGACTCTTGGAGTTTGGGTCAGGTGATACGACCTTGAGCGTCATCCGGGTCATGTCGAAAACGGGCTGAGATGGTTTCTTGGCCTGCTTCGTGTCTCTGGCGGGAGTCGGGGCTTGATTCTTCGTTGATGCCGCGCCCGGGGTCTTTCCATCGGCCCGGATGTCGCTTGGGTCGGTTGGCGCCGCCGCGGCCGAGGTCGTCGGGGGCGCGGGGGGCGCTTGCTCCGCGCAGCCGGAGAGCGCGAGGATCACCGAGGCGCACGACCAGGAGAGCGATCTCGGAACCCGACTGGACCCGGGCGAGGCAGCGAGCCGCGGCATCTGGATGGCACCCCCTGGCACAACGAGTGTTGCGCGGCGGAATGGACGGACGGTGAACTGATGGAACGTCCCTGGATGCTATGCCGTCGAACACGGAGCGTCAACGACGTGCTCTTGTTTGCTGGGCGTGGGCCAAGCCCTCCGTCTGGGGCTCATGGTTGATCCCGGCGCTCGCGGCGGCTAACCTCATGGGGTCGTTCTTGGGTCGAGAGCGACCTTGATCCGCACCGGGTTCTTCAGGGAAATCACGCCATGACTTCACGACGCGTTTTTTTCGCAAACGCACGAGCGGCCGGTCTGGCCGCGCTCGCGCTCACGGCCCTCGCGTTGCCAACCGCCTTGTTCGCCCAGGAGAAGACGCCGACGTTGGGCGTGATCGAGCGGCTCAAGCCGGCGTTCGACGAGCTCGTGCCCCAGGACGCGCGGGTCGAGCGGCTGGCCGACGGGTTTGATTGGTCCGAGGGGCCGGTCTGGGATCGCAAGGGAGGGTTTCTGCTGTTTTCGGACGTCCCCCTGAACACCGTCTTCAAGTGGGCCGAGGGCAAGGGCGTGAGCGTCTTCAAAAAGCCCAGCGGCTATACGGGCTCGGTCGCGCGCGGGGGCGAGCCGGGTTCAAACGGGCTGCTCATGGATCGCGAGGGGCGGCTGGTGCTCTGCCAGCACGGCGACCGCCGGGTGGCGCGGCTCGAGGCCGACGGAACGTTCACCAGCATCGCCGACCGCTACGAGGGCAAGCGCTTCAACAGCCCCAACGACGGCGCGTTCAAGTCGAACGGCGACCTCTATTTCACCGACCCGCCGTATGGGCTTCTGGGCCTCAACAAGGATCCCGCCAAGGAGCTCGATTTCAACGGCGTCTATCGGGTGTCGGCCAAGGACGGGACAGTCACGCTGCTCACCAAGGAGATGACGTTCCCGAACGGGATCGCGTTCTCGCCCGATGAAAAGACGCTCTACGTGGCGAACTCGGACCCCAAGATGGCGATCTGGAAGGCGTTTCCCGTGAAGGACGACGGCACGCTGGGCGAGGGCCGCGTGTTCGCCGACGTCACCAGCCTGGCCGCGACCAGGAAGGGCCTGCCCGACGGCATGAAGGTCGACGCCCGGGGCAATCTGTTCGCCACCGGGCCCGGCGGAGTCATGGTCATGTCTTCCGATGGAACACATCTGGGGACGTTCAACACGGGCGAGGCGACGGCCAACTGCGGCTGGGGGGGCGACGGCTCGACCCTCTATATCACGGCTGATATGTACATTGGCCGCGTGAAGCTCACGACCAAGGGAAACGGCTTTTGAACAGGCGGTCGTCCGCCCCATGCCGCGATTGATTTTCACGATTGGCCACTCGAACCATCCGCTCGACGTCTTCTTGAGGCTGATCACGGGTGCGGGAATCCGCGTGGTCGCCGACGTGAGGCGGTTCCCCGCCTCGCGCCGGCATCCCCATTTTAACGGCGATGCGCTGGCGGAAAGCTTGGCGAAGGTCGGCGTCGGCTATCGTCCGTTCGCGGCCATGGGCGGGCGCAGAGGGGCGCGGGCGGTCGATTCGCCCAACACCGGCTGGCGCGTCGCCGCGTTCAACGCCTTCGCCGATCATATGAATACGCCTGAGTTTCAGCAGGCGCTCGGGGAGCTCGAGGATCTGGCCGCGGCCGAGCCAGCCGCGATCATGTGTTCCGAGGCGATGCCGTGGCAGTGCCACCGCCGCCTGATCGCCGATGCGCTCACGACCCGGGGCTGGGAGGTCCGCGACGTGATGGGCTCGGGAAGGATCGCGCCCCATCGCACGACCGAGTTTCTCAGGGTCGTCGACGGCCGGCTCATGTATCCGGCGGAGTTGATCCTCGAAAGGGACGACCTCGAGAATCAGGAGGGCGTGGGCTGATCGAGCCGGCGGCCGATTTCGAGGACTTGCTCGGCGTCGAACACGTGGTCGTTGGACGTGAACAGTTCTTGAATCGCTCGTTTGTGGATTTTCATCTTGAGGCCGCCGAGCCCGAGCGCGCCCCAGGCCTTGACCGCCCCCCTGCTTTTGCTTTTGTCGGTGGCCTCGACGCCTTCGACGCCCAGGGGCGGGACGGCGTTGAGGTCGATGAGCGTCTTGAGGGCGTCGAGCCGGCTCCAGACGTCGTGGGCGAGCAGCCGGGCGCCCGCCGCGCCCGCGGCGATGACGACCGCGCGGCCGGCGAGGGCCTGGGCCTGGTCCGCGCCCGATGCGAAGGGCTCGGCTCGTGCGCCGGTTTGTTTGTGGAGCGCGTCCGCGAGGGCCGTCGCGCGGTCGAGCTGGCGCGAGCTGATCGCGACCTTGGACCCGAGCCCGCACAGGAGCCGCGCGACCCTGCGGCCGACGGGTCCGGTGGCGCCGAGCACGGCCGCCGCGACGCCCGCGAGTGAGCCGCCGCATTCGCGCTCGGCCGCCAGCACCGCCGCGGCCGCCGTCGTGTTCGCGCCGCTGGCGTCGAACAAGACCGAGACCCGAAACGGCCCGAAAAACGCTTGCTTCACCGCCTCGAGAAGCTGTTCGCCGGCCTCGACGCTCGAGCCCCCCACGAAGACGGCGGTGCTTCTCAGGTCGTCCAGGCCGCGGGTGAACATCGCGCCGTGGATCAGGTCGCGCACCTGACCCGGCTCGATCCCGCCGTATTGCAAGAGCCGTTCCGCGCCGGCGTCGATCGCCGTGACCGCGTCAAAGACGCTCGCGTGGGGGCTGGAATCGAGCTGAATCAGGATCCGCGGCTTGGCATCGGCCATGGTCGGCCCTCGCCCTTCCCTTGAAGCTCAGCCCGCGAACGGGTGCTTGACGGTGTCTTTCTGGGCGGTGATCTCGGCCGGGGTGGGCGAGTTCTTCATCGCGCGCTGGATCGAGAGCTTGGTGGCCTCGTAGTTGTAGGCCAGGATCTTCTTGGCGTCCTCTGCGGCGGGGTGGATGAAGACGCCGCAGACGATCACCAGATCGTCGGCCTGGGCGGCGGGGATGGTGCCGTCGGCGACGCAATCGGCGACGGCCTTGGCCACGCCGTACTGGGCGGGCCCGAACATCTGGACGGCCTGCTTCATCCCCTTGATGGTCACCTTGGTGATCATGACGGTCGCCGGCTTGGCGATCAGGTTGGGGGTGAGGACGGCGAGCAGGTTCGAATGCCCCGCGGATTGGTTGACGAGCGCCGTCGCGAAGGCGGTCCCGACCGGACCGGTCTTCGAGCCGATGAGCAGGTCGATGTGAGCGATTTCATTGCCCTCGCCCGCCAAGGCTTCGCCGATATTCATGACAATGTCGCTGGCCATCGTGTGGATTCTCCCTGGGTTGGTCCGACTGAAGACTGGCGAGCCCGCCTCGAGCCGCCGGCCGCGGCGGCATTCTGGACTCGCGACTCGCAAGACTCGAAATGATAGACGCCCCCGGCCGACGCCACAACCCCTGGCTGAATTGGGCGTGGGCATGGAGCCCGTCGGGGCGCCGGGTCTGCTCAGGGTTGATGGAAGTTCCGCCATGCCCTTGGGCGACCATTTTCGCCCGCCGCTCTTCGCCCGGCGCTCGCGGGAGGGGTTTCACGGCGGCTTGCCCATGATGATCATGATCGCGCGCTCGAATCGCTCCCCGGATAAAGAGTGCGACGCCCGTCGGGGCTCGGACTCGCCGGATTGGCGCGCTCGGCCGCAAGGAGGTTGTGGCGGAGGGGGGAAAATGGTTGAATACTTGTTCGAAGCGCGGGCGGCGGTCGAACGAGCCCGCGCTGGCGACGAATGAACGATCTAACACACTGGAGATCGACGATGCGAAAGCTGATCATGCTGACGGTCGCGGGCGTCTTGTGCTCGGCGGTGAGCGTACTGGCCGCTCCCCGGGCCGAGAAGGTCACGATCGAGGGCAAGGGTCTCTGCGCCAAGTGCGCGCTCAAGGAAACCAAGTCGTGCCAGAACGTGGTCATCGTGACCAAGGACGACAAGGAGACCAAGTACTACATGACGCCCAATGCGCTTGCCAAGAAGCACCACTCGGCCGACGGCTTCTGCCAGGCGACCAAGGACGACCCGATCAAGGTCAAGGTGACGGGCGAGGTGGAAGAGAAGGACGGCAAGATGACGATCACCGCCTCCAAGATCGAGAAAGAGTGATCGCTTTCGGCCCACCGACGGCCTGAGCGGCGGCATGGGACGAACGGCCCGCTGGAATGTTCAACCGCCTCGGCGGGCCATGCGCTCGCCGAGGTTTTTCTTTTGATCCACCGGCCGCCGGACGTCCTGATCATGGGGGCAAGCGCCCGCGCGGCCGCCTGCTCGGCCTCGCGAGCGGGGCTTGCCGTGGCGTGCGCGGATTCCTTCGCCGACCTGGACCTGCTCGAGCTTGGCCCCGCCGCCCGGATCGACCCCGGCCAGGCCGAGTCACAATTCACCGCGTTCGCCCTGAGCCATCCCAGGATCCCCTGGCTTTACACCGGCGCCTTCGAGAATCGAAGGGCGCTCGTTGATCTCATCTCCCGCGATCGACCGCTCTGGGGCGCATCAGGCGGCGTTCTCGAGCGCGTGCGCGACCCGTTTCAGGTCGCGCGTGTGTTTGAGCGAGCGGGCATTGCCCATCCCCGCGTGCGGCCGTCGCCCGTGGGCCTGCCGCGCGACGGGAGCTGGCTCAGGAAACCGCTCGCCTCCGGTGGCGGGCGCGACGTCGCGCCTCTGGTTGATGAGCAAGATTCGCGCAGCGAGGGTTTTTCCTACCAGGAACGGATCGCGGGGCGCTTGATCTCAGCGCTTTATCTCGGCGCGGGCGACCGGGCGGTGCTCGTCGCCGCGAGCCGGCAATGGAAGGGCGCTCCGGGAGCTCCGTTTGGCTATCGCGGGAGCCTGGGGCC
>DAIDHE010000033.1 GCA_027459775.1 Planctomycetales bacterium | reverse complement strand
CGAACGATTCGCCAAGATCCCCGGCAAACCGGTGCTCGCGAGCTTCATGGGAGGGGCCTCGGTCGCCTCGGCCGTCCAGATCCTGGACCACGCCGGCGTTCCGACCTTCGCCTATCCCGACCAGGCCGCTCGCATGTTCAGCCTGATGTGGAGATCGCATTACGAGCTGCAAGCGATCTATGAAACGCCCAGCCTGCCCACCGACGAGGCGGGCGCGGCCGACGCACGGGCGGCGGTCGAGGCCAAGGTCGCCCAGGCGCGCGGCCAGGGACGAACCGTCCTCACTGAATTCGAATCCAAGGAGATCCTGACCGCCTACGGCATCCCCACAGTCGAGACCAAGGTCGCTCGCTCGGCCGAGGAAGCCGGGGAGATCGCCGAGCAAATGGGCTTTCCGGTCGTGCTCAAGCTGCACTCGCTCACGATCACCCACAAGACCGACGTGGCGGGCGTACAGCTCAATCTGGAAACCGTCGACCAGGTTCGATCGGCCTATCGCATGATCGAAATCGAGGTCGCGCGCCGCGCGGGACCGGGTCGATTCCAGGGCGCGGCCGTCCAACCCATGATCAAGCGCGACGGCTATGAGCTCATCCTGGGCTCGAGCCTCGACCCCCAACTCGGCCCCGTGCTGCTTTTCGGCTCGGGCGGCGAGCTGGTCGAGGTCATGAAGGACCGGACGCTGGCCTTGCCCCCGCTCACCAGCACGCTGGCGCGCCGCGCCATCGAACGCACCAAGATCTTTCAGGCGCTCAAGGGCGTCCGCGGCCGGCCCCCGGTCGATCTGGCGGCCCTCGAACACTTGCTCGTTCGCTTCAGCCATCTGGTCGTCGAGCAGCCCTGGATCAAGGAGATTGACTTGAACCCGCTCCTGGCCTCGCACGAACGGCTGATCGCTCTCGACGCGCGAGTGATCGTCCACGACGCCTGCCTGAGCCAAGCCGACCTTCCACGCCTGGCCATTCGCCCCTATCCCAGCCAGTACGTGGCCTCGTGGACGGCCGGCGACCAGGCGCGGTACATCATTCGCCCGATCCGGCCCGAGGACGAACCGCTGATCGTCGCATTCCACGGTTTCTTGTCGGAACGCACCGTCGCCCTGCGCTATTTTCACCCGATGTCGATCACCGCCCGCACCTCGCACGAGCGATTGTCGCGGATCTGCTTCATCGATTACGACCGCGAGACAGCGCTCGTGGCCGAATGCGATAACGCCTCGGGGCAGGCGCGCGAGATCTTCGGCGTGAGCCGGCTGATCAAGCTCGAGGAGGGGGACGCCGAGTTCGCCCTGGTGGTCGCCGATCGGGCGCAGGGACGGGGGCTCGGCAGCGAGCTACTGCGGAGGTTGCTGCAAATCGCCCGCGACGAGAAGGTCGCCCGCGTGCACGGCTTCATCATCCCCGAAAATGAGGCCATGAAACACGTCTGCCGCAAGCTGGGATTCCGGCTGTCGCAAGCGCCCGGCGACGACGTTGTCCTGGCCGAAATCGAGCCCTGAGCGCTGGCGCGGGGCTCACGATCATGTCGAATTCAGATGTCCAGAATCTCGTGTGCGTCCTTGACGAGCGGCCGCGTTGGGTGATAAAATCGGTTCTGTCGGTCGCTCGTGAGCGGCGATGACGACTCTCCGGCTAAGAACGCCCCGATGCGCTCCGTTGCGCGATCGGGTTTTTTTTACGCGCCTCGTTTTCTCGGGCACGCCGCGAATCGAGCACTGGCGGATCGTGAGGTTCTGACGAAAACAAGGGCTTGATCGAAGCGGGCTCCATGAGGCCGCTTCGCGTCTTGGGGGGTGGAAGGAGAGTCCAGGATGCAAGACAACGTGCTCAATGTCGCGGTCGAGCGTGAGCTCGGTAAGGAAGCCGGGCTGGATGGTTCGAAGGTTCGTGCGACGACGAGCGAGGGCGTCGTAACGCTCTCGGGGCGGGTGTCGACCCTGCGTGCGCGGCGGGCGGCCGAGCAAGCGGCCCAGCGTGTGCGTGGGATCAGGGCGGTGACGAGCGAGGTCGAGATTCGCGAGCCGGGCTCGTCCGAACCGACCGACGACGAGATTGCCCACATCGCCATCGCGGCCCTTACGAGCGAGGGCCTGGCGCCGGCCGAGAGGGTGAGCGTGATCGTCAATCACGGCTGGATTTATCTTGAGGGGGCCGTGGATCTCAGGTATCAAAAGGTCGCGGCCGAGGCGGCCGTGCGCGGGCTTCCGGGCGTGCGCGGGGTTTCCAACCTGCTCACGGTGCGGGCCCACGGGATGACCTGCGCGCTCAGGCGGACCTGAAAGGCGACCATCATGGAACACGACCACATTCAAACACGTCTCCGCCATCTGGCCTTCACCTCCGGGATCTTTGGCGAACGGCTCGATCGCTTGGCCGAGCTCACCGAGGCCGTCCACTGGAAGCCGGACGAGATCATTTTTCGCGAAGGCGATCTGGGGAAGGCGCTCTACATCATCGAGGACGGCCGGGTCGCCATTGAGGTGCGAACCACGCCGGGCGCTGAGCCCACCTCGATCTTGACAGTCGGCCGCGGGCAGGTGCTCGGCTGGTCCAGCGTGTTCTATGAGCGCCCCAAATCGGCGACCGCCCGCGCCGTCGCGGCCACGACGGCGCTCGCGCTCGACGCTCGCGGCCTGGCGGATCTCTTCGACAAGGACCCCGAGCTGGGATACATTCTCACCAGACGCTTGCTCCAGGTCGTGTCCGAACGGCTCAAGGCCACGCGGGTTCAATTGCTCGACCTGTTCGCCCGGCCCGACCAGCGAGCCGCCCATGTTCGCAGTTGAGGACGCCTTGATGAGTGGGGGGCCCGCGACCGGGCACGCCGTGATCGACAAGTCCGAGATCGAGACCCTGATCCAGGGCCTCTGGAAGAGCGGCTACACCGTCGTCGGGCCCACGATCGCGCAGTCCGCCATCGTGATCGACGAGATCAAGAGCGCGGCCGACTTGCCCATCGGCTGGACCGACCTCCAAGAAGGAGGCTCGTACCGGCTCAAGAAGAGAGACGACCAGGCGTATTTCGGCTATGCGGTCGGCCCCCACTCCTGGAAGAAGTATCTCTTCCCCGCCCGGCTCACCTTGTACACGATCAAAAAAAACGCCGCCGAGCTCGAGATCATCGCGCCCGACCCCGCGCCGCGGTATGCTTTCCTGGGCGTGCGAGGCTGCGACTTGCGCGCGATCGAGGTCCAGGATCGCACCTTTCTCCAGGGCGCGTACGTCGACCCCCACTACAAGGCCAGACGCGAGCAGGCGCTCGTGATCGCCGTGAATTGCGCCCAGGCGGCCTCGACCTGTTTTTGCACGAGCATGGGCACGGGACCACGCGCTCGGGGTGGATACGACCTGGCGCTCACGGAATTCGCCGATCGGTTTCTGGTGGAGGTCGGAAGCGAACGCGGGCAGGGCGTGCTGGCGAGTCTCGCATCACGCCCGGCCGTGCAGGCCGACCTGGTGCTGGCGGACAACCAGGCGCGGGCGACCGCGGAGTCGATGACGCGCACGCTCGACGTCTCCGATATGCCTGGTCTCTTTTACGAGAACCTCGACCATCCTCGCTGGGACCAGGTCGCCGAGCGCTGCCTGTCCTGTACGAACTGCACCATGGTCTGCCCGACTTGCTTCTGCCATTCGGTCGACGACGTCCCTGACCTGGCCGGCGAGACCAGCCAGCGGGTGCGGGTATGGGATTCTTGTTTCAACCCCGAATTCAGCCACGTGGCGGGCGGAAACACCCGGCCCCAGATCCGCGAGCGTTATCGGCAGTGGCTGACACACAAGCTGGCGTCATGGGTCGATCAGTTCGGGGTGTCGGGGTGCGTGGGTTGTGGGCGTTGCATCACTTGGTGCCCGGTCGGGATCGACCTGACCGAGGAGACGGCCGCGATCCGCGGGAGACTCGAGGCATGACGGCGACGGCTCGAGAAGTCTCGGGGGCGGCCGGAGATCCCTATCTTCCCCGCGTTTTCGAGGTGCGCTCGATCGAACCCCAGGCGCCCCAGGTCGCGACCTTCACACTGGCCGCGACCGACTCCAGTCGCGACCTGCCATTCGCATTCCAGCCCGGCCAGTTCAACATGATCTATCTGCCCGGACTGGGCGAGGTCGCGATCTCGATCTCAGGCGATCCCGACGGCCGCGAGGGGCTCAAGCACACCATCCGCTTCATTGGCCGCGTCACCGAGGCGCTTTCGCGGCTCGAGCCTGGCTCGCTGCTCGGCGTGCGCGGACCTTACGGAGCGCCCTGGCCCCTCGATCAAGCCGCCGGCCGCGACGTCTTGCTCGTCGCTGGCGGGCTCGGCATGGCCCCCTTGCGGCCCGTGGTCAAGGCGCTCTTGCACGAGCCGTCGCGCTACGGCCGACTCTCGCTAGTTTACGGAGGAAGGCAACCCATCGACCTGCTCTTCGCCGCGGAATTCGCCGGATGGCGCGACCAGGGCTTGCAACTCTGCCCCATCGTCGACCGCGCGGGGCCCGGCTGGCGCGGCGAGGTCGGCGTCGCACCCGCCCTCGTCCACCAGATCAAGCTCGAGCCCGCGAACACCCTCGTCATGACCTGCGGACCCGAGATCATGATGCACTACACCATCGCCGAGGTTCTGGCCAAGGGTGTCCCGGGCCAGAACATCTTTCTCTCGCTCGAGCGCAACATGCAGTGCGCGGTGGGTCTCTGTGGCCATTGCCAGCTCGGGCCCGAATTCCTTTGCATCGACGGACCCGTGTTTCCCTATCCCAGGGTCGCTCGTTACCTGGGCGTCGCCCATTTCTGAGGGGGCTCACGCCGTGATCCAGCCGCTGCCGATCATCGCTGAACCGAGCAAACCGCGCAAGCCCCGACCCCGGCTGGGCGTCTTCAAGTTCGCGTCTTGCGACGGCTGCCAGCTCTCGCTGCTCGATTGCGAGGATCAACTGCTGGACGTCGCCGAAAAGGTCGAGATCGCCTTCTTTCGCGAGGCGACCAGGCGCCCGCTCGAAGGGACGTTCGACGTGGCCCTGGTCGAGGGCTCGATCTCGAACTCCGAGCAAGAAGCGGCGATCCGCGACGTCCGCGCGCGCAGCCGGTTTCTCGTCTGCCTGGGCGCCTGCGCGTCGCACGGCGGGATCCAGGCGCTGCGGAATCAATCCAAATCTGAAGAATTGATCAGGATTGTGTACGCCGATCCGTCGACGATCGAGCTGCTCGATCAATCGCATCCGGCGAGCGCCTATGTGCCGGTGGATCTGGAATTGCCGGGCTGCCCGATCAATAAGGACCAGTTGATCGAGGTGTTGGCATGGACGCTGGCGGGCGCGCGTCCGATGATTCACCGCCACGCGCTCTGCCTTGAGTGCAAGCGGCGGGGGCTGGTGTGCGTGCTGGTGGCGCGGGGCGAGCCGTGCCTTGGTCCCGCGACCTCCACGGGCTGCGGCGCGATCTGCATGAGCTACGACCGGCCCTGTTTCGGCTGTTACGGACCGGCCGAAAAGCCGAATGCGTCTGCGCTTGCCGCTCGGCTGGCGGAGCTAGGGGCCGCGCCTGACGCGATCCGCCGGTTGTTCCAGACCTTTTACGCGACGGCCCCCGACTTCCAGAAAGCGAGCCGGATCCATGACGGTACAAGGGTCTGACGGCGAATCACGGTCCACGACCCGCACGATCCAGATCGACGCCCTGGCGCGGGTGGAAGGTGAAGGGGCGGTGACGATCGAGCTCAAGGGGGGGCGGGTCGAGGACGTTCGGTTGCGCATTTTCGAGGCCCCGCGGCTTTTCGAGGCGTTTTTGCGCGGCCGAGGCATGGCCGAGGCCCCCGACATCACGGCGCGTATCTGCGGCATCTGCCCCGTCGCCTACCAGATGAGCGCCTGCCACGCCATTGAGGCAGCCCTGGGCGTGGAACCCGGCGACCGCATCCGCGCTCTCCGCAGGCTGCTCTACTGCGGCGAATGGATCGAAAGCCACGCGCTCCACGTCGTCTTCTTGCACGCGCCGGACTTCTTCGGATGCGAAAGCGCCCTCGCGATGGCCGCCCTACGCCCGGAATTCGCCCAGCGCATCCGGGATTCGCTGGCGCTCAAGAAAGCCGGCAACGCCCTGGTGCGGCTGCTCGGAGGCCGCGAGATCCATCCCATCAACGTCCGATTGGGCGGCTTTCATCGTGTCCCAAGACCCGTCGAGCTCGCGCCGCTGGCCGAGGAGCTCAAGGCCGCCCGCGACCTCGCCCGCGACCTCGTCAAATGGGTCGGCGGGCTCGATTTCCCCGACTTCGAGCAGGATTACGACTTCGTCGCCCTTCGCCATCCGTCGGATTACCCCATGAACGAGGGCCGCCTGATCTCGACGGGCGGGCTCGACATCGCGATGGACGAGTTCCTCGACCATTTCGAAGAGCGCCAGGTTCCCTATTCGAACGCCCTTCAGTGCCGCAAACGTGCCGGCGGCGGGGCCTATTTCGTGGGCCCGCTCGCTCGCATGAATCTCAATTTCGACCGCCTCTCGAGCGAGCCCCGCCAGGCCGCCCTCGAGACCGGGATCGCCTGGCCGTGCTCGAATCCGTTCATGGGGATCGTGGCGCGGGCCGTCGAGATTCTCTACGCGATCGACGAAGCGCTGCGTCTGATCGGCGCATACGAGCCGCCGGAAGAGCCCGCCGTCTCGTGCGAGCCACGAGCGAGCGCGGGCTCGTGGATCACCGAGGCGCCGCGCGGGATTTTGTTTCACCGCTACGAGATCGACCCCGGCGGCCTGATCACTCGCGCCAATCTGATCCCGCCGACCAGCCAGAATCAACGGCAGATCGAGGAAGACCTGATCCGCTTCGCCCCGAGCGTGCTCGATCTCGAGCCCGACGCAGCCGCATGGCGATGTGAGCAAGTCGTGCGTAATTATGATCCATGCATCAGTTGCGCGACCCATTTCGTGCGATTCAAGGTCGTTTCGTGACGGCGGTGAATCGGCCCAGAAGGCTCGTCGTGGGACTCGGCAGCCCGCATGGAGACGACCAGGCCGGCTGGGCGGTCGCGAGCCGGCTCGAGGGAGCGGCCGGCGTGACGGCGGTGATCGTGCGCGGCGGCGCCGAGCTGCTTTTGGCCTGGGAGGGTTTTGACGAGGTCGTGGTGGTCGACGCCGCCGCCCCCGCGGGGCGGCCGGGTCGCGTGACTCGCCGGGAATGGCCCGCTCCCGACCTCGAATCGACGCCGCTCGCAAGCACCCACGGCCTGGGGCTCGCGGACGCGCTGCGCATGGCGGAGGCGCTCGGCTCTCTGCCCGGTCGGCTCATCATCTATACCATTGAGGCCGCCGCGACCGAACCCCTCGCGCCGCTTGGGAAGGCCGCCGCCCGAGCAGCCGACGAACTCGCGACGCGATTGCTCGCGGGCGAATAATGAGACCCCGCCCGCCGGTACGCGATCAACGGGGGTCGAACGCCTCCTCGGCCGTCATGATGATCCGCGCGATCTCCACCAGTTTCTTGTTCTTGTCGCTGGCGAGCTTTTGCAAACGACGGAATGCATCGTGCTCGTCGAGGCTGGCTTTTTTCATGAGCACGCCCTTGGCCTTCTCGATGATCTTGCGATCCTCGAGCGCCTGCTTGAGGTCGACCGTCTCCTTGCGCAGGGCCTGGAATTGCTCGAACCGCCGCATCGCGATCGCGATCGCGGGTTCGAGGTCGGCCTGTTTGATCGGCTTGACCAGGTAGGCCAGGATGTGGTCGGCCTCGGCGCGGCGGATGAATTCTGAGTCGTGATAGGCGGAGACAAGGATGACGGGCACGGGCCCGTGCTGGTAGAGTGCGACAGCGGCATCAATGCCATCCATATCGGGCATTTTGATATCGGTGATCACCAGGTCGGGCGGGGTAGCCGCGCAGCGCTCGACCAATTCCTTGCCCGTCTCGGCGACCACGACGACCTGATGGCCCAGGTGGGGGAGGATCTGCTGGAAATAGTCGCGCATGTCGCGCTCGTCGTCCGCGACGGCGATCTTGAGGGAACGAGTCATGGGTTTCCTTTCGGAAGAGTGATGAGGAAGAGTGCGCCTGGACGGTCGTTTTCGGCGGCCCTGATCGATCCGCCGTGGGCGTCGATGATGCGTCGCGCGATCGCGAGGCCGAGTCCTGTCCCCTTGGCCTTCGAGGTGTGAAAGGGCTCGAAGATCAGGCTTCTGAGCTCGGCCGGGATGCCAGGTCCGTTGTCGCGGAGGGCGAGCTGGATAGCGGCGCCGCCGTCGCCTTCGACATCTCGAGCCTCGATCTCGATCCACGCCGGGATCGGACACGCCGACAGGGCGTTGTCCAGCAGGTTGCGAAAAACCTGCCCGACTCGGAACGGATCGGCGTGCGCGCAGAGATCCGCGCCATCCGTCGCCTCATGCAGGACCGCG
Source organism: Planctomycetales bacterium (assembly GCA_027459775.1). Taxonomy (GTDB): domain Bacteria; phylum Planctomycetota; class Planctomycetia; order Isosphaerales; family Isosphaeraceae; genus JAKBAP01. The sequence continues at coordinate 14,306 of DAIDHE010000033.1, read as the reverse complement.
CCCTTCTCGCGCCAGGCGGGCTCGAGATGAGCCCACGATTCACGCCAGACGGCGGTCAGATCGCAACGGGTCTTTTGCAATTTGAACGGGGCGGCGTAGGAGCGGACATCCTCGTAGAGATGGTGCAGATGGTCCTGGGCCGCCTGGATTCGCGCGATCAGATCGAGCGCCTGTGGCCGGTCGCCGACCGCGAGCGCCAGCATCTCGAGACAGGCCTGGCTGCGCTGAAGGGCGTTGCGGCTTTCATGCGCCAGCCCCGCGACGACCTCGCCGATCGCGGCCAATCGTTCAGCGCGGACCATGCGTTCCTGGGCCTCCTTGAGCGAGGTCACGTCGTGGCCGACCAGAAGGCACGCGGGGGCGCCGTCGTGGTCGGGCAGGGGCCGTGCGTTCCAGATGATCCAGCGCGGGGTTCCATCCTTGCAAGTGATGCAGGTTTCGAGGCCGTGGATGGGCCTGCCCGCGGCGAGCCCGCGGAACGCCTGGGCGACGCCGTCGCGATCGGCGGCCGAGGCCAAGAGCGAGAGGAAGTCGCGGCCGCGCGCCTCGGGGTCGGAAATGCTGGTCAGGCGCTCGGCGAACAGGCTGAAATAAACGATCGAATAGTCCATGCGCAGTATTGTGATCATGCAATCCGCGGCTTCGACCAGATGGCGGAAGGCCGATTCACTGCGTTCCTTGTCGACGGTGAGGCGGTGGCGTTCGGCGACGCGAGCGAGGGTGGCGCGGAGCACGTCAACGTTGATCGGTTTCAAGATGTAATCGGTGGCCCCCAGACGGAGGGCGGCGATGGCGCCCTGGATGTCGGCGTGGCCGGTGACGACGATCACGTCGGCGGAGGTCCGGGAACGAAGCTGGGGAAAGAGAACCTCGGCGGTGGAGTCGCCGAGCTGGCGGTCGAGGATGATAGCGGAGAATCGGCGCAGGTCGGGCAGCGCGAGCGCTTGCCCGGCGGATCCGGCGGTGACGATCCGGTGGTCGTCGAGCTCGAGTACATCGCAGAGGCTGTTGCGAAAATCGTCGTTGTCTTCAACGATCAGGATGTCGAGAGGGCAGGCCGGTTTCATGGTGCGGTGGACGGGGCCTTGGCGGCCGCCTCTCCCTCGGTCTCGAGCAGGCTTTCCAACGTCCGTAGCAGCAAGGGCAAGTCGAACGGCTTGAAGCAAACCGCGTCGGCCCCCTGGGCGGCCAGTCGCTCGACGAGCAGGTCGCCCTCCTCGCGCCGGCCCGTGATCACGATCATCCGCGATCGCGGATTGGCGCCCCGCGCGATCCGCAGCAGCGAGCTCCCGTCGCCGTCGGGCATGCGCAAATCGACTAGGACGATCTGGTATCGCGCTTGCTCGAGCAGTTCGGAGGCTCGAGCAATTTCATGAGCGAGGCTGACGCGGAAGCCGCGTTCGCGTAGCAGATCCCAAAGTCCATTGCACAGATCCTGGTCGTCGTCAACCAGCAGGACCAAGGGCTGGTCGAGGGCTTGTTCGAGCAAGCGCAAGAGGCCGGGAAAGTCGAGTGGCTTATCCAACACTTTCCACGCGCCCGCGGCGAGGGCCATGTCGGCGGTCTCGGCGCTCGCCCAGGCCGTCGCCAGGATCGAGACCGTCCCCGCGGATAAGCGGCGGATTTCGCGCGCGAGGGTGAGGCCGTCCATGACGGGCATCCGCAGGTCCACGAGCGCGACGTCGTAGGGCGACCGTGCCGCGAGCTCGAGCCCCGCCCGGCCGTCGTGCGCGCAGTCGACGTGATAACCGAGGTCGCCGAGGATATCGCTCAGGTTGTGGCAGATGTCCACGTCGTCGTCAACCACCAGGATCCGCGAGGGCTGGGTCGGGCTCATGAGCTCGGTTTCTCCTTGGGATGAGCGGTCAAACGCAGCGTGAACACGCTTCCCTTGCCCGGCTCGCTCTCGACCTGGATCGACCCCCGGTTTTTCTCGACGATCGACCGTGCGATCGACAATCCCAGCCCCAGCCCGCGGGTTTTAGTCGAGAACAGCGGCTCCATGATCCGGGCCAGATTCTCGCTCTCGATCCCCACCCCTTGATCGGCGACCGACAGGAGCACGCGGTCGTCGTCGCGCCGCGCCGTGATCGCCAGCCCGCCACCACCAGGCATCGCGTCAAGCGCGTTGCGGATCAGGTTGCCCACCACGATCCCGATCTGCATCTGGTCGCACTCAACCTCGGGGATCTCTGGCGGGCAAACCACCGTGGTCACCACGCCGGGGCCTGGGGGGTTGTTCTCGAGAGCCTGCTGAATGATGGGCTCGAGCGCGTGCGGTTGCAAGGTGGGGGTGGGCAGCCGGGCGAAATTCGAAAGTGCCGAGATCACGCCGTCCGCCAGCTCGACGTTGCGCTCGATGCGCTTCATGTGCTCTTCCTGCTTGGCAGGCGACGGGCCGCGCGCGTTGCGCAGATAGTAGACCGAGGTCTTCACCACGTTGAGCGGATTGCGCAGCTCGTGTGCGACGCCGCCGGCCACCTGGCCCAGGGTCGCCAGCCGCTCGGTGCGTTGAAGCCGCGCCATGTATTCTGATTGATAGGCGTCCTCGATGATCGCCAGGTCCAGATCGAGCAATTTGTCGAGCGAGCGGATGGTCTCGATCAAGAGCGGGGGTTCGTCGCGCCAGCCTTCGCGCAGGCTGGCGTGGAGGCCGGTTCGCAGCCGTGATAGAGCGACATTGGTATAGACCTGATCGAGGCCGATCTCGACGTGGCGAAAGCCCACCCGCCAGCGTCTCGCGACGTAATCGCCATCGTAGCGGCCCTCGAATAATTCACCGATCCAGGCCAGGAGGGTGCCCTTGAGTCGCTTGATCTGCTCCGCGCCGCCCGTGATCGTCTGACGGGCCTTGGGATGGCGCTCGATCTCGGCGTAGAAGTCATCGATGAGCGCGGGCAGGCTGGGGGCAACGATCGGTCGCGCGGCCGCGACCCGGGCGGCGTCGCGCGCCGTCCATCCGACGTAAGCCTGAAGCTCGCGATACCGCTCCTCGAGCGTTTGCGGGTCCATGGTCGACTCTCTCGCCGGTTCGGAACAAAAAAACCCACGCGCCGTCCGTGGACGTTTGCGTGGGCGATCGAGACCCTTGGCCGAGCGCCCCTTTCATGAGCCGCCCTCGCCATGGCGTATGACTTTACCATAAAACCGACCCCGAGAGAAGCCGCGTGGTTTCCCGAAAAAGGCCACTGCTTCAAGAAATCTCAAGAAATCCTAAAAGGAAACATTGACCACCTTGATCAGATCGGATATTGTCACTGTCGCTTGCTTATGAAAGGCACGCACGAAAGGTCATGGCGGCCCCGCTTCGCGACTTCACGCACGGCGGGGTTTTTTATTGCGCCTGGCCTTTCGCCATGGAGCGGTCACGATCGCCGCGTCAACCCTTTCTCTCGCGGATGATTCATCCCGAGACACAGGAGACGCTGCCTTGCTCTTGCAACTGGAACGTCCCACCCCGAAGCCCTCGATCTCGATCGAACGCGTCACCCGCGAACGCTTGAGCAAAAGCGGTTACACGTCCCTGCGCGATGTCTCGTGCCTGGCGGCCGAGGACGTCTTGGTTCTGGAGGGCCGGTTGCCGTCGCATTATCTCAAGCAGGTCGCCCAAGAGATCGCCTTGAGCGTTTCGGGCGTCCGAGGAATCGTCAATCGGATCAAGGTTCCCCGCCTGACAGCAAGCGATCGAACTCGCCCCGAGTATTAGAGCATCGTTGGAATCGAGAATTCGCCACACGTTGAATGGAGTCTACAGACATGCTGGTTTTGAGCCGCAAGCTGAATGAAACGATCGTGATCGACGGCGGCATCCGGATCACGGTCGTCGGCGTACGAGGCGATCAGGTGCGAATCGGGATCGAGGCGCCTCCCGAGGTGACGATCCTGCGCGAGGAGCTCTGTCGAAGGCCGGCCGCGCTCGCGTCGAGGCAACTGGCGACCGCCAACTGACGGCTACTCGGTTCTGAGAGCTTCCACGGGATCGAGCATGGCGGCCCTGCGTGCGGGGTAGACGCCGAAAACGATCCCGATCACGACCGCGATCAGGAACGCCAGGATCGGCGACCAGGGGCGGATGACGGCCGGGATTCCCGACAGCGACGACACCACCGGCGGAACCGCCAGCCCCAGCGCCACGCCGATCAAACCACCCGCCGACGACATCACCGTCGTCTCGATCAAGAACTGCTGGACGATGTCGCGCCTCCGTGCGCCGATGGCGCGGCGAATGCCGATCTCGCGGGTCCGCTCCGAGACCGTCGCGAGCATGATGTTCATGATCCCGATCCCGCCCACCAAGAGCGAGATCCCCGCGATCGAGCCCAACACCAGATTGAAGATCCGCTTGGTCGCCTCGGCCTTCTCCAGGAGCTCGAGCGGCACGGTGATTGCGTAATCGGTCTTGGGGTGGAACTGCTTGAGCATGCTTTCGAGGGCGCTGGCGGTGCGCTTGACGTTTTCCATCGAATCGACGGTGACAGTGATCTGCGAGAGCTCGATCCGCTCGGCCGAGAAGTTCCCCTGCTTTTGATTCTCGATGATCTCGCCGAACCGCGCGCGGTCGGTGGTGAGGGGGATGTAGACGTCCTTGTTGAAGTCCTGGGCGGCGAGCGAGCTGCCGGTTCCGGCCGAGGGGGCTTTGTAGGACGTGACGCCCACAACGTTGAAATAGTGTTCCTCGCCGACGCGAACGGTTTTGCCCACGGGATCGCCGTAGGGGAAAAGCTTCTCGGCGGTCTCGGCGCCCAGGACGCAGACATTGGACGAATACACCACGTCGGCGTCGGTGAGAAACCGGCCGGACTCGACCGACTGGGAGGTGAGCTTGAGAAAGTCGGGGTTCACGCCCACGATCCGGGCCTCGATCTCCTCGGTCAGTCTCCGCACGCTTTTGCGGTATTCGCGGAGCGGGGTTGCCCCGACGACGGTCGGAAGGGTCTGGGTGATGCGCTCGAAATCGGCGTATGTGACTCCGTATTTGAAGACGTAGCTGTCGTTGTTTTGCTGTTTCGAGGGGTTGACTTCGTTCGACGGTTTCTTGCTCTGCACGATGACGTTCGTCGCGCCCAGGGCCGCGATCTGGCGCTGGGCCTCGAGGCTCGCCCCCTCGGCGATGGCCAGCATGGCGATCACCGACGAGACGCCGAAAATCAGACCGAGCACGGTGAGCAGCACCCGCAGCTTGTGGAGCGTCAGGTTGCGCAAAGCCAGCGTGACGGCGGTGTACAGGCGGTGGAAAGGCATGGCGCGTCTCGAGAAAGATCCCTTGAGTCTCGGCCGTATCGCCGCTTCAGGGTGTGGGGACTGGGGTCGGGGGCTCGCTGGTCTTGGCCGCGCTCCCGCCTTCCTTCTGGTCGTCGAGCTTGAACTCGGCCGCCGCGCGCGAGCGGGCGTCGAGCGCGACCGTGTCGCCGTCCTTGAGCCCATCGACCACCTGCACGTGGGTCTCGTTGTTCTCGCCGATCTTGACCGTGCGGCGATCGATCATGCCCGGAGTGACCACGAAGGCGTAGTACTCGCCCTTGTGTTCGGCAATGGCCGTGACGGGAACCACCAACACGTTATTGAGCTCGCCGACCAGAACCTTGGTCTCGGCGGTCATGCCTGGCTTCAAGTCCTGGTCCTTGAGCGAGTCGAGCTCGACCACCGTGGGATATTGCTTGACCCCGCCGGTGAGCCACGGTCGGGTCGAATCGGCGAGCTGCGAGACCTTCTTGACGGTCCCCACGAACACGATATTGGGAAACGACTCGGTGCGGATCTCGGCCTTCTGACCGGGCTTGATCTTCTTGATCAGCGACTCATGGATGTTGACCTTCACCTGCATTTTGCTCATGTCCGGCAGGCTGAAGATCTTTTGCAAGGAATAAACGGTCGCCCCCTCGCGGATCTGCCGGCTCGAGTCGTACCACGCCTCGTTGGCATAGGCCACGATCCCGTCCTGGCCGGCCTTGATGACCGTCTTATCCTTTTGCTTGAGATACTCCTTGAGTTGCTGCTGCTCGATGTCGGCGGTCGCCTTGGCGGCCTCGTACTCGCTCTGCGCCTTCGAGAGCTGGGCCTTGAGCGTCGCCGTCGCCTGCTCGACCTTCTTGCTCGCCTGGTTGGCCTTGGCCGAAAACTCCGTGGTCTTGCGCTTGTAGTCGTAGGTCTCCTTGACCTTGAGCTCCAGGAGCGAGCTTTCGTACTGGAGCTTCATCCGCGCCACGTCGGCCTCCTGGATGCGCACCTGCTCAGGCGTCTTGAACCCCTTGCGCATGAGCGCCTGGTATTGCTCGAGCTTGCTCTTCGATTCCTCGAAGTCTTTCTTCTTGAGGCCGATCTCGCCCTTTTGCTTGGTGGTTTCGGCCGGGTAGTCGCCTTTCTGGTATTTCTCGAGGTCGAGCTCGGCCAGTGAGAATTCGACCTTGGCGGCGATGATGTCGCTCTCGCCCTTGTTGCGCTGAATCTCGACCTCTTGCTGGGTCGTCTCGATCTTGGATTGAGCCTGTTTGGCCTTCACGTCTTGCTGGGAGATGTTCTTATCGATGTCGGACGAGTCGAACTTGCAGACGATGTCGTTTTTCTTGACCTTGGTTCCCTCGGGGATCAGGCTGATGATCTTGACCTGCTGGGCGTTGACCTCGCAGATACCGTCAACCGTGATACAGCTTTCGAGGTTGCCGCGTTCGGTGACGGTGATTCGCAGGGTTGCGCGGCGCACCTGGGACGTCAAGGGTCGATCGCCGTCCTTGCCGGCGGACCAGGATTGGTAGACACCGTAATAGCCGATCGCGGCCACGACCGCGGTCCCCGCCAGGAGCGCGACGCCGCGGCTGGCGACGCGCTTCAGCCGGCGTTCACGGGCGACCAGGCGCGAAGGGACCGGGGGCGGCGGGAGGCGCCGGTCGGGGAGCGGGGGGGACTCCGTTGAACTGGTCAGGGCCGAGAGGTCCCTCGGTCTCCTCGAGTCGCTCGGGAACGACGCCAGGTTTTCCGCCGGGCTCGACGTCGTTGTAGAAGATGCTGCTCGATCCCCGGCCGGGTGAGAGGTCGGGGAATCGGGCGGGGAGTCCAAGGCTGTAGGCGGGGGCCCGTTCGGCGTTTCGAAGGGCGATGAGGATTGCGGTTGGGTCGTTTTCATTGGTCCAGATCCCGTTGCCGTCGATGTCCATCAAATCAAAATCGCGATAGAGCGAGAGCCGGGCCGTCTCATAATTGACCCAGCTCGTGATCAGGCTGTTGCGGGCGCTCAGGATCCCGTTCAAGGCGTTCAAGAGGTTGAGGGTGACAGGCTGGGTCGAGTCGGTACCCATCTGCAGCGCGTACTCGGCCTCTTCGAGCTGGCGCGAGGCGACGATGACCTGCTCGCGGTTGATCTCGAAGACGCGTTTCGCCAGGGCGAGTTGACGAGTATCGAGCCGGATATCCTGTACGACGGTATCACGCGCCAGCATATAAGCACGGCGAGCCCTCTGAAATTGAATCTGGTCGGCCCGGTACTGATTGCGCTCGGCCCGGCGATTGATGGGGGCGTCGAACTGGAGGCCGAGCGACTGCACGCTGCTGGTGGCGTCGAAGCGAAACAGGGTCGCGTGGCCGGGGGCCGAGTTGAAACTGCCGGTGTAGACGAAATTGAGGATCCCCTGCAGGGCGTTGGCGTCGACCTCGACCTGCCGCCAGGCGTCGGTGGCCTGGCCCAGGGCGTTTTGCAGGTCGAGCCGATTTCCCAGCGCGACCTGGATCGCCTGATCGACGGTCAGGTCGACCGGCTTGAGATCGATCAAGAAGACCCGCGTCTGGGTCTGGGATACGAAAACCTCGGAAAAGCGAGCCCGGAATCGCTTGCCCACAAGATCGCGCAATTGCCGCACCGCGTCCTCGATCGGGAGGTCGCCGAGCTTGGCCAGGTAGGTCGCGAGTGCATCCTGGTCGTCGTCAATCGAGTCGTCGGTGTCGGAGAGCACCTGCTGGAGCTGCCGCGAAAGCTGGTCTTCACGTTCGAATACCTCGCGTTCGTGCTCGGGGTCGGCCCCGTTGAAGCCACGCTTCCGAGTCGCCTCGAGCCGCTCGCGCCAACGCTTGAGCTCATTGAGCAGCTGATCGTGCACCTGCTCGAGATCGGCGTACGCCTGAACGAGATCCTGGGCCGCGCCGCGCAGGATCTGGCGGTCGGGAAGCTCGCTTTGATAGAGATTCAAGAGCAGAACCTTGATCCGTTCCCGGAGCTCGTTCAACCGGTCGTCGTTGAGCTGAAAGGGATCGAGCACCGAGTCGTCGATCCGCACCGCGACCTCGGGGGGCAATCCCAGCGAAATCTTGAACGAGTCGAGCGAGGTTTGCAGGGTGGCCTGCTGGGTCAAGAGCGACGACTGGGTCGTCTGATAGTTGAGCGCGAGCTGATCGCGCTCGAGCACCGTGCGAAATCCGGACCTGAGCTCGGCCTCGTACATGTCGAGGTTTTGCTTGTACGAGGTCAAGTTGGCCTGGGCGTTGCGAATCGCCTGGAGCGACGAGATGAGCTGGAGATAGCCAGTGCTCGTGCTCCCCGCTCCGGTGACCAGCCCCACGTAAAACTGGCGGCGATACTCGGCGAAACTTCGCATCGTGTACAGCGTCTGGCGTTCCTGCAACGATAGGGCCTGGGTCACGATCCGCGCCCACGCCCCTCGCAGAAACGGCTGGATAAAGCTGATTGTGAGGTTGGGCGTGGCCAACTGCACGCCATGGTTCGAGAACTCGAAGACCAGCGAGTTGGCCAGGTTCACGAGCGTTTGCGCGCCCGACATCAGGTTGAGCGAAAAGCCGTTGTTCGCGAACGTTTGGAGTTGGTTGTTGAGGTTGGGCGTGGAGCTGGTCGGCTTGGCGGCGAAGGGCCGTGCCGCCGTCGCGACGCCCGCGGTCGCACTCGAGCCAGTCGAGCTCGACGGGGTCGAGCTCGAGCCCCCGGTGGTGACGCCGCTGGTCGAGCTCGAGCCACCGCTGACGCCGCTTGTGCTGGTGGCCGTCCCCGTCGCGGTGCTGGACACGCCCGAGGTCGACCCGGAGGTCGTCACGGCCGTCGTGATCGTGGGCGTGAAGCCGGCCCCGGCCATCGGGACGTAGGTCGCACCCCAGTTGCTAAAGCCCTGAATCATGAACTGAAACCGCGCCAAGGTCAGACTGAGGGCCGTGAGGTAGAGGTTTTCGTACTGAAACTGGTATTCGCGACTGTTGTTCATCGCGAGCCGCATGATCGAATCCCGCGACAGCAAGACCTTGCCGTCGGGCTCGAGCGGGATCGACGCCTGCCAGCGCAGATCCTCAACCGGGGCCGTGCCGCGCTTCCGCCAGCCGCGATACTCAAAAGGAAACCGCGACGACACTTGAAACCGCCGGGCGGCCGCCTCGTCGGGGATGATGGGCTCGTGGTTGGGGTCGGTGTCGTCCGCCATCCGCGAATTGGGACTCGCCTCGACCGGGCGCTCGGGAAGCCGCCACCGCCAGTCAAAAAGCCGCTCCTTGAGGATCCCATACACATCACGGTCGGCGTAGTCGTGGTAATACGACCGCGTGCAGCCGATCACCAGGAAGGCGATCGCGCCGATCACGAGCAAGCGGACCCGACCCAATCGACGAACGGCTCGACCCATGCGATTCCGAACTCCACGGACATCCCCGACCAACCCAGCCCACGAACGCGACCTGGAAGGGCGAGTTTGCCATCTCCCTGAACCAACTCATTGTGACAGAGACGAGGGCCGAATTCTATCACCGACCGACAATTGTACAAGATCGGTCCACGAGGAATTTTAGTGTTGATGAGGAAACAGTTTGCGACGATGGGCCGAGGCCTCGTCCTGGTCCTCTTCGCGGCCTTCGCTCTCGAGCCGAGCCGGGGGCCGCGCCACGGACGATCTGGTCGAGAGGTCGGGAACGGTCAAGGAGGGGTCGCGAGGTCGCATGGCTTGACCTTGGCGCGGCAGCGGACCTAGAATCGTCCTCTCCAAGACCGTTCCCCGGTGCCTTCCCGGCACGAATCCTCCCCGCAGAGTCAAAAAGACGAATGTCGCGCCGCTATGTGAATCAGTTGACCCAGGGCGACCCGGTGGATGAAGCCTTCCTGGTGACCGAGAAACAGCTCCGGGTCAACCGCCAAGGGGGCCTCTACCTGGGCGTCGAGCTCCGCGACAAGACCGGCCGCGTCCAGGGCCGGCTCTGGAACGCGACCGAGGAACAGGCCCGCCGCTTCGAGGTCGGCGACCTGCTCCAGGTCAAGGGCAAGACTCAGGTCTTCCAGGGCGCGCTCCAGATCATCATCAGCCAGTTCGACCCGATCGAACCCTCGAGCCTCCCCAGCGACGAGTTCTTGCCCCAGCCCCCGCAAGACTCGGACCGCCTGCTCGCTCGGCTCCGCGAGATCCTGAAAAGCGTCGCCAACCCCTATCTCCAGGGGCTGATTCAGTGTTTTTTGATCGACGACGACTTTCTCAAGAAATTCTTGATGGCGCCGGCCGGAATCAAGAACCACCACGCCTACCTGGGCGGCCTGATCGAGCACGTCGTCGCCCTGCTCAACCTCGCCGACCGGGTCGCCGAGCTCTATCCCGAGCTCGATCGCGACCTGCTCCTCGCCGGCGTCTTCCTCCACGACATCGCCAAGATCGATGAGCTCGAGTTCGACAGCGGATTCGGCTATAGCGACCAGGGCCAGCTCGTGGGCCATCTGGTGATGGGGGTGGAAATGCTCAACCAGAAGGCCGCCGAGTGCGCCAAGCTCATGGACGAGCCGTTCCCGGCCGAGCTCTTGCTGCAACTCAAACACATGATTGTAAGCCACCACGGAACATATGAATTTGGCAGCCCAAAGCTCCCCATGACGCTCGAGGCCGTCGCGCTCCATTATCTCGACAACCTCGACGCCAAGATCCACTTGTTTTCCCGGGAGATCAAAGACGATCCCGGCGAATCGAGCTGGACCCCGTTCCAGCAAACCCTGGGCAGACGCATCTACAAGGGCGCGTCCGCCCCGCCGACAAGCGTCGGCCTGGAATCATGAGCCTCGACCCTGTCTCGCTCGATTTCGACCGATAACCTCACTCCAGGCGCACTCGAATGGATGACCTCGGCGAGCGCGTGTTGCGACTGATGGACGAGCCCGACTACAAGCCGATGCGGCTCAAAGCCGTCGCACGGCGGCTGGAGATTCCCAGCGAGGACCACGCCGCATTGCGCACGGCCGTGAAGGATCTGGCTCGGGCGGGCAAGATCGAAATCGGCCGCGACAAAACCGTGCGGCCTCCCGATCGCAAGGGGCTGGTGGTCGGCGTCTTTCGCCGGGCGGCGCGGGGCTTTGGCTTCGTCAAACCCGAGGCCCCGCATCATAAGCGGGGGTCGATCTACATCGCCCCGCGCGACGCGCGCGACGCCGCCAGCGGCGACGTGGTCGCCGTCAAGATCACCAAGCGCGCCCGCCGCCTCGGCGAAAACGACGAAGGCCAGGTCGTTCGGATCGAGACCCGCGCGGTCGGCTCGTTTGTCGGGCTGTATTTCGAGCGCGGGGGCGAGGGCTTCGTGCAGGTCGATGGCACGACGTTTCGCGACCCGATCCCCGTCGGCGACCCCGGCGCAAAGGGGGCGAGCCCGAACGACAAGGTGGTCATCGAGATGGTCCAGTACCCCAGCTCGACCCGGCCCGGCGAGGCCGTCATCGTCGAGATCCTGGGCCAGCGCGGCCTGTCCGGGGTCGATACCCTGGCTGTCATTCGTTCTTTCGACCTGCCCGACGTCTTCGACCCCGAGGCCCTCGACCAGGCCCGCGAACAAGCCCGGCGGTTCAACGAGGACGACGTCCACGGCCGGCTCGATCTGCGATCGCTGGCCACGATCACCATCGACCCCGCGACCGCACGAGATTTCGACGACGCGATCTCGCTCTCACGCGACGAAAAGGGCTATTTCAACCTGGCCGTTCACATCGCCGACGTCGCCCATTTCGTCCCCGCCGGCTCGACCCTCGATCACGCCGCCCGCGACCGCGGAACCAGCGTCTACCTTCCCGACCTGGTGATCCCGATGCTCCCCGAGGTGGTCTCGAACGGGCTCGCCAGCCTCCAGGCCGGCCATACTCGCTACACCCTGAGCGCCTTCATGGAGTTCACCCCCGAGGGCATCCTCACCGACAAGCGATTCGCGCGCTCCGCCATCAACGTCGACCATCGTTTCACATATGAACAAGCGATTGCACTCATCCAGCCCGCCCCAAACGCGGCGAGCGACGTCGCCCCCGAATTGGTTCAGATGCTCCGCCAGATGCACGAGCTGGCGATGATCCTGCGGGCCAGGCGCTTCGCCCGGGGGGCGCTCGAACTTTCTCTTCCCGAGGTCCAGATCGAACTCGATCCCGCGGGAGAGGTGGCCGCCGCGCGGCTGGCGGTGAACGACGAAAGCCATCAGCTCATCGAGGAATTCATGCTGGCGGCCAACGAGGCGGTCGCCAGCCAGCTCACCCAGGCCGGCATCGTCTTTCCGCGCAGGGTCCATCCCGACCCCGACCCGCTCAAACTCGACGACTTCGCCGAGTTCGTCCGCGGGCTCGGCCTTGAGCTCGAGCAGCCCCAGAGCCGGTTCGAGCTTCAGCGCGTCCTCACCGAAACACGCGGTCGGCCCGAGGAATACGCCGTCCATTTCGGGCTTTTACGCAGCCTGAAGCAAGCCCAGTACACCCCCGAGCCCGAGGGCCATTACGCCCTGGCCAGCGCTAACTATTGCCATTTCACTTCGCCCATCCGGCGCTATCCCGACCTCGTCGTTCATCGCCAAATTACCGCTTGGCTCATGGGCCAGACCCCCAGGATCAAGATCGACGAGCTCGCCGCGCTCTGCCAGCACTGCACCCGCACCGAGCGCCGCGCCCAGGCCGCCGAACGCGAGCTCGTGCGCGTCAAACTGCTCACATTCTTGCAACCAAGAATCGGCGAATCGTTTCATGCGATCATCACTGGTGTCGAGGAATTCGGGTTGTTCTGCCGGCTGATCGAGTTCCCCGTCGATGGGCTGATCCCGACATCGAGCCTACCCGACGACTACTATTACCTGGAGGTGGTCACCCACACGCTGATCGGCCGCCGCTCGGGCGCGCGATATCGGCTGGGCGATACGCCGCGGGTCCGAATCGCCCGTGTCGACGTCGATCGCCGGCAGCTCGACCTGGTTCTCGAGGAGCCACCGGCCGCCGCGCCCGAGCCCTCGCGGCACCACGCCGTCGCCCCGCCACATCTGAAGAGACCGCCTCGTCTCCCAATCCCTCACAAACCCAAGCCCAGCCGCAAGCCCTCGGGCCGCAAGCCCAAAAAAACGCGCAAACGCCGCTAGGCCGACCCTTGCCGGCCAGATGCCCCATCGAGAATCAGTCACTCGCGGATCGTCTCGGGGCACGGGAGCTCGAACAGAGTCATCCTGTCCGCCGTGGCATCCTCATCAAGCCAGAGATACCACTTCGAACACGACAGACAGACGGCCAACAACCGCGCAGGCCGTCCCTCATCGGGCTGGTGCAAATCCAGCAGGTCGTGACACGTTGGGCAACTGGGCAGCGGGTTGTCCGAATCGAGAACAACCCGGTGTATCAACATCTCGAACGAGAATGTCGTCGAACCCAAGACCTTTTCGCGGAAGGGCGACATCGATCCCTCCTTGACACGCTCGACTTCCCAAGAAGTCGCCTACTTCAGCGACTTTCCGCCGATCCAGAACCGCGTCGTTCTCTTGTTAAGCTGTCATCTAGCCTAAATATCATAGTCGCCAAGCTAGACAAGGCAATACGGAAAGAATACGAAATTCGAGGCGATTGTGACTAATAGGTGGTGTCGAGTGGTCAGACTGAACATTACGACGGCTGTGCTGAAATGGCAACCGACCCGTCGCGATTCTTGCTTGAATTCGTTCCGGATCCTATGGAGAGCTGGCACCCTTAGGAATTGAGCTCGAATTGGCTGGGCCCCGGCGGCAAGTTGGGAACCTGTCTTCACAAGAGGTGCGATTGAGGACAGAATCCGGTCCTGAGGAGACGGCGAGTTGGTTGGATTCAAAGGGGGGTTTCGCCATGGAGGGTGAGCGCCGGTGGGTTCGGGTCGTGGGTATAGTGGGTCTAGGCGTGTTGCTGGTCGCGGGCCGAGGCTCCGCTCAGACGGTGGAGCGCGACACGACGATCACAGGGCCGAGGGGGCGTTCGATCGAGCGTCAAGTCGAGGTTCAGCGCACCCCTAACGGGGTAGACCGCCAGATCAAGATCACGCGGCCGGGCGGGACATTTCAGCGCGACGTCCAGATTCAGCGGGTTCCTGGGGGCG
>DAIDHE010000005.1 GCA_027459775.1 Planctomycetales bacterium | reverse complement strand
CCCTTGTGCATTGACTCGCGGAATCCCTTCTCGACCGAGGGGATGTATTCGGTCGGGATCCGCCCGCCGGTGACCTTGTTCTCGAAGACGAACGGCTCGGGCGATTGAGGGTCGAGCGGGATCAGCCGGCCCACGATGTGGGCGTACTGGCCGGCGCCGCCGGTTTGCTTCTTGTGCTTGTAGTTGAATGGCGTCTCGACGGTCGGCGCTTCGCGGTAGCTGACCTTGGGCGCGCCGACCACGCAGTCGACCTTGTATTCGCGGCGGATGCGCTCGACGTAAATCTCGAGATGGAGCTCGCCCATGCCCGAGATGATGGTCTCGCTGGTCTCCTGGTCGACGTGCACGCGGAAGGTGGGGTCTTCGCGCATGAATCGGTTCAGGGCCTTGGCGAGCTTGTCGTAGTCGGCCCGTTTGTTGGGCTGGATCGACAGGTCGATCACCGGCTCGGCGGCGAAGATGCTCTCGAGGGCGTAGTCGGTCTCTTCGGAGCAATAGGTGTCGCCGGTGGCGCACTCGAGCCCCATGACGGCGACGATGTCGCCGGCCGAGGCCGAGGCGATGTCTTCTTTTTGATCGGCGTGCACCCGCAGGATGCGGCTGATGCGGGCGCGCTTGCGCTGCCGCGAGTTGTAGTAAAAGGTGCCCTTGGCCAGGGTTCCCTGATAAATGCGCATGAAGGTGACCTGGCCGAACGGCTCCTCGACGAGCTTGAACGCCATGGCCACCAGGGGGGCGTCGGGGTCGTTGGCCAGGGGGGTTTCGGCGCCGCCGTTGGCGAGATCCTTGGCGAAAACCTCGCGATCGAGGGGGCTGGGAAGATAGCGTACGATGGCGTCGAGGAGCGACTGGATCCCCTTGTTGCGGTACGCCGTCCCCACCATCACCGGGCAGATCTGCTGCGCGATCGTTCCCTCGCGGATGGTCTGGTGGATGAGGTCCAGGGGAACCTCGCCTTCCTCGAGCAGGATCTCCATGATCCGGTCCGAGAGCATCGACAGCGATTCCAGCATCCCCTGGCGGGCGCGTTCGGCCTCCTGGACCAGCTCGGCCGGGATCGCCTCCTCGCGGACCGTCTCGCCCTTCTCGCCGTCGTAATAGATCGCCTTCCGCTCGATCAGGTCGATCACTCCCTGGAAGTCCGATTCGCGGCCGATCGGAATCTGCAAGGGAATCGCCGTGAGGCCCAGTTTGGTCTCGAGCTGCTGGATCACGTTGGCTGGATTGGCCCCGGTGCGGTCCATCTTGTTGATGAAGGCGATCCGCGGCACGCGGTAGCGCTTCATCTGGCGGTCGACGGTGATCGATTGCGACTGCACGCCGGCGACGGCGCACAAAACCAGGACGGCCCCGTCCAGAACCCGCAGCGATCGCTCGACCTCGACCGTGAAATCCACGTGCCCGGGGGTGTCGATGATGTTGATCTTGTGATCGTACCAGTGCACCGTCGTGGCCGCCGAGGTGATGGTGATGCCCCGCTCTTTTTCGAGCTCCATGTGGTCCATCACCGCTCCCTCGCCCTTGACCTCCTTGATCACGTGGGTGCGGCCCGTGTAATAGAGGACCCGTTCGGTGAGCGTGGTCTTGCCCGAGTCGATGTGGGCCGAGATGCCAATGTTGCGGACGTTGCGAAGGTTTTCCATTTTCGAGATCGCACTCGGCCCGAGGCGTCGAGGTGGAACCCCTCGATCACGGGCCGCAAGACACGCGGCGTCAAGATACGGGTTTTGTTGGATCGACTCGTCGTTCCAGGACGAGCCGATGGGCATGCCGGAGGGTACGAAGGAGGCACACCAAGAACGAGGCCAATCCAGTTCTAAATCGTCTCGGTGTGTGGCATTGCAAGAATCCTGGAGGATCGTGTGAATGCAGGCACAATATCTTATCGAATCACGCCATAAGGTCAAGACCGCGTCGGCCCCATGGACAATTCAACATTTCTCGCGCGCCTGCGCCGCCGTCTGTCAGCCCGGCGCCGGAGGCTGCTCGGGGGCGCCTGGACTGGAGCTCGAGGGAAGCCGTCCGGGGCTAGAGAGCAGTGCTGGGCCGCTGATTTGGTTCAGTCATGGATTGCCGTGAGCTGGGTCGTCGGTCCATAATAGATTTCCAACCGCGAGATTTCGTCAAGAAAAATGTGGAGGCATCCTAGCCTCCAGCGTCGCTTTTTTCAGGGGAGCCGGCGGAATCGTTGAGTTTGGCATCGTGGCCAGTCATCCGCGGTGGGGGTTTGGGTGCGGCGTCCTGGTTCGGCCAGGGAGTGTGCGACCCGGGCCGTCGGTGCTTGCTGGACGGCAAAAGGAAATGGGTGTATGGACCCTGATCTGAAGGCTCGCCTGAGATTTGATCTGCGTCCTTTCAGCATGCCTCCGGGGTTGCGGGTTCTGGTGCCGGGCTGGCCCCAGGCACGCTGGGGCCAGGGGGAGCGTTCGCTCGTGTTTCTGGGTTCCTTCCTGGCATCGTCGGCGTCGGCGTTCTGGGCCTGGGGGACCTGGGTCGGCTGGGTCGCTCTGTCCTTCGCCTTTTTCACGCATGTCGCGTCGGCCGTCGACGCCGTCACCCAGAGTGTCTTTCCGCGACGCTGGCGTCTCGCGGCGATCCCGCTGGCGGCGGGCACCCTCGCCCTGTTTCTTTACGCGCCCTCCGTGTTCTTACTGTCGCAGGTCGCCTGGCTTGAGTTCGAGACCGACGAGCCGGGGCGGGGATATCTGGTCGACTTCCGGGCCTATCGCGGGGCCGTGCCACGGCAGGGCGAGTGGATCTGGATGCATTTTCCAGCCCTGACGGAGGATGGAGCGGCCGAGGTCGTCGCCGTCCCGGGCCAGAAAGTGGAATGGACCGGGCGAACCTGGAAAATCGACGGTCGCGACCTTCCCCTGCACGGCACGCTCCGCCAGGCGGCCTGGCCTCAAACCTGCCAGTTCGTCGTTCCCGAAGACCAGATCCTGGTCGAACCCGAGTATTCCGACGTTCTGGAACCCCCAGCCGGTCTGCTCGTCCTGGTTCCCTCCGAATCGGTCATGGGCCGCGCCTGGGCACGCTATTACCCCGTCTGGGATCGTCGACTGCTTTGATTCGCTGCACGGACTCGTTACCCTGGGATGCCCTGTCACGGATCGACCAGGGTGGCGGCGGGTGTTCGGGCGGCCAGTGCCGCCCCGATGATCGTTGGCCGCATCGCGATCGAAGACGGACGAAATCCCCCCCCGCGCTCGTCGTCCTGGATCGTTCGGAACAACTTGCCGAGCCGTGAGATTTCACGGAAACGCAAAAAAAAACCGCCGAGGATGGCGGTCTGGAACTTTTTCCGTGATATCATGATGTCCGGCTACCTTTTTTGGCTAGAGTCCGCGCGGCGGGGTCGGATGAGCGGGCCATGAGCCGCTGGCCGCGGGGATCCAGCCGACCGAGCCGAGCGAGGGGCGTTGGGCGTGATGAGCCGAATCTGGGCCCCGTGGCGGGCGAGCTATCTACAATCGGCGGTCGCTCAGAGCGAGAACGGTTGTTTTCTGTGTGCGGGCCTCGAGAGCGAGCAGGATCGCGAGAACCTGGTCGTCCTTCGTCGTTCGCACTCGTTTGTGGTCTTGAATCGGTATCCTTATAATAATGGTCATCTATTGGTGGCCCCGCGAGTGCACAAGGGATCGCTCGGCGAGCTGGAAGGCGCCGAGCTCACGGAGCCGGTGGAGACGATACGGGCCGTGATGAGGGCGCTCGATCGATTGCTCAGGCCTCAAGGCTATAACGTGGGGCTCAATCAAGGGCGCTCGGCGGGGGCGGGTCTTCCGGGCCACTTGCACTGGCACGTCGTTCCGCGGTGGGACGGCGACACGAACTTCATGCCGGTCCTGGGAGACGCGAAGGTCATCGTCGAGAGCCTGCACGCCTTTTACGATCGGCTCCGCGACGAGATCGACCGCGCGGCCGATCATTGAACGGGGCGATCGAGCGAATTAATTGAGGCTTGCAGGGCGGGATTTCGACGATCGCTCCGCCGACGTCATTCAAGCCGGCCGGAGTCAGAGGGGTGGTTGATCATGTTGTTGTTCGTGATTCGGACGGTCTTCATCGTGGTGGTCTCGGGCTTCGCCGTCCGCACGGCTCGAATCGTCGGGGAGAGCAATCTCGCCAACCCCTACGTTCTGTGGGTGGGCATCATGCTCGTCGCCGTCGGGATCGTGGTGGGCGACTGGCTGACGCCCCGCAAACGCATTCCCACCATCTCAGCCATTTATTTCGGCGTCATCGTGGGCATCTTCCTCTCGAATCTCATCAACGACGCGTTTCAGCCGGCGCTCCAAACCTATCTGAACCCCAGGGTCCACGTCCCGTTCGCAAGCTTCATGACCATCTGCATCTGCTACGTCTTCGTCTCGACCCTGCTGCAGACCAAGGACGACTTTCGGTTCATCATTCCGTACATGGAGTTCTCGAAGGAGGTCAAGGGGTCGCGTCCGCTGGTTCTGGACACGTCGGTCGTCATCGACGGGCGGATTGCCGACGTCGCCGAGACTCGGGTCATCGACCAGCCCATGATCGTGCCGCGGTTTGTCCTCCAAGAGCTGCAGAGCATCGCCGACAGCTCTGACAAGCTGCGGAGAAACCGCGGCCGCCGCGGCCTGGACATCCTGAACAAGCTCCAGAAATCGCCGGGGGTCGAGATCCGCATCCACGACGCCGAGGTTCCCGAGCTCGAGGGGATCAAGGAGGTCGATCAGCGGCTGGTGGTCCTGGCCAAGCTGTTGGGGGGGAAGGTCGTCACCAACGACTACAATCTGAACAAGATCGCCCGCCTTCAGGGCGTCGAGGTGATCAACCTGAATGACCTGGCCAACGCGATGAAGCCGATCGTACTTCCTGGCGAGCCGCTTACGGTCAAGCTGATCAAGCGTGGCGAAGAACAGGGGCAGGGTGTGGGCTATCTGGACGACGGCACGATGGTGGTTTGCGAACAGGGCTCGCACCATCTGGGCGAGCAGGTCAAGATCACGGTGACGTCGGTGTTGCAAACGAGCGCGGGCCGGATGATCTTCGGCCGGCTCGAGGGAGCTCCCGGGCCCAGCAGGCCAGGCGGCAATTCCGCCCCGCCCCGCGACTGAGAGTGATTGGGGTGGGCGCTGATCGGGGCGATGCGTGCGAGGGAGGATCAACCGCTTCTCAGCGGGTTGTCCTTGAGGGCGCGGGCGATCTGGCGGACGGCCTGGCGCAGCCGCTGTGCGTTTTCCACGAGGGCCAGCCGCAGGCAGCCCTCGCCGGTCTCGCCGAATCCGCGCCCGGGGCTGACGGTGACGTTGGCCTCCTCGAGAAGCTTCATCGCGAAATCGATCGAGCCCATGTTCGATCGCCAGGGCTCGGGAACCTGGGCCCAGACGAACATACCGGCCCTGGGCGGTTGAGCGGGCCAGCCTAGCCGTTCGAGGCCTCTCAGGAGGGCGTCCCTGCGCGCCTGGTACTCCGCGACCTGGCTCTTGCGATCCCCCTCGCCGTGCCTCAGGGCCACGATCGTCGCCACCTGGACGGCCTGGAAGATACCGTAATCGTAATAGCCCTTGATCGCCTTCAAGGCCGACAGCATGTCGCGATTGCCGGCCGCGAACCCAACCCGCCAACCCGCCATGTTATAGCCCTTGGACATGGTCGTGAACTCGCAGCCGACGCTCTTCGCCCCCTTGACCGAGAGAAAGCTGGGGGGTTCGTAGCCGTCAAAGCCGATGTCGCCATAGGCAAAGTCGTGGATCACGAAGAACCGATACTTCTTGGCGAGCGCGACGATTTCCTCAAAAAAAGCCGGCTCGACGACGGTGGCCGTGGGGTTGTGGGGATAGTTAAGGACCAGGATCTTGGGCCTGGGAAAGAGGCTCTCGCAGATGAGGGCGATGTTCTTGAGGAAAACCTCGGAGTCGCGGACGTCGAGTGCGATCACGTTCGCCGAGGCCAGCGCGACCGCGTGGACGTGAATCGGGAAGCTGGGGGCGGGAACCATCGCCGTATCACCCGCGCCCAGAAGGGCCAAGCACATGTGGCTGAAACCTTCCTTGGAGCCGATGGTCGCGACGACCTCGTGGTCGGGGTCGAGCTCGACTCCGAATCGGTCGGCGTAGCGCTTGGCGGCCTCCTTGCGCAGGTTGGGGATGCCGGTGGCCGCGCTGTAGCGGTGGTTGCGATGGTCGCGGGCGGCTTCGCAAAGCTTGTCGATCACCCAGTCCGACGGCGGATCGGTCGGGTTGCCCATGCCCAGATCGATCACATCGACGCCCTCGCGCCGTTTGCGGTATTTGAGTTCGTTGAGCCGGCCAAACAGATACGGGGGCAGCCCACGCACTCGAGGGGCGACCTCGAGGTCGTAGTGCTCGATCGATTCGTGCTCCTCGTGGCCGGGGTTCGTGCTTGCGTCGATCATGAGCGGGCTCTCGTCGGGGGCCGGACCGCTGGCACGCGCGGACCAGCACAGGGTTGGTCTTGATTGGGATCAACTCGTGGCTCGCCCTCGTACCGATGAGTTTGCGGGTTGTAACGGGTTCGAATGCGCGCCCGGAGGACCGCGGGAGGATTCACGCGATTTACCCAGGGAGGCGAGTCGATACACCGACTACCACCAGGCGACCCCCCCGCCCAAGAACGGCAGCCCCGAGAAACCCCACGGAAGCGGGTCCATCTGGATCACGATAGATGAAAGGGGCGGCCCCGACAATGTCGGGGCCGCCCCTTTTCGATTTCGCGGCCGCGGTCCGCCCCTCCCGGGAACGAGAGAGGCAGCGGTTACTTGGCGGGCTTCGTGAGGGTCACGAAGGCGCCCTGCTTGCCCTTCTGGATATAGAAGGCGATTTCGCTCGTCTTGGCCGCCAGCTCCTGGAATTCTTTCACGCTCGAGAGCGGCTGGATCTTGTGGTCGCGGACGATCTTGGTAACGACGTCCCCTTCCGAGATGCCCGCGGCCTCGGCGGGGCTCCCTTCCTTGACCGCCGAGACCAGGACGCCCTTCTGCCCTTCGGGCAGGCCCAAGGTCTTGGCAAGCTCGGGCGTGAGCGGCTGGACCTCGAGGCCGAAGTCTCCGATCGTGGTCTTGGCCGGCTCCTTTGGAGAAACCTTCGTCTCTTCGGACTTCTCATCCTTTTCTTGATCGAAGACAACCTTGTCATAGGCCGCCGGCGTGATCTTTGTCTTGTGCTCGGCCCCGTCTCGTAAATAGACCAGCGGGTACGAGTGCTCGACCTCGCTGGTCGCGACCTTGAGCCGGAACGACGAGCGGTCCAGCACCTTTTCACCGGCGAAGCCGACGATCACGTCGCCCTGCTTGAGGCCCGCCTTGTCGGCCGGGCTGCCAGGGACGACATCCATCACCAGAACCCCCTTGGTCCCTTCGGCAAGGCCGAACTGCCGCGCCAGGGCCGGGGTCAAAGCTCCGAGCGCGATGCCAATCCGGGCGTAACGGACCTTGCCGTCCTTGATGATCATGTTGGCCACGCTGGCGGCCATGTTGATCGGGATGGCGAAGCCGATGCCGTCGTTACCGCTCGAGCCGCCAGTCACGATGGCCGAATTGACCCCGATGACCTCGCCGCTCATGCTCACGAGCGGGCCGCCGGAATTGCCCCGATTGATCGGCGCGTCGGTCTGGATGAACGACTCGAATTCGTTGATGTGTACGTCGTTGCGCTCGAGGGCCGAGATGATCCCGCTGGTCACGCTCTGGGAAAGCTCGAAGGGCGAGCCGATCGCCATCACGAGCTCGCCGACCTTGAGCTTGGAGCTGTCGCCCTTGGGAAGCGGCGGGAAGCTGGTGTTCTCGACCTTGATCACGGCGACGTCGGATTGCTTGTCGGCCCCGACCACGGTCGCCGAGGCTTCGGTGCCGTCGTAGAAGGTGACGGTGATCTTCTCGGCGTCGGAGACGACGTGGTTGTTGGTCAAGACGTGGCCGGCGTTATCATAGACGAATCCCGAGCCCACTCCCCGCGTCGGCGAACCGAACTGTTCCTGCTCGGGAGCGCCTGGATTGGGCTCGAAAAACCGCCGCAGCATCTCCTCGAAATCCTTGGGAGTCTGGGGACCGCCGCGGGGATTGGGGAACTGGAAACGGCGTGCGCCCGGAGCGGCCTTGGGCGCCTTCTTGGTGACGCTGATCTGGACGACAGACGGGCGCACGAATTCGGCGACGGCCTCGAAGCCCTCCGAGAGGGCCATGGCCGTCCGCAGACTCTCGGGCTTGACCTTGGGGGCCGCCGGAATTGGCCGCAAGAAACCGCTGGAGCTGACAAGCGCGGCCGACGCCACGATGAGGGCGGCCCACGCGACTGGATTCTTTTTCATGATGCTCGAATCTCCTTGTGAACTCCGACTGATGCTGAACTCACACTCGACAAAGACGAAACGTCCGCGACGGCGCACGGCGCGGCCGACGTTCGGAAGGGGCGGCCCGGGTCGCCAGGGAGGCCGTTCGGACGCGTGTTTCGTCGTCGAAATCGCCCAGGCGATTCGTTCGATCGATGCGTGCGCATTTCGCGACCCACGGTCGCGGTTCGCTCAAAAAGTACTTCCGTGATACGATCCGGATATTGAGAAGGTTGGGTCGCATTTCTGGTTTTTTGGTGCAACCGCCGGGGCGGCGACCCCCTCGCTGAGGGTGATGGTCGTTGATCCAGGCGGCGCGGGCTCCTCGGACCATGGCAGCCGTCTCATCGTGGCTGGCAGCGACGGAGACAGTCCGCGCTCACCTTGTTAATCTAATCGTTTGGCCGTGATCTCGACAGAGAATTCTTGGCATCCGAAGGACCATGCATGCTCGACCCCCGCGATCTTGACCCCCTGGAATTCCTCACTCGAGGACGTGCGCTCGGGGTTCGGGACGAGTCGCTGCGCAGGCTCTGTGCGGCCGTGGTCGGCCGGGGCGAGCAGGACCGAGCCGGCTGGGTCCGCGATTGTCAGGCGCCCCGGCGGCTGCTCGAGCAGATCTCCGATCCCCTGCCCCGGCTCGTGCTCGCACGGTCGACGACCTCGCCTCGCGATGGGTTTCAGAAGCTGCTCTTCCAGACCGGCGACGGACTGCCGCTCGAGACGGTCTTGATCCCGTTGCACAAGCCAGGCGCGGTCAGCGTCTGTCTCTCGTCGCAGGTCGGCTGCCCGATCGGCTGCTCGTTTTGCGCCACCGGGCGCATGACCCGGAGGCGCAACCTGGAGACATGGGAGATCGTCGACCAGTTCGTCCAGGCGCGCGAGGCGGTCAGGGCGACGGGCCGGCGGGTGACCGGGGCCGTCTTCATGGGGATGGGCGAGCCGTTCCTGAATTACGACCGGGTTCTGGCGGCGGCCGAGCTCTTGAGCTGCCCTTATGGCGCGAGCGTGGCCGGGGCCGCGATCACGATCAGCACCGTGGGCCTCGTGCACCAGATCGAGCGTTACACCCGCGAAAAGCGGCGATTTCGGCTGTCGATCAGCCTGATCGCGGCCACCGATCCGAAACGCTCGGACCTCGCGCCGGCGACCCGCGGAACGCCGCTCGCGGAGATCCTGGCGGCGGCCCGGCGGCACGCACTCGACCGTCGCGACCGAGTCATGCTCGCTTATGTATGCATCAGCGGCTTGAATGTGTTTGAGTCCGACGCGGTCGCCCTCGCGGAGTTGATCGGCGATACGCCCGCGCGGCTCGATCTGATCGACGTCACCGACCCGACCGGGGTCCATCGGCCGCCCGGGCCCGAGGAGTACCGGCTCTTCCGCGACGCCCTGGGCCGCCATTACAAGCAACCGGTGGTGCGGCGGTATTCCGGCGGGGCGGATATTCAGGCCGCGTGTGGGACGTTGGCTGCGGTCGACGTCGGGCCGCCCGCCGAAGGGGCTCGTTCGAGCCTGAGCCGCGCAGGCGCGGTCCGGGAAATACTGCCGATCGCCGAGATGTGAGCATAAGAGCATTTCACGGATTTCTGGCTGGCGGCGCGCGGTCAAGGGATCAGGGGGGGCGCTTCCTGGAGCCGTCGCGCCGTGAACCCGCGGCATCCCTGGTTTTCTTGTCCCCGGATTCCATGGACCAGCCTTGACCCGTCGGATTGCCCAATCGCGAGAGGAGACCGAGATGACGCGAAGCGAACTCGAAACCGTCTTGGCGAATTGGATCGGCCAAGCGCTCACCCCGCCCGAGCAACTGCCACAGGGAGTCGACCCGGCGAAATGGGCCGCCTGTCGGTTTGCCGAATGGTGGGGCGGGCGCGTGGGGGACGTCTTGGCCGAAGCCGAGACGGCGGCAGCGGCGATACGGGATGAATTGACGCGACTTGGCGGCTGGGAATCTCTCGGCGAGGCGATGCACGAGCATATTCATCTGCAACAGGCCCTGGGCGAGCTTCGCGCTCTTCTGGGGCTCGCCGGAGAACAATCGAGGTGAACCCTGGACGAATCCGTCAGAGAAATCGAGGCGCGGGCCGTGAATGAGCGAGCGCGAAACTCAGGGAGATTCGCAACGTCAAACACCCTCCTCGAGAAGTCCAGAATTCGCTTGAAACGGCACTCGACGCCGCGGCCCGAGTCGCGGATGTGGACGGGGTTCGCGCACGTGATCGGAAACTCATGCGTGAGGAGTATGGGCTCTGCGCTTGAGCTCGTTTCGAAGGGCTGCCAGGAATTCGAGAATCACGCGAAGCTTGGGGCGTAGGACGGACTGACTGGCGACCCACGACTCCGCGTGGGGCAGCGGCTCATAGACCCTACGCCCGCGCCTGGTCGAGCGCTCGACGACCCCGCGATCGACCAGGAAGAGCAGCAGGCCCGCCCGCGTCAAAAGCGACCGCTCGTTCCAGAAGTCCGAGCACGCAAGGTCGTTCTCGAGGTGAAGACCCGTATAGCGGATCGCCTCGTCGACGAGTGCCAGGCAGTGCTCGTCGTTCCGGTGCGACGCATAATGAGCGAGCCGGCCGATCCATCCCTGGGACGTTTTTTTCATGAAGGGGTCGAACACGTCGGTCGCAGCCTCACTGGCGGTCGGAAGAGGGTAAGGCCGCACGCGGCCCACACTTAATTCGTAGGTCACCGTCCCTTAGCCGACAAGTCCCGGTGCGGGGATCGATGATTTGGTTGCTCGGTCTTGATGCGCCGGCCGCCGGTGGTCGGCGCGACAATCTCTTTGACATGGGGACGGTCGTTAGACTAAGTTCGAAACCAGCGGCCGCTCTCTCGCCCCTGGCGCATCTTGGACCGAGCGCGGTCCGCCGGGTGTGGCGAAGTTTGCTCGAGGAATCCGCAGAGCTGATCGATTCATGCTGTCCTCGCTGTCGAGCTTCGTCGTTCGCCGCCCGCGTCTCGTCATCGCGGTGTGGTTTCTCGCGGCCTTGCTCATTCATGTCGCCGCTCCCTCTTGGGAGGACGCCACCAAGGACGACGACGTTCGGTTTTTCCCCGCCGATTATCCCAGCGTGGTCGGACAGGATCTGCTCGAGCGGGGCTTTCCTCTCGATTCGTCAAGCTCTTCGCTCGTCATTCTTTACGAGCGTAAGGACGCCCGCGTGACTCCGGGCGACCTGGCCTATATCGAGACCTCGGCGGCCGAGCTGAGCGCGTTCGCGGCGGAGCGTGAGGCGCTCGGGGTCAAGAAGATTGACACCCACCGCTCGCCCGTCATTGGCAGGCGGCTGATTGGGCGTGGGCGTGACGGCCATGGCGAGGCCGTTCTGACGATCGTCTCGCTGAAGGGGACGTATCTGTCGCGCAAGACCCGGCATGCGGTCGACGAGATCCTCAAGTGGTTGGACTCGACGGCGCCCAAGGCGCCGGCCGGGCTGACGCGATGGATGACCGGGTCGGCGCTGGTTGGCCACGACACCAACGCCGCGGCCAGCCAGAGCATCAAGAACACCACTGACACCACCGTCGCGCTCGTGATCTTGATCTTGCTCATGGTCTACCGGTCGCCGCTGTTGGCGATGGTCCCCTTGGTCGCGATCGCGGTTGCCGTATTCGGCTCGTTGCGCTTGATCGCGCTCCTGACCCTCGTACCCGCGCTCCAGATCCAGGTCATTGGGATGACTCGGGTCTTTGTGATCGTGGTGCTTTTTGGAGCGG
>DAIDHE010000494.1 GCA_027459775.1 Planctomycetales bacterium | reverse complement strand
CGGCCTTATTGCGGGTGAAGCAATTGGCGGGCTCGAGCTCCGAGATCGTTCACGTTCCCTACGAGCAGGCGTATGGCGAGGGCTTTGAAGACATGCCCAGGCGCGTCCCCGACCTGAGCAAGGTCGCGGCCCTGATCGGCTATCGGCCGTCGCGGTCGCTCGACCAGATCATTGAGCGCGTGATCGCCTATTTCCGCGACTCGCCCTGACGGAAGGATGAACCACTGGAAGAGCCGGTGTGCCTCGCGCGCTTGCCGCCGGACGTGGACGGGAGGGCGGCGAGCAGGTCGCGAAATCGCGGAGTCGTGCGTGATTTCATAGCCGATCCGGGTCGAGCTCCTCGGTCAGGCCGGCGCGGTGCTCGTCGAGCGCCTGAGTGGCGAGAAGGTCGAGCTTGTCGGAGGATGCGGCGATGGCTCGGTCGAAGCCATCCTCGGCCGCCAGCTCGGCCAGCAGGCGCGACGCCAATAAATCTTGTTCGGTCTCCGACAGTTTCGACGCCTCGGCGAAAGCCGATTCGAGTTGCTTGGTCATGACTGGCCCTCCTTGAAGCAATCATACCCTGACGGCGAAGGATCGTGGAGTCGCCTGAAATCGCCGAGGGGAACGGTCTATTCTTCGTCGCGATACGGCTTTTTTTCTTGATACAGCCAGAGCCGGGCCTGGAAATCGGGCTTGAGTTTCTCGTCCTTGAGCCGCTCGATCGCCTTGGTCTGCCACTTCACCGCGGCCGCGAAATCGCCCGACTCGGCGTATGCGGCCGCGAGTGTGCCCAGGCAGTACGCGTCCTCGTGTTTCGTGAGCTCGCAGGCATTGAGCGCCGATGCGACGGCTTTCTTGCCGTCGCGGTACTTGGGATCGGGGCAGGTCGCCTGGAACCACGCCCGACTGTTGTGCGCCTGGGGATCCTTGGGGTCGAGCGCGATCGCGGTTTCGTACTCGGCCAGGGCCAGGGAATACTCGTGCTTCCTCGACAAGACTCGGGCCCGGTAGACGCGGAATTCGGCCGACTTGGGGTCGAGCCGGATCGCCTCGGAAAGATCCGCGAGGGCTTTGCCGTGGTCCTTTCTTTCGCTCCAGAGCCAGCCTCGTTCCGCATAGGCTTGGGTGTACGCGGGATCGAGGCGGATCGCTTCCGAAAGATCCGCGAGCTCCTTGTCGAGGTCTTTCAAAAGGTGCCAGGCCCCAGCGCGAAATACGTAGGCCTCGGCCGACTTGACGCCGAGGCGGATCGCCTCGTTCAGGTCCGTGAGGGCCTTCTGGCCGTTCGCCATCTTGCCCCAGGCCCAACCTCGGTCGACGTAAGGATCGGGATTTCGCGGGTCGATGCGGATCGCCTCGTTCAGATCCGCAAGCGCTCGCTCGTGGTCCTCCTTTGCGAGCCAGGTGAGGCCTCGCCCTCTGAGGGCCATTGTGAATTTGCCGTCGAGGCGAAGCGCCTGGTTGAAATCGGCGATCGCCTTGTCGTGTTCCCTCGTGTCGTACCAGGCCCAGCCCCGGTCGCTCCAGGCTTCGGTCTCCTTGGGATCAAGATGGATCGCCTCGGAAAAGTCGGCGATCGCCTTGTCGTAATCGTGCTTGCCCTGCCAGGCCGCGCCGCGATTCTTATAAGCCTCGGCGGACTCGGGATCGAGCTCGATCGCCTGGTTGTAGTCGGGGAGCGCCTTGTCGTAGTCTTGCTTCTTGTTCCAGGCGCACCCGCGAGCGTTATAGCACCAAGGATCCCGGGGATCGAGCTCGATCGCCTCGGTGTAGTCGGCGACGGCCCTGTCGAAATCGCCCTTGAGATGCCAGGAGCGGCCTCGATTCGCGTAGGCCCGCGCGGCTCGAGGCTCGAGCCGGATCGCCTCGGTGAAATCGACGATCGCCTTGTCGTACTCCTTGATTTCTTCCCAGCCCGTTCCTCGAGCATAGCGGGCCGCCGCGCACTCGGGCGCGCGTTTGATCCATTCCGAGTAGTCGGCGATCGCCTTGTCGTAATTCTCCATGGCGTACCAGGCGTGGCCCCGATTGCCATACTCGGTCGCGGCCGCGGGGTCGAGCCGGATCACGGCGTCGAAGTCGACGATGGCCTTGGCATAATCAGACTTCGCGTACCAGGCGACGGCTCGAGCCTTGTAGGCCCGGCCATTCTCGGGCTCGAGCCGGATCCACTCCGAATCGTCGGCGATCGCCTTGTCCTGGTCTCCCAGGCCGGCCCAGGCCGCGCCACGGTTGGCATGGTAGGACGCCTGGCCAGGGTCGAGCCGGATCGCTTCGTCATAATCGGCGATCGCCTTTTCAAGCTCGCCTTTCTTGTGCCACGCCCAGCCCCGGTCATGATACGAGCTCGCCTCGCGGGGATCGAGCCGGATCAGCTCGTCATAATCGGCGATCGCCTTGTCGTATTCGCCTTTGTTGCTCCAGCCCCTCCCTCGGTTCGCGTACGCCGAGCGCTCGCCGGGGTCGAGCCGGATCGCCTCGGTGTAATCGGCGATGGCCTTGTCCAGATCATGGCGTTCGTTTTCCCAGCGCATGCCGCGGAGGATGTACAAGGCGGCGTTCCGAGGGTCGGCCTCGATCGCCTGGGTGTAATAATCAAATGCCTTTTCATCGGCCACCACTTCGTTCGTCAAGACCGTCGCCGCGACCGCGCGATCCCTCTCGGACTCGATCCGCAGCTTACCGTCTTGCTCACTCTTGACGACGAAGACGTCGTAGAAATCGGGGCCGGCGAAATCGCCCTCGGGGTTGGCCGGCTGGGCTTCCATCTTGAGGACGACCTTCTTCCCAACCCACTCCTCAGCCCCGGCCCCGGCGCTGGGCCAGGCCGACACGATCATGACGAGACAGACTCCGAGGACGAGCCTGGAAACCAAGACGCCGCGGGCCATGGCTGGCACCTCTCGAGACGGGCACGGATGGGTGAATGATCGATTGCCGTCTCTTACGATACACGTGGCGACTTGTCCCACGCAAACCTGGCCTGCCTTGATCGCCGACCCGTCATGATCCCGACGAGCCTGTCGGTCGAGGCGGCGGCGGCTCGGTCCAAATCGTCCTCATCCGCCAGGTTCAGCAGCCAACGCGAAGCATCGTGCCCACAACCAGACCCGCGAATCGCCCACCCGACGGGACAACAATCGCCAAAGTACCCGGATTCTGTCGCTCAACGACCTGAGCGAGCCCAACAAAAACACGGGAGCAAGCGGCCGCGCGGTCACATCACGGCGGGTTTTGGGAGGTCTCCATCTAGGTCGCCCCGAGCGAGGGGCGCGGAGCCACCACGATCGCTTCCTTGATTGATCCAGGAGACGCGGACGATGCGCCATCGACGATCCACCTCAAGCTCGAATCCACTCCGTCACAGCCACGCGTCGCCGCGCCGGCGGCGAGCGCCGGCGTTCGATACGCTCGAAGGAAGGGTCGTGCTCTCGACCTGGACCGTCACAAGCGCGGCCGACAGCGGCTTGGGGTCGATCCGGGCGGATATCGCCGCGGCCTCGAACGGCGACGTCATCGATTTCGCACCCAGCCTTTACGGCCAGACCATCAACCTCACGAGCGGCGAGCTCGCGATCAACCAGAACCTCACGATCCGTGGGCCGCTCCTGGGCGAAATCGCCGTCAATGCGGGCGGCTCGAGCCGGGTCTTCGATGTCACCTCGGCGACCGCGCGGGTCACGATCTCGGGGCTCACGATCGAGGGCGGAAACGCACTGGCTGGGGCGGGAATCCTCGACCAGGGGGGTTCGCTGGCGCTCATCGGCGACGCGATCGTGAACAATCAAGCGACGGGAACCGCCCCCGGCGGCACGGCCCAGGGGGGCGGAGTCGCCGTGCTGGATGGAGGCTCGCTGCGTGCGATCGCCTGCTCGTTCACCGGCGACGTCGCGCAAGGGGCGAACGGCGCTCCGGGAGGAACCGACCCGGTGAGCAACGGCCAGGCGGGCGACGGCGACGGGGGCGCGATCTACGCCGACGCCGGCTCGAGCGTGAGCGTCTCGCTGAGCTCGTTCACAAGCGACCAGGCGCTCGGCGGCGCGGGCGGGTCGGGCGGGGCCGGCGGCGACGGTTCGTCAAACGGATTTGGCGGCAACGGCCAGGGAGGCGCGATCTTCACGTTGGGAAACGTGCTCACGCTTCGTTTTGACGCATTCACGAACGACGCCGCTCAGGGAGGCGCTGGCGGGCTGGGACAGGGAGACGCGAATTCCACCAACGGAGCGGGCGGCAGCGGATTCGGCGGCGCCATCTGTACGAATTCGACGTCAACGTCGACCTTTGGACTTTCGGCCGATTCGTTCACCGGCGACTCCGCGATTGGTGGCGCGGGGGCGAGCGGCGAGGGCGTCGGGGTGTTCAACGCGTCCGGAGGCCAGGCCACCGGCGGCGCGATCTCGGACGGCGGCACGGCGGCGCTGACGATCAATGCGTGTGCGTTCACGGCCGATCTGGCGAGCTCCGGGGCGGGCGGCGATGCGGGCGCTGGCGGCGCGGGAGGGTCGGGGAGCTTCTGCGTCGGCGGGGCCATCGAATCGTTCCCCAACCTGAGCGTGAGCAGCTCGACCTTCACCGACGTCCTCGCCCTCGCTGGAAACGGCGGCCAGGGCCAGACCGGGCCCGGTGGGTCAGGCGCGCTCCTGGTCGGGGGCGTGGTCTTCGCGAACGACGTCCTCACGCTCACCGGCGATCGATTCACGGACAACCAGGCTGTCGCCGGCAACGGCGGCGCGGGCGGCGCGGCGGGCGCGGCCGGCGGGGCGGGCGGGTTTCTGCTGGGCGGAGTCGTGAATTACCAGGATCTGGGTCCGACCCAGGCGCCCCCCTACCCGTCGGGCTCGATCGCCCGGTGCACCTTCAGCGACAACCTGGCCGTCGCGGGCGACGGCGGAGCGGGGGGCGCGGGCGCGGACGGCGGATCAGGCGGATTCGTCTGGGGCGGCGACGTCGACTCGTGGGGTAATATGACGATCTCTTCATCCACGTTTTCCGGCGGTCATGCCCTCGCGGGCAATGGCGGCGGCGGCGGCGACGGCGGCGGCAACGGAGGCGCTGGCGGGATGGCCGTCGGCGGCAGCCTGGCGATGCTCAACGAGCTCTTCGGGCCCGGCGGCGGCGCGATCGCCGACTCGATCTCGAATACCACGGTCGAGAACGCGGTCGCCGAAA
>DAIDHE010000488.1 GCA_027459775.1 Planctomycetales bacterium | reverse complement strand
CGCTCCACCGCCGGGGGGCGCGACCTCGAGCCGCGTTCCGGCCTGCGCGTGTGCGGTCTTGACGAAGGCCAGCGCGATCGGGGATCCATCAAAGGGAGACGGCGCGGCCGAGGCGGCCGCGCCCACCACCTTTTCACCGTCCAGAAGCCGCGATCCGATCGCCGGGACTCTGGCCCCCGCCGCGAACCGAAGGCCCTTGAGAATCCGGTTCACGTGCCCGACCGCGTCGATCCGCGCGACCGTCTCCTGTCCCATATAACATCCCTTGATGAAGCTGATCGCCCGGTCGTCACGCCCCAGCTCCTGCGGCAAATTCGCCGGCGCGACCTCGCGGCCAAAGACCGGCGTGCCAGCCCAGATCCGCAGCCCCTCAAACCGTTCGGGCTCGAGCTCGGTCGCCCCCGCGCCGTGCAGGTCACTCAGAATCCGCTCGCCAAGCAATGCGGGCGCGATCACGGTCAACCCGGCCAAGCCCGCCGGCGATTCCCGGATCACGTACAGCGTCTCGCCGTCCACGGTCGTGCTCGCACACGCATACTCGGGCTCGGGCGCGACCGCAGGCATCCAGCTCGGGTACGGGCCCGGGCCGATCAGGTGCAGCTCGCAAGTCGAACCGCTCGCATCGTCGAGCACGACGTCGTCGAGCGCGCCATATTTCTGAAAGTGCGGCAGGGCATGCTCGAGCCCCCCCGGGTCCGCGCGCACCAGGACGCGGTCCTCAATCGCATGCATGATCACAAAAGCAAGCGTCTTGCCCTGAGGACTCGTCACGAACGCCTCGCGCCCTGACCCGGCCTCGAGCCGCTTGACCTCGTTCGTGGTCAGATTGTGCAAGAATCGGCCGCGGTCGGGGCCGCCGACCCAGAGCCGCGCTCGATCGGTGCGATCGATCACAACCGTTCCGTTCCAGGGCTCACGCGGGTCGATGGAAGGCTTCATGGCGTCCTCGAGTTCGGGCCTGGGCGCTTGGTCGGCCGTCAAGCAAACGCGCGTGCCTGGGCGATCTCGGCGCGATCAACGAATGTGCATGAATAGGCCTGCGCCACCAGCCGCCGGGCCTGGTCGGGCCGTTCGAGCGGGGTCATTCCGAGATCCTCGACGGTCTGGGGGTCGAGCGCGCTCGCCAGAAACACGTCGGCCCAGGCAACGGCGCGCGCAATCGCGTCGGCGGCCGGGTAATCGGCCTCGTGCTCGAGGCCGCGGAGCATCTCGGCGGTCCCGCGCGGCTGGTCGCCCCGCATCAAACGCCCGAGCGCGGGCCCGATCGGTCCGCCGGCCTTCGAGAGCACGACGATCCGCCCGCCCCGGTCGACAAGCTCCGCCGCCGTGGCAAGCGCGAGCGCCAGATCGTCCAGCGTCGCCTCCGAGCCTGGCCCTCCCACCCCCGCCACGACGACCTCGGCACGGCCCTGGGTTTCGAACCGCCAGCTCGCCTTTAGGCTCTCGAGCGCCCGCGCGTGGACCGCGTCGTCCCGGCCGGCGATCACCTCGAGCGCTCCCGACGCAGCCGGCACGATCGCAACGTGAAACCGCGAGCCCAGGAGCATGCTCGCCTCGACCGACTCGTCGATCGTCTCCTCACCCTTCCGGGCCGGCTTGGCCGGCCGCGGGGTCCGCGGCGGTTCGCGGCGCGTGGTGTCGTTCGAGAGCTCGGGGAAGATCAGCCGCCACGGCCCGCGCGGGTCGCCCGTCAGGGTGGGACGCACGCCCCCGATCGCGATCACCACGTCGGCGTCGGTCACCAGCCGGCTCAGGTAAACCCGGCGACCCGCGCTGGTGGTCGCCAGATAGGCGATCTGGCTCGCGTCGGAGGGATCGTGGACGACGGCCGTCGATCCTTCGGGCCGCCAATACGCGCCCGCCGGCGCGACGAGCGTAAGGTCGCCCGCCTCGACTCCCGCCTCGAACAGGATGTCGGTCAAGGCCCGAAGCACGGTCTCGATTCCAGGCGCGGCGGGGTCGACCGCCAGCGTTACCCGATCGCCGGGCACGACCAGCCGACCCGCCGCGGGGTATCCCTCGGGCTCGAGCAGGGCCTGCCGCGC
Source organism: Planctomycetales bacterium (assembly GCA_027459775.1). Lineage (GTDB taxonomy): Bacteria > Planctomycetota > Planctomycetia > Isosphaerales > Isosphaeraceae > JAKBAP01. The sequence goes on along the minus strand of DAIDHE010000488.1, from coordinate 20,053 downwards.
GGCCGCCTCGAGTGCGATCGAGGCGAGTCCCTCGGGCCCGCGCCAGACCCCGACGACCTGGCCGTCGGGAAGGTCGAATTCCACCTGCTCGCCGGCATATTTTACTGTTACGAGCATGACTTCGCCGTCTGTTCCCCGCTCGACCCGCGCCCTCGTTCAAACATCCACAGACGCTGATCATAGAGGGGGCCGGCGATCCCGGTCAAGGCGACCGCTCCAGGGGGGCCGGACTCGCGGGGTCGCCGAGGCCCGTCATGGCCAGACTCGCCGCCCACAGCCGCCTGGCCGCGGCCGGATCGCGCGCCGCGCGCGATGGGACGGCCGGGCGCTCCTTCACGAAGTATCCACCCGTCGTGCCGGCGACCTCAGGCGCTGTCGCCAGATAGATCGACGTCCGTGCCCCTTCCTCGGGCGAAAGCGCGAATCGCGCCGCCGCCCGGATCGCCATCCCCACCCAGCCCGGATCGCGAAAGATGTTGGTCCGCACAAAACCCGGATGCAAACAGTTGCACGTCACGCCAGTACCCTCCAGGCGCCGCGCGAGCTCGGCCGTGAACAAGATGTTGGCAAGCTTCGAGCGCTGATAGGCACGCCAGCCGCCAAACCGCTTCTTTCCCTCGAGATCCTCGAAATCAAGCACCACCCCCCGATGCGCGTCCGACGCCACGTTCACGATCCGCGCCGGCGCGACCATGACCGGCAAAAGCAAGTTCGTAAGGTGAAAGTAGGAGAGATGATTGAGAGCAAACGTCATCTCGACCCCGTCGGGGCTCTCGAGTCGTTCCAGAAAAATGCCGCCGGCGTTGTTCACGAGCACGTCCAGCCGCGGGATCTGTTCGCGGATCGCCTGGGCCAGCCGACGGATCTCGGCGTGGCACGACAGATCGGCCGTGAGCGCGCCCACCTGCTCGCCGCCAGTCTCGCGACGAATGTGCGCGACCGCCTCGGCCGCCCGCTCCGGCGACCGCCCGACCACGATCACCCGAGCGCCCCGCCGCGCCAGCTCGCGCGCGGTCACCAGACCAATCCCCGAGGTCGCCCCGGTCACCACGCACGACTTGCCAGCCATGGATTCGTTCATGCGTCGTCTCGATGCGCCGTTTCGAGCGTGAACGCCGGTAGGCAGACGGCCACGTATTCGGCCCCTTCGGGGTCGGGCGTCGAGTACCGAACCCACTCCCCGCGCTGGACGACCACCCCCTGCCCCGATCGCACGTCCAGAATCCCTCCCTCGAACTCGACCACCAGCCGGCCCGAGAGCACCACCGTATACTCGTCGAAATCGGGCCGCTGACCCGGCTCGACCCATCCGCCGGGGCTCGTCATCCGGGCCACGCTCACGCCCGAATCGCCCGAGCGCACCCGACCGAAATACTCCTCGATCCGCTTGGGCTTGTTCCCCGCCGATTGGATCAGGCAGGGCTCGGCGATCAGCGTGGGCATCGGGGCGGGATCCTCATGGTTTCCACGATCGACTCGTCAGGTCTCGATCGTCCGAATGCTATGAGCCCGGACCACGGCTCGTCAAGTCGCCCGCGGCCGTGCGTCATTTGTCAGCGTCGCTTGATCCACGCCATAATCGGTCGATCCAGCGGACCCGAGTCTGGCCCCGACCGCCACGGCTCGCCCAGACCCGACGGCGCCAGCGCGGTCAGGTTCGCGTTCCGGCGGCATCAGGAAAAGCGACATACATATGATAGGAAAACTGGCGTTGCCCGCCATTCGCGAATTGATCGGCTCGGGCGACGACAAGACTCTGGGCGAGGTGGTCAACCGCTGGCATCCGGCCGACGTGGCCGAGCTCGCGCGCCATCTCGATCGTCGCGAGCAGAATCACGTGCTCCGGTTGCTCGAGCCCGCGCGGGCCGCGCCTGCCTTTGCCTACCTCGACCTCGACATTCAGCGCAGGCTTTTGCAATCGCTCCCCGAATCCGAGACGGCGTCGATCATCGGCGCGATGTCGGCCGACGATCGCACGACGCTGCTGGCCAAGCTCCCCCAATCGCAGTCCGAGCGCCTGCTCGACCTGCTCTCGGTCGAGGAGCGGGTGATCGCCCGCTCGCTGCTCGAGCACGCCCCAGGGACCGTGGGTCGGCTCATGTCCCCGGACTACGTCGACGTCCGCCGCGAATGGACCATCGCCCACGTCCTCGACCACGTGCGGGAACACGGCCAGGACAGCGAGACCCTGAACGTCATCTACGTCGTCGACGAGCAGAACATCCTGATCGACGACCTGCGGATTCGCGAGGTGCTGCTCGCCCCCCTGGGCGCCCGCGTGGCCGACATCGTCGACGACCGCTTCGTGAGCCTGAAGACGACCGACGACCGCAAGACGGCCGTCGAGATCTTCCGCAAATACGACCGGGTCGCCCTGCCCGTCGTCGACGCCCAGGGGCGGCTGGCCGGCATCGTGACCCTCGACGACGTGCTCGACGTCGCCGATCGAGTCGCCACCGAGGAAATCCAAAAATTCGGCGGCCTGGAGGCGCTCGATCTCGCTTATATGAACACGCCTCTCACGGTCATGGTTCGCAAGCGGGCGAGCTGGCTGGTGATCTTGTTCGTCGGCGAGATGCTGACCGCGACGGCGATGGGCTTTTTCGAGGGATCGATCGCGCGCGCCGTCGTGCTCGCCCTGTTTGTGCCGCTGATCATCTCGAGCGGCGGCAACGCCGGCTCGCAGGCCGCCACGCTCATCATCCGCGCCCTCGCCCTGGGCGAGGCCCGGCCCCGCGACTGGTGGCTCGTCTTGCGCCGCGAGTTCGCCTCCGGGCTCATGCTCGGGCTCATCCTGGGCTCGATCGGCTTCCTCAGAATCGCCCTCTGGTCCGCCGTCTCAACCATGTACGGCCCCCACTGGATCCTGGTCGCCCTCTCGGTCTCGATCTCGATCACCTGCGTCGTCGTCTGGGGCGGTATCACAGGCGCCATGCTCCCATTCCTGCTCCGATCCCTCGGCTTCGACCCCGCCACCTCCTCCGCCCCCTTCGTCGCCACCCTGGTCGACGTCACCGGCCTCGTCATCTACTTCTCCATCTCCCTCTTCCTCCTCCAAGGCACCCTCCTCTAGCCCAAACTTTCACCACCACCACCACCCCTGAGCCTTGTTAAACCTCCCTTCAAGAACATGTCTCAACTTCTACCCAATCAAGCCTTCTTGGGCTCGTGAGCGAATGGTGAGATTCTCTCGTCCCTTTGCCCCATGCCAGGCCATAACCTATGTGATCACAGGGTGTTCGGCGAATCGATCGCGCGCATCGATGCGCGCCGCGATGCACCCGCCCATGGTACGCATGCGATCGCAGTCGACAAAATAAGGCCGTTTTTTGTTGCTCTCCGCCAATCTTCGCCCTATAAAAAATCCCAGTCCAGGGAGTCCGCCCCTTTCCCTTGGGTTATCTTCAATGAAAATATCTTGTCCTGTTTGTAGTCGGACGGGGAGTCTGCCGGAGCGGTTTCGCTCTGGCGTTCACGCGGTCAAGTGCCGGCGCTGCGAGTCGCGGTTCTGGACGTCGGCGGACCGGGCTGAAACGGGCGTCCGGGCGCTCGCCGGACGGGCGTCGGCCGGCCCTGCCAGCCCCGGCGACAGCGGCCTGAGCGAATGGGCGTCCGATCTCGACGACGATTCGGCCGAGATCGAGCTGGGGTCGAGCGACTCGCATTATGAGCTGCCGATCGCGGCGGCGAATGAGCTCGACTTTGACGACGGCCAAGCGAATCGAGCGCCTGTGCGATCCTGGGCGCATGGACTGACGCGTGAGCAATGGAAGGCGCTGGCCGTTCGTTTCGCGACGATCTGGCGGCGGGTGCAGCTCCAGGGTGCGCTCGCCTTGGGGGGCGTGGCGTTCTTGGTGATCGGCGTGATGCTCGCGAGCGGGCGCTGGGCCGGCGAAGGCGCGGGCTCGACGACGGCGCTTTTGATCGTCGGCCTGGCGGGGACGATCGGGTTCGCGTGGTTGTCGCTCTCGATGGCGGCCTTGTTTCTCAGCCTCGACGAGCTGTCGCGAACCTTGAATCGACTCGAGCCCGATCGGCGGGGCTCGCCCGACGGCCGAACAGACCGCGAAGAGCGACCCGCGACGGCCGGCGGGAACGAGGCGAGCGCCGACGCATGGGCGTCTCAGGCGAGCGCTCGGGTCTAAAACCTCGGTCGAATGGGCAGAGCCGGGATCGAACCGGCGACACCAGGATTTTCAGTCCTGTGCTCTACCAGCTGAGCTATCTGCCCGAGCCATGATCATCGTATGCAAGATTAACGCGGCTTCCGGCTTGTGTCAACCAGCCGCGGACGTCGCGATTGCTTCCTTTCGCACAGGTCGGCGAATCTGGCGGCCCGAGTTCTCGAATGCGCCGTTCGCGTCGTAGATTCAGGATCGGCTGTTCTCGTGGTTGAGTCAGCCGTTCTGGCTCGGGCGGCGAGGTCGGCGATGCTTTTGGAATCGCGGTTGGATGCGGATTCGTTCACCATTCCGCGGGAAGTCGACCCTGGCGGGTCCGCGCCCCGGCTGCCGCTGTCGCGGTTGATTCACCTGTTGATGTTGCTCCAGACCACGCGGTTTCCCAACGCCCGGCGGTTGGCCGAGGCCTGTGGCGTGAGCCGGCGCACGATCTTCCGCGACTTATCGACGCTCGAATCGGCGGGCATCCGGGTCGCGTATCTGGCCGATCGTCAGGGGTATCAGATCGCGGGCGGGGGCATGCTCCAGCCGACCGCGCTCGAGAAGGGCGAGGCCCTTGCTCTTTTGCTCTTGAGCCATGCGAGCTCCGTTCAAGACCCGTTCGGCTTGCCCCGATTGGCCTCGAGCGCGCTCGCGAAGCTGATCCAGGCGCTTCCGCCGCCGCTGCGAACCAAGCTCATCGCCTCGAGCGAGCTCCTGGTGGACGCGCATGCCGGGGGATCGTTCAGCAGGGAGCGGCTCGAGGTCTATGGGACGATTCTCGATGCCGCCTCCGAGCGCAAGCGGTTGCGAATCTGGTCGACCGAGATCAAGCTCTCCGAGCCCGACCGGACCACGCAACTCGGCGTCTATCGCCTGACCCGGCTCCGCGAGTGCTGGGCTTTGGTCGGTCATTCGTCGTTCCACGGCAGTGTGCGACTGTTTCGGGTTCCCTGGATCGAGCGGCTCGAGATCACGGACGAGCTTTATGTGATCCCTCCGCGTTTTCGCCTGGATCGATTCCTGGCGCGGTGGGGAGCGCGGGCGAGTGGCGCGCCTGGCGAGCGAATCGTGCTCCGGTTTTCGCGATCGGTTGCTCCGGCGGTGCGCGACGTGCCCGTTTCCAGGGATCGATCGGTCCGTTCGGGGCCTGGCGGCTCGCTCGACGTCGTGCTCGCCGCCGACTCGCTCGACCAGGTTCTCGACTGGCTGATCTGCTATGGCGATCAGGTGGAAGTGATCGAGCCCGAGCAGCTCCGCGAGCGCGTCCAATCCTGGGCCGAATCCATCGCGCGGATCCACGCGCGACCAAGCTGATCGAGCCCGGAAAACGCATCGATCTCCTTTGACATGTTCGCATGTAATCGCGATTTGGCCAACCCAGGGCCGCGCCCTGCGCGATCGTCTCTCAGTCCTTCGGACTGAAAACCGGTCGCTGGCGTGCTGGATTCGTTTTCACCCTAACGGTGAGAGGCGATAGCCCAGGGCGCGGCCCTGGGATTCCACGGAAGAATCAATGGGGTCAAACAATAAAATAAACAATCAAATTAATAACGATGTCGTGATGTCTGTCAAATCGACTTCCTTGTCGACCAATCGCAATGCCCCCGTCGAGCGTTCCAATCAAACTGTCCCCGTCGAGGGTCTCCTCGAAAGGGGCGGGCCGTCGAACCGCCGGTTGCGCGCGGGGGCCTTCTATGCGCCGGCCTCTCCGTGTACCTTTGGGGTCGAGATCTCAAACGAGAGCGGCGGCTCGCGATCGGAGTGGCGCATGCGGGGCCGCGCATTGCAGGCGATGCAGCCAGCCAGAGGACGCGAACGTGCCGCATTCCACCGACATCGATCTGACCGACAAAGACATAGGCGGGCTGGCCTCGCTCGACGCGATCGCGACTTTTCTGACGAACCTTGGGTACGATACGGCCGCCCGCCGCCCCCTCACGCCCGAGTCCGTCGGGCTTGACGCGGGAACGGTCGGCGCGATCAAGCGAATCGACCTGCTCGCTCAAGACGCGGAGGACGGGGGGCCGTTTCTTCGCGTGGTTTTCGTCCAGCCGGCGTCGCTCACCGGCCGGCTCCGCGCAGGCCTCGTGCGCGCACTCGGCAAGAGCACCGTCGATCACGTGCTGATCCTCTCGCCAGACTTCGAGACGATCGAATTCGTGCTGATCGACAAACCCAAGAGCCAGATCGCCAAGGCCGCGGGCATAGGCCTGAGATCCCCCGTCCCGCGGAGCTTCGTCGTCAACCGCCGCCTGCCCACGGCGGCGAACCGGCGAACGTTGCGCCGGCTCACCTGGACCTGCCAGGACGCCATCGACCAGTTCGCCAAGCTCAAGAGCGTCTTCCAGGCGGCCGCCTTCACCAGCGACCACTTCCAGAACCGAAACCTGTTCGCCGATTACTATCTCGAGCATCGCCTGCGCGACGACCCCGCCTGGCGCGACAACCCCTCCGCGGCGTTCGCGGCCGCAACCGAAACGTTGCGCGACGCCGAGAAACGCTTGATAGGGAAGAACAAGCAGGTCGCGCGCGAACGGCTTTATGAGCCCCTGTTTCGCAAGCTGGGCTTCACGCCCGCGCCCGTACCCGCGCCCCCACGAGCCGGCAAGAAAGGCGACGAGGGCGACCAACCGCGCCTTCCCGACCTCGAGCTCCGCGATGCGGGCGGCCGGGTCTTGACGACGGCTTTCGCGTACCCGTGGGGCCGGTGGCTCGACGGACCCGACTCGGACGACGCGGACGCGCCCGATGAAAACCCCGGCGCGTGCGTGGTTTCGGCCCTCGATTCCGGCCAGGCCGGCTGGGTCGTCGTCACCAACGGCAAGCAGTGGCGGCTCTACAGTCGCCACGCCCATGCTCGAGCCACCCATTTCTACGAAGTCGACCTGGTCGAGGCCCTGGCGGACTCGGCCGGGACCGACCCCAACGAGGCGTTCCGCTACTGGTGGCTGTTCTTCCGCCCGGCCGCCTTCACGGCCGCCCACGAAAGCTGCTGGCTCGACCAGATCCTGCAAGGGAGCCGCGACTTCGCCAAGAAGCTGGGCGACAACCTCAAGGAACGCATTTTCCTACACGTCTTCAAGGATCTGGCCGCCGGCTTCCTGGCCGATCGCGAGAAGCGGCTCGGCCAGGCGGGCGAGCCGGCCCGCGACGAGCTCGACATCGTCTTCGAGGCGACCCTCACACTGCTTTACCGCTTGCTGTTCTTGCTCTACGCCGAAAGCCGCGCCCTGCTGCCGGTCCGGGAAGCCGCGTACCTGTCCAGGAGTCTCAGGAAGATCAAGGACGAGATCGCCGATCAGGCCGGCATCGCGCTCGAGGCCGTCCCGGGAAAGATCGAGCGCGCGTACTCGGCGACCGCGACCGGCCTTTACGACCGGCTGGCCGAGCTCTTCGCCGCGATGGACAAGGGCGACGCCGCCCTCAACGTCCCGACCTACAACGGCGGCCTCTTCAACACGGCGCCCGGCGCCGGCGACCGGCGCGAAGAGCGCATTGCGTGGTTTCTCAAGAACCACAAGATCCCCGACGCGCGGCTCGCCCTGGCGATCGACAGTCTCGCCCGTGATCGAGACGAACGGACGATGGGCCTGGTGGCCGTCGATTTCAAGTCGCTCGAGGTCCGCCATCTGGGCTCGATCTACGAGGGCCTGCTCGAATTCAAGCTGATGGTCGCCGACGAGGACAAGACCACCCAGGCCGAAAAGGGCCAGGAAAAGTACATCGCGCTTTCCCAAGCCAAGGCCAAGCGCGGCCAGCGGGCCAAGGTCGTCGTGGCTCGGGGCCAGGTCTATCTCTCGAATGACAAGTCCGAGCGCAAGGCCTCGGGCTCGTATTACACGCCCGACCCGATCGTCGAGTACATCGTTGCCCAGACCGTCGGCCCCGTGCTCGACGAAAAGCTGGAAGCGCTCAGGCCCGAATTCCGCAAGGTCCGCAAGACCTTTGACAACGAGCTCCAGAAGGCCACGAATTTTCCGCCTCCAGGGCTCGATCGCTCGGACAAGGCGGCGATCCGCCGGTTGGCCGAGCAAAACACCCACGCCGTCCACCGGGGCCTGGTCGATCGGCTCTTTGACCTGCGGGTGGTCGACCCGGCGATGGGGAGCGGCCATTTCCTGGTCGAGACGGTCGATTTCATCACCGACCGCTTGCTCAAATTCCTCTCCGCGTTCCCCAAGAACCCGGTGAGCTTCGCCCTCGACCGCACCCGGAGCAGCATCCTGGAATCGCTGGGCGCTCAGGGCGTGACCGTCGATTCCGACCAGCTCACCGACATCAACCTGCTCAAGCGGCACGTCCTGAAACGCTGTATTCATGGGGTCGACTTGAACCCGATGGCCGTCGAGCTCGCCAAGGTCAGCCTTTGGCTCGACGCCTTCACCCTGGGCGCTCCCTTGAGCTTTCTCGATCATCACCTGCGCTGCGGGAATTCGCTGGTGGGGGCGACGATCAAGCAGCTCGAGGCCGCGACGTCGCAGCGGCTCTTCAAGGTCGACTACGAACCGCTGTTGCGCGCGATCAACTACGTGCTGCTCGTGAGCAGGCTGGCGGACGCCACGGCCGCCGAGGTCGCCAGCTCGATGGCCACCTACGACCAGGCGCGGTCCGCGCTGTCGGGCTATCGGATCGTGCTCGACCTCTTGGTCGCCGAGCACTTTGGCTTGCCGCGGGCGAAGGGACTGGTCGAGCACGGCGGCGATCTCGACCTCTGGGATCGCGAGCGGTTCCTGGGCTCCCTGGCCGGCGAGGCCGAGCGCGCCCTGGTCGCCACGGTCGAAGCGCTGGCCATTCGTCCGGATCGCCGCTTCTTTCACTGGGAGCTCGAGTTCCCCGAGGTCTTCTTCGGCTACGTCGACGCGGCCGAGAGGCAGATCGCCCACAAGGACCGAATCCAGCCCGGAACCGCGGGCTTCGACGTCGTGGTGGGGAATCCGCCGTACGTCCGGCAAGAGTCGATCAAGGAGCTCAAGCCATTCCTAAAGACGACGTTCCAAACCTACGACAGCACCAACGACCTGTACGTCTACTTCCTGGAGATCGAGATCGGGAACCTGCGAGCCCAGGGCCGGATGGGCATGATTGTGGCGAACAAATGGATGCGGGCGTGCTACGGCGAGTCACTCCGTGGCTACCTCCGCAGGGCGGCGCAGCCTCTTGAGGTGATCGACTTCGGACACTCTCCTATCTTCCCGGATGCCGACACGTTCCCTTGCATCCTAATTGTTCTCAAACGGCCTCCACCAATCATCAAAAGGAGCCCGACACTGGATGACGAGCAGATGGTGGCATGCCACGTTCCGAGGGAGCGATGGTCCAGCAACATGGACCTGATCGCCTATGTGAACGCTGCTCGACACCTGTTCCCTACAAATTTGCTTAGAGACGAAGGATGGTCTCTGGAAGACCCTCGTGTTCAGACCCTCATGGAGAAGTTGAGGCTAAGTGGGATCACTCTGAAGGAGTTCTGCCGAGGGGGCGTTTACCGAGGGCCGGGAACCGGTTGCAACGAGGCGTTCTTCATCGACGAGGCGACCAGAGCACGCCTCATCCGAGAGGATGCACGCTCTTCCGAGCTTATCAGACCGTTGCTGAGAGGGAGGGATGCGGAGAGGTGGCTACCACGCCGTTCCGGCCTTTACACGATCTACTCTCGACGTGGCATTGAAATCGACAATTACCCGGCCGTCAAACGGCATCTTGCACTTTTCCAAGAACGGTTGGAACCCCGTCCTGGCAATTGGGACAACCGGGATGGGAACTGGCCTGGTCGCAAGCCTGGCCAGTACAAGTGGTATGAATTGCAGGACAGCCCGAGCAACGAGTCCTCCGCGGCAATGTTCTCTCCCAAGGTTGTCTTTCAGGAGATGGCCTGGTTTAATCGCTTTGCGATGGATAAAACGGGTTCTGTCTTAAACAATACCGCCTATGCTGTCCCTCTCGCTGACGCAATCGTCGTGGCGGTTCTAAACAGCCCACTTGCATGGTGGTATATGTGGAGGACGGCACAACACGGAAAGGACGAGGTTCTCCGGTTGATCGCCGCCTATATGGACACTTTCCCCATGCCGTCCGGGATCAATGATCATCTGATCAACGAGATCAACCCACTCGTCGAATCCCTGGTAAAAGTCATGGGGAAAGTTCTTGAGCATCAGGAAGACATCGTCAATGGCTGTGGAAAAATACTTTCGGCGCCAGGTGTAGACAGGAGGGTACTTTACTGGATGTTCTTGGACGACGACGCTTTTTCGTCCCGCATGTTCAAGCAAGTTGGACTCAAAAAGACGAAAGGTAAACTTGCAGACGACCTGGGGAAGTTCAAGGAACAGTCAATGCGAAGGCTTAACGAGCTCTTGACTTCCCAGTTCGACATGGAGAGGTCTCTCTCCACGCTTGTGGAGGCCGCTTATGGTCTCTCGCCGGAAGAGAGTGACCTGATGCACCGAACAAAGCCCGTACGTGATCCGCTCGACGTGATCGAAAATAAACTCCGGGGACAAGCCCCGCCTGAAGGTGAGTTTTTGGAAGACGAGTAAGTGTGTTGTTTCAGAATACGAGAGGTGCCAATCCAGGCCAAACAAAGGTGCTACCTATGTTCATCCCGTAAGTCGTCGATAAAGTGCGTCACCGACACGCTCAACGACCTGATCTAGCAGAGCGTCGGCCACTCGGGAGATCAGCACTCGACCCGCAGGCTCAACCGGTCAAGTACCTGCTCGACAGGATCCTCTTCCGCCTCGCCGGCCTGACCGACGCCGAGGCGGAGGGGCTCCAGAGACGCCTGGAGACGACGCTTTGAGGCGAACGTCCCTGAGCCGTCGGCCCGAGTTGACGTGGTCACCCTTTCGGAGGAAAGGGGTCGTTACCGTGACTGTTCCGCTCACGAATCTGGCCGTTCCTTCCGTGGATCAGAACCTCGGACTGCTGGTTGACGGCGATCTTTGTCGCCGCTGCGATCGCCACGGACTGTGTCGGATGGACGCTCGTCGCCTTGTCGTTCCCCTCGCCCTTGACTGCCCAACCGTCCGGGTGCGGGAGGACGTGCTGGTTCTTTTTCATTGGAGTCCCTCGGATTGAAGTGCTCATGAACTCTGAACGCACGATCATTGTAGGGTCCAACCATGTGTGCGTCAATTCCGGAGTGTACTTGTCGTGGTCGGCCATTGGGCGGAATCCGTGATCCCTTGCGAACGGCATCGGCGGCGCGCACAGTGTTGACAGGCCGTCGACAAGGTGTATATTAGTATAAGGGCCGAGACCGGAGGTCGTTCCGCCAGGCGAGCCTGGCCGGGCGCGAGCCATGGCCCAATATGGTTCATCGCCGCCCGAGCATTGTACCGTGCCCCGGCTTCCCAGGGACGGTCCAAGACCGGTCGACACGATCGCATTCACCCTCCCCTCGGGCAGTCAGATCGTAATCTCCGTCTGAACCTTCACGTCCTGCGAGATGGGGGTGTAGATGTCCGTCTCCGGCGTCTCGATCGTCACGATGAGGCTATAGCGGCCCTTGCGGTCGTGGCGGCCCAGATGATGTCGCTCCTTCCACCATCCCGTGACCGGATAGACCGCGATCCAGTTGCAGCGGGACAGATCGATCGCCTTACCATTCCACCAGTCCGAGTGGAGGGCGCCGTGCGTCCGTCCTTTGTCACCGATCACCCACTCGCGAGTCTCCTTGACGTTCCGCGGGCCGGCATTGGGGGCGTCCCACTCGGTCTTGGAGAGTCTCTTCTTGAACGCCGAGAGGCCTTCGAGCGGGCGGATGACGTCGAACCGGAGTCCGTGCGAGGCGTAGCGGTGGTTCGCTCCCCAGCCCACGTTATTCGGGCTCGGCTCGATGAAATACGAGAGCGTCACCCGCATGCTCACCGGGGTTTCGCCGAGTTCTTCGAGTACTTCCCTCGGCCAAGGGAGTTCGTGCAGATGCATCTCGTTGGTCTTGCAGTCCGACGCCGTCCGGCGGAACGGCTGGATCTCGCCCTCGTAGATCAGCGTGGTCGAATTCTCGGCACTGCTCAGGGCCATCCCGAGGTCCGGGACGCCGTAGCCATAACAGCGAAGGCAGTTCTGGGCCACGGTCTTCTGATCGCTGGGGTATCGCTTCCGCATTGCCGCCGTCCAACTCGCCGAGTGGACCATCAGCCCGCGGACGGTCTCGGGGCGGAACCGGGGGTAGCGGCTCCAGATGGTCGCCGCGAAGCGCGCCGCCAGCGCCGTCGCGGGGCTCGTGTCGCGCGTCGCCTCGAGGAGCCGCCCCGAAGGATGGAGGATGGTCGTCATCAGCGACAGGTCGTCGATGTTCGACCGGTTGGCGCCACTCTGGGCATAGTTCCCACCCTCCATCACGATGTCCGGTTTAATCGGCCAGCCCCTTCGGTTCTTGTCTGGCCACGGCAGGGACGTGCGGCTGGTCGGGCTCAGATCCCCGCTGTCGGCGATCGGCTGCCAGCCGTCGAAGCCTCGGTCCTCAATGAAGACTTTCTCGGTGTAGGCGCCGACGGTGATCGCGTTCCACGCCTGGCCGGGATCCTCGATCCCCGCCCTGGTGGTGTTCCATCCGTGATACTCGTATTCCTGGGAGTGCAGATCCTTGGGCGGCACATTACCCGCGGAAATGAACATCAACTTGGGGATTTCATCGAGCACGCCAGCGCACATGTCGTCCACCGCGGCGGACCAGGTGGTGGGCATGCCCTTCTCGCGGTCGTCGGCGGTCACTGCCATGCAGATGACCCGGTTCCGGCGGGGCGACTGGATCTGAGCGAGAGCAACGGCGTCCTGCATCACCCGCCCGTAGACGGGCGGATCGTTGTATCGCGGGGGCGGCGGGAGGATCTTCACCGACTCGAGGCGATGATGCAATCTCACCGGCCCCGTGGTGGTCATAAGCCCGGTGAGGCAGCCGTGGAGAGCGATCCCGGCCATTCCCGTGCCGTGCTGCTCTCTGTCGTGGTCCCCGGTTCCCCAATCCGTCTCGACGGACTGCACGTCCTCGGGGGCGAGGGCCGGCGCCAGGAGCGGGTGAGGCTGGTTGACGCCGGCGTCGAGGATGCAGACGCTCGGCGCACTCCTCGCCGGGGGAACGATGCGCTGGGCGGCGGCGTAGACCAAATTCCGCTGATCACGCGCGGCCATCGTCACGTAGTGGGTAACCAGCTCTTTCGCCTTCCGGAGCTCGGCGATCAGCGAAAGGAGGCGCGCCGAGGAGGAGATTTGGCGGGCCGAGGCGTAGGCGTGAAGGACCAGCCTTTCCGGGAAGGAAACGTAGCGGTCGCTCACGCGGTCGATGCCAATAGCAGCGGCGATGTCCCGGAAGCGGTTGTAGACCTCGTCGGCTTCCTGCCTGACGCCGCGCAGCCAGATCTCCCACCAGAGTTCCTCGTCGAGCGGGGGATAGGGTAGCGTGTCCTGCCAGAAGTCCTCGGTGATGGCGAGGCGGATCGTCGTGACGCTGTCGATCAGCTTCTGATTCTTGCGGCTCAACGAGATCATGCTGCCCAGCGAGTCGGCGAGCGCTTTGAATTTCTCCACCGACGACTCGGGCACCACGAATCTGAGCTTGCTCTTTCCCTCTTTCGTCCTACGGACAGGCCCCCAGAACCGGAAGTCTTCATCCTCGTCGTGGAGCGCTCTTAGCTTGGCCTCATCCGCCGGCTCGGCGAGATAGATCAGCACGATGCTCGACGCGTAGACGTCGACGAGGCGGAGGAAGGTCGCCAGCCTCTCCTCGGGGACGAAGACTCGGGCCGTCTGTGTGCCGCCCTGTTCCGTGACGCCGAGCAGGTGGATGCCGTCGCGGCGCCGCTCGAGGCCCTCGAGGCTGAGCAGGTGGTTCGGCTCGCTCTGAAAGGTGAGCACGATCCCTTCTGGCTTCCATTCCAGGAGTTTGGGTCGTGCGGCCTCTTCCTCTTCCAGCTGTCGCCTCGCTTCGGACTTCGCCGCGATGAGGGACGCCCTGACGCCCCTTGCATGGACCGGCGCATTTCGGGCAGGGAGGCTGAATGCGGCCCCCTGAGGGGTGCCGCCGGCGTAGGAATAGGGGGACGACGTCGGCTCGGCCTTGAGCCGGAGGTGAGGCAGATCGCTCATTTTCGGCTATTTCTTTCTTGGCCTGGTCGTTTTCATCCCGTCGCGGTTTCCCAAGACCCGAACCACATCCTCGGTATGGATCGCCCTCGCGCCGGAGAGGACCGCGGCTCGGGCACCATCATCGCATGCCCGCGCCACCTCGGCATGGCTCAGCCCGCGAGCAGCCGTGACGACATCCTCCCATTCTATTCCGCTCAGGTCGAACGCGGTCAGCCGATTCTGGATGAGTTGTCGGATCTGCTCGCCATCGGGCAGCTCGTAGGTGATCACGTCGTCGAAGCGGCGGAACAGGGCGTCGTCCAGCGTGTCCATGAAATTCGTGGCCGCGACGATGATGCTCTCGGAGTCGTCCCTCTCGAGGAACTGGAGGAAGGAGTTCAGGACGCGTCGGATCTCCCCGACGTCGTTTCCGGCCGATCGCGTCGCCCCGATCGCGTCGAACTCATCGAAGAGATAGACGCCCCTGGTCTCGACCATGGCATCGAAGACGTGGTGCAGCTTCGCCGCCGTCTCACCCATGTACTTCGAGATCAGGCTGTGCAGCTGGACGAAGAGCAACGGCAGGCGACATTCAGCGGCGAGGACCGAGGCCGTCATCGTCTTGCCGCAGCCTGGTGGCCCGACCAAGAGGAGCTTGCGCTTCGGCGTCAGCCCGTGCGAGCGCAGGAGATCCCCTTGCCGCTGTTGCAGGATGATCTCTTCGATCCGCGCCTTGACCGAATTGGAAATGACCATGTCGCCGAGCCGCGTCGACGGGTAGGAAGCCAGGACGAGGCCCGCAAGCTCGCCCGAGGGTCGAGCGATGGGGACGGCCCGCCGGCCCGCCGGCTGCTGGACCCGCTTAGCCTTATCGACGAGGTCGCGGATCTCCTTGGCCAGTCGCTCGTGGCCTCGGCTCGCCTGATGCGCGGCGATCTGCAGAGCGACGGAACGGAAGAGATCGTCATCCCCGTCCGAATGGCTCCGGAGCAGTGCCTTGAGTTGTTCCGCGGTTGCCATCGTTCGCCTCACACGCTCTTGCTCGTGACCAGTCTCGACCCATTTCTCCCAATGTTCCTAGTCGTGGTTGAAAACCCAGGCAAAGGAGTTCCGAACATTTGTTCATTATATCCATGCGGCGACCGGTTCCCAAGCGACAAGCCCATTGTCCGACGCGGCAACGGCCCGTGAAAAGGGGGCATCGGACGCGCGGGCAACGACCGCTTTCCCAGCAACCACATCGGGAGCAGCCTTATCGACGATAACGCCGAAATCGGCAATCTCAACACGAGGCCATCGGCGGTCGGCTTTTTGGGCGGAAGCCAGAACAGCTTGCGAACGGTGTCGACGCTGCTCGGAGTGTTGACAGGCCGTCGACAAGGTGTATATTAGTACAAAGAATTCTCGAAGATCCGGCGTATGGCGGGATGGGGCTGGCTTTCGTCGCGTGACTGGGGTCGAGAGCCGTCTGATTCGCATGTTTGGGCGCTCTTGGCTCGTGTGTGGGGCGTGGGGCAAGCCCCCGAACGGGGTGAATCAAGGAGACCGGGATGACGCGCTATCAGCTTGCCAAGATCGTGGACTGGGCCGGGACGTTCCAGTCTCGGAAGCGCATGCAAAAGCTGATCTTTTTGCTTCAGGCGAAGGGTTGCCCTCTTGATGTGGATTATGATCTGCATCATTACGGCCCGTACTCGCACGACGTCGCCCTGCTCACCGACCAGATGGTCGGCGCGAAACTCCTGACCGAGACCAAGGAGGCACTACCTTACGGCGAGCAGTATTCGTACGCGTTGACCGAAGGGGCTCGGCGGCAAACCCAGGAATACGAGGCCGCCCCCAGAGGTTCCGGGCCGGCCGAGGAAATGGCTCGATTCCAAGCCCTGGCGCGAGAACTCTACCAGCACGATCTCAAGGAGCTCGAGATCGCCTCGACCATCGTCTTTTTCCGCAAGCAAGGGCTCGATTGGGACGCGGCCGTCGAAAAGACGCGGCAGTTCAAGAACCTGCCCGAGGACGCCTCATTCTTGAATCGTTGCAAGGCGTTGGCGACCAAGATCGTCGCGTGATCGAGGCCGATCATGTCCACGAAGATCATCCGCGATCCTCTCTACAACTACATCGGCATCAACCTCAATCGAGACGGTTGGCTGCTCGACGTCCTGAACAGCCCCGAGATCCAGCGGTTGCGCCGCATCCACCAACTCGGCGTCAGCTTCTTGACCTACCCCGGCGCAGACCATAACCGCCTGGCCCACTCGCTGGGTGTTCTGCACCTGATGACCCAGGCGATGGAACACCTCGAGGCGATATACCAAGACGCGGAAGTCCGGCGCGCGCGCGAGCCCTTGCTGGCCGCGGCGCTGGTCCACGACGTGGGCCACGGGCCGTTCTCGCATGTCTTTGAAAGCTGCCTCGGCGTCGACCACGAGGAGTGGTCGATGCGGATCATCGGGTCGCATGGCACAACCCTCAACCGGGCCCTCCGCGGCTGCGAATCGTCGCTCCCCGCCACTGTGGCCGCCCTCGTCGATCCCAAGAACCGAGACCATCCCGCATGGCAAAAGTTCCTCCTCTCCAGCCAGCTCGACATCGACCGGCTCGACTACCTGCGAAGGGACAGCCTCTTCACGGGGGCCGGATACGGTCACTTTGACTGGTATCGACTATTGAACACATTTGAGATTCACGATGACGAGGCGTCGGGCCGAGACATCGTCTGGGCCGAGAAGTCGGTCCTCGCCATTGAGGAGTACATCTTTTCGCGGTACTACATGTATCAGAACGTCTATCTTCACAAGACGACTCGCGGTTTCGAAAGGATGCTCGAGGCGATGTGGAGGCGGGCGAGGCGGCTGCGCGACGAGGGAAGGGACGTGGGCCTCGTCCCCGCGATCCGCGACTTCTGGGACGCCGGCAACCCCGAGGTCCGGCAGTATCTGGCCATCGAGGAATTCACGGTCCTCCAGCAGATTCAGAACTGGACCGCTCACGACGACCAGCCGCTCAGCGACCTGGCGCGCCGGTTCCTGGAGCGGAAGCGATTCGCGATGGTGGAATCGCCGATCTTCGCGAATAGCCTGGCCCCGGATTACGAGGGATGGCAGGCCGCGCTCGCGGAGCTCGTCGGAAGCAGAGTCGAATACAGTCCCTCCGACATGTATTGCCTGCGCGACGAACTGAAGGGCAAATACAATCAACCCTACTTTCCGGAAACCCAGGGCGACCAGCAGAGTGTCAAGAATGTCATCCGGGTTGAGTTCGAGGGCGAGGCGAGGCCCATTGAGGTCTCCAAGCGTCGGCCCCGTCTCAAGCCGCTGACCGAAGCGCCCCGCGATCAGTATCGGTACTATCTTCCCAAGGAGCTCCAGGCCTGGGCCAAGAAGCTCCGCGCCGAATGGACGTGACCGCGATGTCGATCCCGTTTGTCATCGATAACGAGCGCCATCGGCTGGCCGATGCTCTGAACGAGCTTCTCGCCCAGGGCGCGGGCCGGCCCCTGGATGTCGCGACGGCTTACTTTTCCATCAGCGGCTACCGGCTCGTGAGCGAGCGCCTGCATCACGTCGGCGCGTTCCGGCTGCTGCTGGGCTCGGACCCCCAGACGGGGGCCGACCTTGGCCTCAAGCCCCCCGCCCAGGCGCTCAAGGCCCAGCTCCAGGGCGACCTCGAGGCCGAGCCGTTCACCGTGCTCACGCTGAAACTCGTCGAGGATCTGATCGCGTTCCTGCAAGCCGGGAAGGTCCAGGTCCGGCTTTACGATAAGGGCTTCTTGCACGCCAAGGCGTACCTGTTCCACCACGACAAGGTCGGACCCTCGAACCCCGCCGACCGCATGCGGCCCTACGCCGCCGTCGTCGGCTCGAGCAACTTCACCGGGCCGGGACTGGCCGGCAACCGCGAGCTCAACCTCGTCCATCGCGTCATCCTTCCCGACGAAAACCCCCGCGACCCCGAGGCCGCCCTGAGCGTGGCCTATCTGGACCAGGACCACGAATCAACCTCGGCCGCCGTGGGCGACGACGCTCGCCGGTCGATCAAGAGCGAGGTCGGGGCGCGGGCGATCACCGATCTCGCCCGGTGGTACGAGGACCAGTGGGCAAGGGCGATCGATTTTAAGGCCGAGCTGATCGACCTGCTCGACGCCAGCAAGTTCGGCGCTCGGGAATACACCCCTTACGAGGTCTATACCAAGGCCCTCTTTGAATACTTCAAGGAGGAGCTCGGGGCCGATTCCAACGCGCTGGGCCGAAGCGCGGTCGACCTGGCCGAATTCCAGGAAGACGCCGTCAAGAAGGCGCGGCGGATCCTGGACCGCTACGACGGCGTCTTGATCGCCGATTCGGTGGGCCTGGGCAAGACCTGGATCGGCAAGAAGCTGCTCGAGGATTTCGCCTATCACCGCCGCCAGAAGGCGGTCGTCGTCTGCTCGGCGTCGCTGCGCGGAATGTGGCAGCGCGAGCTCGCCTCGGCCACCATCGCCGCCGCGGTCGTCGGCATGGAAGAGCTCGGCCGGGCCGAATTCGATCCCGCCCCCTTCGCCGACGCCGACGTCATCCTGATCGACGAAAGCCACAACTTTCGTAACGAAAAGGCCAACCGCTACCTGGCCCTCGACGCGATCATTCAGCGCAACGGGGGCCGCGGTCGCGACGGCGCCCGCAAGAAGATCATCCTGATCTCGGCCACGCCGATCAACAACGACCTCCACGACCTCTTGAGCCAGATCCGCCTCTTCACCCAGGGCCAGCCCGATTACTTTCGCGAGATCGGGATCGGCGATCTGAGCGCCTACTTCAAGCGCGCCCGCAAGGTCGCGAAGCGGCAGGACGCATCGGCGGGGATCGTGCTCTTCAATCTGCTCGAGGAGTTCATGGTCCGCAACACCCGCCCCTACATCAAGGCGGCGTACCCAAACGCGACCATCAAGGGAAATCCCATCGCGTTTCCCGATCGCAAGCTGCACACCGTCCGATACGACCTGGGCTCGACCTACGGCGGGCTCTATGACGAGATCGTCGCGGCCGTCGAGGCGCTCTCGCTGGCCCCCTACAAGCTCGAGTCGTACAGGAAGCCGGCGGCTATCGGCGATCCCAAGGCCCACGAGCTCGAGGAGGGGCGCGAGCTCGGTCTGGTCGGGATCTTCAAGAGCCGGTTCCTCAAGCGCCTCGAATCGAGCATCGAGTCGTTCCGGCTCAGCCTGCGCAGGGCGCTGACGTTCGAGGAGACATATCTCGATTATTTGCTCGACGGCAAGGTCGTTTCGTCAAGGGACTTTCAAAAAGCGATGCGGTTTCTGGCCCGGGACGACGAGGACGAGCCCGACGCCGGCAGCATGGCCGAGGCCCTCGACGCCGCGGCCGAGTCCAGGGCCTACATCGAGTCGCTCCCCCGCCTCGACCTCAACCAGTACGATCTGAGGACGCTCAGACGGGACGTCGAGGCGGACATCGGGAATCTGCGGCGCCTGCACGACCGAACCGAGCCCCTGGTCGTGAACGACGCCAAGCTCAACCGTTTGAAAGAGCTGTTGGCGGGCGAGCTCAGGGGTCAAAAAGTGTTGATCTTTAGTTGCTACAGGGACACGACTCGCTACCTGCACCGGCGGCTCGCCGGCGAGGAAAACCAGGAGTGGCTGGAATCCGCGGGTCGGCCGGCGATCCGCCGCGTCGACAGCGGGAACCACCCGGCCGAGCGGGCTCGGACCCTCGCCCAGTTCGCCCCGATCGGCAGCGGCGAGGGGGTCCAGGCCGGGGATCCGATCGACATTCTCATCAGCACCGACGTGCTCTCGGAGGGGCAAAACCTGCAGGACTGCG
>DAIDHE010000481.1 GCA_027459775.1 Planctomycetales bacterium | reverse complement strand
GGACGGGGCGGTTGCGCGACGGTCTGATCGGCGTTCGGCGTTCGGCTCGGCTCGGCTCGGTCGCGGCCGGCGCTTGGCTTTCGCTCACACCCGCGTGGTTGGTCGCGTCGTACGCCTATTCGGCGGAGCAAATCAACCCCTTGGGGCGTGGGCCGGCCTTGTGGCGGATCGGGGTGATCGTCGTTCTCGTGATTTCGCTGGCCCACATCGCCGGCGTCTGTGCGCGAGGGGGGCGGCCGTGGCACTTTTTCTTGCCCTTCGGCGGGCCGTTCTGGCTCAGGAAACGCATCCGCGAGGGTGGGCTCTATCGCGATTCGCGCGATGCCCTGTGGTCGTTCACGGCCGCGCTTCGGCTGCCCTATTATTTTCGTCTCGGTCTGGTCGGGTTTGTGGGCACGCTGGTCTGGATCGCACCGCCGGCGCTTCTGATTCATGCGGGGGGGAGATTTCCACCGGTGGGTTTCCTGGGAGCGATCTTGCTCGCGGTGGTGGTTCCGTTCCTGCCGTTCTTGCAGGTTCGTTACGCGGTCGAGGGGCGGATGTCGGCCTTGTTTTCGCGGAAGGCGATTCGCGAGCGTTACCGCCGCGCGCCGTGGGCGTTCGCGTTTTCGCTGATGGTCCTTTTGATCGCGTCGATCCCGCTCTATTTGCTCAAGATCGAGATGATCCCCCGCGAGGCGGCGTGGCTCGAGAGCCTGGTCTTCGTGATCTTCCTGGCGCCGGCGCGGTTGCTCACGGGCTGGGCTTACGCGCGGTCGGGCCGCCGCGAGGCGCCTCGGCACTGGATCCTTCTGGTGCTGGGCCGCCTGGCGATCGTCCCGGTCGCGCTGTTCTATGTGTTGATCGTCTTCCTGGCGCAGTACACGTCGTGGAATGGCATGGCGAGCATGATTGATCAGCATGCGTTTCTGTTGCCGGTTCCGTTCTTGAGCATGTAGGCCGAGCGGGGTTCCTCGCCGTGAGCCGCAGCCGATGCGGTCTGGGCGTGACGGAGATTGCCGCTCGGGTCGAGGCGATGGAGTTTGGGTGTATGAGCCAGACGATCCGGGAAGTCAATCCTGGCGAATTGAGGCTCCCGCCGAGGCGGGCCGGCGCTGACCCGGCGATCGAGCGATATCACTGGAGCCGGCCTGGCACCCCGTGCGTGAGGGATCGGCTGTGAACGAGACCGACTGTCGGCTGAACCTGTTTGCCGCACTCCAAAGCGCTCTCCGAGGTCATCCCCGAGATGCGGACGGGCCAGCTCGTGGCCGCGGTCGGCGAGTTGTGCGACGATCTGCACGGCCGTGGCCCCGAGCCGTGACGACGCCTCATTGACGCCGCACTGCTGACCGGCGACCCATCGAAGGCCGTTCGGGACGCCCCACCACGACCGGGCCGAGCCTTGAACGGTCGCTGGTCAGGGCGTTGGCACCCGCCCCTGATTGCGAAGCTGCAAAGCGCGCTCGAGGGCGGCGGGGTCGAGCTTGACCGGCGTTTTCTTCTTGGCCGCGGGCGCCTTGGGATCGGCGGCCTTTTCGGCCGGCGGCTTCACGACGCTCGTCGCGGTCGATTGGACCTTGAGATCGATCGTCGCGGGGGGCGGTATCAGGGCCGCGGGCTTGGGCGCGACGGCGGTTCCACTCGGTCGCGAATCCGAGGGAAGCTTCGGTTTCTTCCCGGTGATGGCGAACGGAAGCGGGAACTGCTCGTCGTCGGCCGGCGCGTCGCCCGCTTCAGCCGACTCGCCAGCCGTCGCCGGCGCGGGGAAGGGCCGCGGCTTCATGATCGCGCTGGGCTCGGCGACTTCCCCGCGGGGCGCTGGCCGATTGGCCCCCGGCTGACCGATCCTGGGCCGATCGGCGGCGAAACTTTCGGCCGGTTCCAGCGCGGGAGCGGCCTCGCCCGGGGCCGGTTCGTTGGGATTCTTCTTGATCACCAGACGATTGACCCAGGACGCGAGCACCTGATAGGCGCGATCGTTGGAACCAGGAAAGATCGGCCTCTTGCCCCCGCCCACGCCATGCGGGCGCAGCGTGCTCGAGAGCAACTCGCTGCGTCCTGGATTCTCGGGGTCGACCAGGCGAAGCGTGGCGTCGAGGTTGCTCCGCAGCGCGTTCGTCGTGCGATCGGCCTTGGTCTTGATCGGGATGAGCTGGAACCCCCCCTCGTAGGTTTCGTTATGGCATTTCGCGCAGTACGCCTGGAGCAGGGGATGAACGAAGCGGACGAATTCCTCGGTGCGGCGAATGGCCAGCGGCCGGGGAAGGTCGAAGATGACGGGCGTGTTCGAAATCCCCAGCGTGGACTGGGCGTTGCGGATGACCGCCGAATCGAGGGCCCGCGGGCGTTCGGGATCGAGCAGGCGCTCGGCCTTGGTCCTTTGCACCTCGGGATCGCGCTGGCGCATCGCGAGCCGCATGGCCGCCTGATCCATCGAGACCAGCATGGCCTTGGCCTGGGGGTTGCTGGGGTTTTGAACCAGGATCTGCCGCAACTGCTCGCGGGCCTCGTCCTTGAGATCGAGATTCAAGCACCAGTGAGCAAGCTTCATGCGTTCGTCGGGATCGCGCTCGGGGAGCTGAGAGAGCTTGTATTCATAGGCTTCGCGCGGGGTGTTGAAGACCCCCTCGACGCGCGATTTGGGGAACCGCATGATCCCCGCGCGCTGGGCGACGGAGTAGCCGGTTTCCTCTTCCTGGACGACCCCCTTCATGAGCTGGCCGTTCGTGAGCAAGAGGTGCCGGTCGGCCGGCAGGGATGCGCTCCGCGCGGGCGCGGAGGGAGGCTCGTCGGCCCCGATGGGAAGCCAGACACCGAGCGCCGCCGCCAATGTCAACCCGACCTTCGCCAACGTTTTTTGATAAGGTGACATGCTGCGTGACCGCCTCGCGACGGCGCCGCCGGGCCCGTTGGGCCAGACCGCCGGTCGCTCTTGAAGAAGGGAAGAACCTGGTCGAAATGGTGGCGAGACGGTAGTATGGACCTTACAATTCGTCAAGGCGATTTCGCGTCGCGTGATTCGGGGGCGAGGCGCCCTTGAAACCCACGCCGCGTCCCTCAAACACAAGGCCCCATGGGATCCTGGACGCCATCCAGCTTGCTGACGCCGCTCATCGGACAACTGGTCGTCGTCGACCTCAAGTCAACCTTTGTCTGCCTGGGAAAGCTCGTCGCATGCGATGAACAGTATCTCGAGCTCAGAGACGCCGACTTTCACGATTTTCGCGACAGCCCGGCGACTCGAGAGATCTATGTCTATGACTCAGCACGGTTTGGGATCCGCCGCAATCGATCGCGGGTTCTGGTCAGGCAAGACGAAACCGTGGCCGTGACCCTTTTCTCCGACATCGCCGCCTCGTAGAACGGGCGAGACGAGCGGGCCGTTCGACGGGAGTTCTTGGGCCGAATTTCGGCGAGAAAGCCCGCCGGCCGGCGAATAACCCTCGCGCATCACGACGGGCTCGCCGATCAGACGGGGGAATTTGTGCTTTTTCGCCGTCCTTCGCGAGTCGTGCGTCGTAGAGACGTCTGGAGACCATCGATTCCAGTTTGTACATCAGAAACGAGAAAACCATGACCAGATTCACAGGATTAATGGCGCTGGCGGCCCTCGCCATCGCGGTTGCCCTTGGGAATGATGCCCAGGCGGCCGGGATCCGCGATGAAGCCGGGCTCTTCCACCCCGATGTCGTCCGCAAGGCTCAGGCTCAGCTCGACCAGGTCGAACACCGGACGGGCATCCCGATCGTGATCGAGACGATCGACGCGCTTCCCGGCATTGGCAAGGATGCATCCAAGACCGAGCGTGAGACCGAGATCAATCGCGAGGCGGAGAAACGCGACCGCGAGATTCACGACGAAGGGCTGTACATTCTGATCTCGAAACGGGATCGAGTGATCTCGAACGTGCTGATCCGACAGCGGTATGCCGCCCTTCTGCCGACTGCAAAGAGGCGTACGATCCGCGAGGCGTTCGTCGCGGAGTTCCGCAAGGACCAAAACTACGATGGAGGCTTGACGGCTGGCGTGCGTGCGATCGAGGAAAGCTTGCCCGCGACCAAGGCTGTTGTTCCCCTGAACCGGAACCTGGCGCGGCGGGGCGGGGCCGCTCAGTCGTCGATGATGGGAACGTTTTTCCTGATCATTTTGGGCATTCTGGGCGTGCTTTTGGTGGTGCGGCTGCTGGGCGGCCTCATGGGCCGTGGCGCGGGCGCAGGCTATCAGCCGATGCAGGGCGGGATGGGCCCCGGCGGGATGGGCCCCGGCGGACCTGGCTATTACGGAGGTGGTGGAGGTTACGGCGCGCGACCGGGCGGTGGGTTCTTCTCGGGCATGCTTGGCGGATTAGGCGGCGCGCTGGCCGGCAACTGGCTCTATGACCAGTTCTCCGGTCGGCACGGCCAGACGAACACGTCCGAGGCTTACACGCCGGACGTCGCCAACCCCGACGCGGGTGGCGACGCCATCGTCGGCGGCGATGACGACGGCGGTCAGGGCGAGTCCTGGGGTGACAGCGGAACTCCTGACGCCGGTGGCGGTTGGGGAGATAGCGGCGGCGGCGATTGGGGTGGTGGCGGCGGCGATTGGGGTGGTGATGGCGGCGGCGGTGGCGGAGACTGGTAACCGTTCCGTCCCCCATCCCCTGAACGGATCCAGGACCATCTTGGCCCGGGCGACGCCCCTCGGCCGAGATGGTCTTTTTCTTTGACCGGGAACAAAGCGCCTCCGCCGTCCCGGTTTCCAAGGCGGGCATGTTGTCCGCATCCCCCCAGGTTGGTCTACGAGCCGGCTCATTCCTGAAATCCCGTAAAATCCGGAAAAGCTGCCGAAGCCTTGCAACCGATAAAGTTGAGGCGCGGAGTGTTCGCGGGGTCGTGAACTGGGGACGGTCGCCATGGACATGCGGGAATGGAAACGATGGGTAGTCTTGAGCCTGCTGACGTGGATCGTCGGGCCGGCCCAATCGGCCCTCGCGCAGACCGTCCCTGCGCCCACGACTCCGCCGATCGTGCAGGCGCTCGAGCCCGAGGACGAGACCAGGTCGGCTGTGTACCAAATCCCGGCCGCGGCGGTTCCCTCGCCCCAGGACGCGGAGAGCGCGGGCGAGGCGTCGATGCAGGCGGCTCAGCCAGGGTATCCAGGTCAAGCGGCCGGCGCAGGCGCGGCAGGCGCGGGGCAGGGGGCGGCAGGGGGCGCTGGCATGCCCGGAATGGGCGCGGAGGCGGGGCGACCGCCTGGGAGCGGAGCACAGACGCCAGGAGCGTCCGCGCCGGGAGCGCCCGCGCCGGGAGCGCCCGCGCCGGGAGCGCCTGGATCTGACTTTGGAGCGGCCGCGGCGGCTCTCGGACCGGGCTTTGGCGCGGCCCTCGAGGCCGCCGTCGCGACCCCGTTCGCCATGATCGGCGACCTGAACCCGATCTCGATCCATGGACTGGCGCGAACGAGCGCGGGGGGGCCCTCCCCCATCCCGGGTCCGCCCCACCCTCCCGGGCCACGCTCGGGCTCGCCGCTGTATCCCTCGGTCAGAGGGATCAAGATCACCGAAAACCAGTCGCCCAGGCCCATGGACCGAATCTATTTCGACTTCAATTACTACAACAATCTCAACGACACGCTGAATCGCCGCGACCTCTCGCCGATCACCCGGATGAGGGCGTATACGTACCTGCTCGGATTCGAGAAAACCTTCAACGAGGGGCTGGGGTCGATCGGCATTCGCGTCCCGCTCGACAGTCTGTCGGCCTCGAGCCTGAACAACGTCGCCAGCACGCCGACCACGGTCGCCCCGGGCGACATGAGCCTTTACGCCAAGTACATCCTCGCCCAGAACCAGTCCACCGGCAGCCTGGTCTCGGCCGGCTTTGCCCTCACGCTCCCCACCGGGCCGGGCAAGTTCGCGGGCTCGCCGTACCTGTTTGGGATCAACTCAATCTACTTTCAGCCATATTTAGGATACATTTACAACTACAATCGATGGTATCTTCAAGGCTTCACAGGTATGAGCTTCTCGGCCAACACCAGCGACGTTTCGATCATCTACAACGACGTGGGGATCGGTTATTTCCTCAAGCGCTCGCAAGATCCGCGGGAATTCATCACGGCGATCGCGCCGACATTCGAGATCCACGTCGATAATCCGATTAACCATCGTGATGTGTATAATCGATTTGACATCGCGGGCTCGCCCGACTTGCTCGACCTGACCTTCGGCCTCAACATCGAGTTTCGCCGGACGGCGGTGTTGACGTTCGCGTTCGTGACCCCCGTGACGAGCCCGAAGCCGTTCGATTCCGAGGCCGCCATCCTGTTCAATTTCTACTTTGGGCGGAGTCGTGGCGGCCAGATTCCGATCACGCCGCCGCCCGCGCTGTAAGGCGCGGGCTCTCCAGGGCTCAGGGGCGCCTCGGGTGGTGCTTCACGGGAATGACGGCGCCTTCGAAGAGCGCGGCCACCCGCGGTCGGGCCTGACGAGCGATGGCGAGCCTTGTCCCCGAGACGGCGGGTTTCGATCGCGCGACGTGTCCCGAACCAGGCGTCCGCAGCCGCGCGCCGCCGTCGAACGCGGCGATGTAGTTTCGGAACGGCGTCCGGCTGCCATGGAAAAAATTGACCTTGAGGGCGGGGCTCTGGCCGCCGTAGGGAGGGGCGGGGTTGTTCGGGGAGTTGTAGAGCAAGACGCCGTACAGTCCGTCCGAAACGATCGCGTTGCCGGAGATCAGATTCCCGACCGGGGTGGGATAGACGCTGTTCTGGAAATCGCGATTCGAGATATAAACGCCCACCTGGACGTTGCCGGCGATGAGATTGGGGCTGGTTCCGACCGTGGTGGTCTGGCCGACGACGTTGTTGGACGCGCCCAGGATCACCACGCCGTTCAATTGCGCGTCGGCGTAGATGCCGATGCCGGGCTCGATACCAGCGCTGACGAGCGTGGGCTGCGACGTCCCCTTGGTGAAGACCGGCGCCCCGGCGACGTTGGCGCCGATCACGTTGCCGGCGACGACGTTTTGAATCGACCCCTGGTTGATGATCTCGACGCCGGCGATGCCGTTGGCGGAAAGGACATTGCCCGGGCCGATGATGTTGGCCTGGGAATTGTCGATGAAGACTCCGGCCTCGAGATTGGGAACGGGCGAGAGGCCCGTCTTGGAGACGCCCACCAGGTTTCCCTCGACGACGTTCTGGCTGCCGGTGATCTGATTCGAGTTCGATGCCTTGATACCGGTGATATCGATCCCCAGGTTGTTGGCCGAGATCACGTTGTTCGAGCCGGGGATCGTGCCGCCGACGGTGTCGCCGATCGAGCCGTTCAGGAACACGCCGATCAACTGCGCGGGGTCGGCCTCGTTGGTCCCGGACGGGAATCCCGATCCTGCGAAGTTGGTTCCGATGTAATCGCCCTGGATGATATTGCCCGCCGCCGACTGCCCGGTGATGTCGATCCCCGCCGAGGCGTTGCCCGAAATGACGTTCTGGCTCTGGTAGGCCGTTCCTCCGATCGTGTTTGACGGCGAGTCCTGGATCACGACGCCGATCGAGTTCGAGAGCGGCGCGTCCGAGCTTGAGAGTCCGATCACGTTGCCGATCACGAGGCTGCCGATCCCCGGCCGCGGCGAGGCCGCCGGGCCCTGGATGATGATTCCGTCGGAGGTATTGCCGGAGATCAGGTTGCCGCTTCCCGCGGCGGTCCCGCCGATGGTGTCGTTGCTAGGGGCGGTCGACAGATCCTGGATGAAGACCCCTTGCCCGTTGGGAATGGGCGCGGTTCCCGAGCCGTCCGTGCCGATGAAGCTACCCGCCAGGGTGTCGCCCGAGGAACTGCCATCGAGCAGCACGCCGAACTGCTGATTGCCCGAGATCACATTGGCGGGCATGTTGGGGACGTTCGCGCCCAGCAGGCCGCCCACGGTCTGGGCGCCGCCAATGAAATCGCCGACGGCGTTGGTCAAGATCACCCCGTTGAGCTGGCCGGGAATCGCCATTCCCCCGCCGAGCGCGACGCCGATCAGATCGCCAGCCACCAGGTTCCCGGTCGCGACCGCGCCGGCCGAGACGGCTTCGATGATCACGCCCCCCGTTTGGTTTCCCGAGATGACGTTGGCCGGGCCGACGGTGTTGGTACTCGAATTCACGATGACCACGCCGCCCGCCGGGTTGCCCACCGGGTTCGAACCCGACGCGTCGACCCCGATCAGATTCCCCTCGACGATGTTGTGGATCGCCTGGGCGGTCGCGGCCGGCGTATAGATCGAGACGCCGGCCTGGAGGTTCCCCGAAATGATATTGCCGAGCGCGTCACTGGCGCCGCCGATCGTGTTCGCCGCCGAGCCAAAGATGAAGACGCCGTTGGCGTTATTGGGGCGAGCGGACGTTCCCAACCCATCCACGCCGATCTTGTTGCGTTCGACGAGGGCGCCGAATCCGATCGAGTTGGAATCGGAGATCAACATCACGCCCGACTGGGCGTTGCCAGAGATCACATTTCCCGACCCTGCCTGTGCGCCGCCGATGGTGTTTCCCGGCCCCGCGTCGTCCAGCAGGACGCCGTCGCCCTGGTTGGGGACCACGGCCTCGCCGGTCGAGCCCACGCCGATCATGTTTCCCAGCACTTGATCGCCCGTCGACCCGCCGCCGAAGATCCGCACGCCATCGCCGCTGTTGCCGGAGATCACGTTCCCTTGGCCCGGCAGCGCTCCGCCGATTTGCTCGCCGGCGACGTTCAACAGAAACACGCCGTCGGCCGTGTTGGCGAGCGGCGACTCGCCGTCGCCCGCCACGCCGATCAGGTTGCCCAGGAGGACGTTGCCGGGCGCCGCCCCCTGGGCGGCGTTGCCCGCGATAAGCACCCCGTACAGCCGATTGCCCGAGATCACATTCGCCAGGGAGGCGGTCGTGCCTCCAATCGTATTATCACTTGAAAAACTGATCACGACGCCTGAGTTGTCGTTGGGCGTGGCGATCGAGCGGGTTGAATCGACGCCGATCGCGTTGCCGACGACCACGTTGCCAGGGGTGGTCTGGCCGGGGAACGAGGTTTTCAGGTTGCCGCTTAAGAGGACGCCGCTCGACTGATTGCCGGAGATGATGTTCTGGGCGGCCGTGGTCGCGCCGCCGATCGTGATCTCGCTCGAGAAGTTCAAGAATACGCCGTTGGAGGCGTTGGCGAGTGCGCCTCCGAGGGTGTTGCCGGCGACCGCGATCTTGGCCGAGTTCAAGAGGTCGACGCCGTTGGAGTGGTTGCCGGCGATGAGGTTGTTCACGATCCGGGCCACGGTTCCCATCGACTCGGCGGCGGGTACGAGGGTGTCGATGAAGACGCCGTCCGAGCCGTTGAAGAGGTTGCTTCCCTGGCTGTTGGTCCCGATGAAATTCCCCTGGATGGTGATGAGTCCGTTGGCGGTGTAGGCGGTGGAAGTCGACGAGGTTTGGGTGGCGGCGTGGATGCCCGCGCCGCGATTGTCGCCGATGATGTTGCCCGTGATCTGGACGTTGGGCGGGACGAGCAAATAGACGCCGTCGGAGAGGTTGCCGAGATACGACGCGCCTGAGCTGTTCTGGGTTCCGGTCAGGTCGGCGCCCACGATGTTGCCCATGATCGAGTCGCCGGGACTGGAGCTGCTCGTGGGGGGTGCGAGGGCGTAGCCTCGGACCTCGACGCCCCGGCCCAGGTTGCCCGAGATCACGTTGCCCGCCCCGGCAACCGTGGCGGCGGCCGCGGTTCCGCCGATCGTCACCCCGAGCACGTTGTTGACGAGGACGCCGTCGAGCACGTTGCCCAGGGGAAGGTTCCCGGTCGCGACGGCCGTCTCGCCGGTCACGTCGAGCCCGATGATGTTTCCCGAGACCGCCACGTCGGCATAGGGGTTCGTGATCGAGTTGTCGGTCTCGACGGTGACGCCCGAGAGTCCGTTCCCCGAGACCAGGTTGCCAAACACGTTCACCGCGGAGGCCGTGCCCTGGCTGGTGCCGCTGGTCTCCTCGAGCAAGATCCCCGAAAGCCCGTTGCCTTGTGGCTTGGGGGGATTCTGGGTCAGGTTGTAGGCGCTCGAGCCGTCGGCGGTCACCCCGACGAAATTATCGTCGATCTGGCCCAGGAAATTGGCACCTGTCAAATCGCCCTTCACATGGATGCCGTTGAGCGTATTCCGCGAGACCAGATTCCCCTCGATCGTATTATTGAAGGCCGCGCCAGGACCGAACGGCCCGGCGGGTGGAACGAGCCCCGTCATGTCGACCACGACCCCGTCGGTGGAGTTGGCCCCGATGAAATTGGCCGCCGGGCCGAGTGCGTTCTGGGCTGTTCCGTTGACGACGGTGGTGGTCAAGGGGCCCCCGACCAGATTCCCCGCGAGGGTGAGCGAACCGGCGGCCGAGCCGGCGGCCGTGAGCAAGACGCCGTCGCCGTTGCCCTGGTTGCCGGTGGTGTCGGCGGTCGTGCCGATCAGGTTTCCTTGCACGACGTTGTTCGAGGCGGATACGGTGTTGGCGATGGTCGAGCCCGAGGATTGATTGCTGAGCTGGGCAGTGATCTCGATCCCGGCCTTGGTGTTGAATCCGACATTGTTGCCGGAGAGATTGACGCCGTTTGCTTCGGCGGTCCCTCCGATGGTATTGTTCGTCGCGGTCGCCAGGCCGCCCAGGGGTGGATCGGGCGGGCTTCCTTGGCCCACGACCTGGACGACCGAATCGCTCGCGGCGATCAAGATCCCCACGCGGTTCGCCAGGTTGGCCCCGGAGGGGTTCAGGCCCACGTCGTTGCCTTCGATCAGGTTACCCGTCGCCTGCGCCGACCCCGTCGCCGTCCCGGCGACCACGCTCCCCAGCGTCGCGCTGATCTCGATCCCCCTGGGGTTCGCGCCGATCACGTTCGCCGCCGGATTCGAGCCCGCCGCCGTGGCCACCCCCCCGATCGTGTTCCCGCTCACGATCGCCTGGGTCGCCTGGGAATTGCCGGGTTGGGCTGTCGCCAGCAGCAAGACGCCGGCCCCCGAGCCATTGATTCCACCGCCGTTGCCCACCTTGTCGCCCGCCTGGTCGACGCCGATAAAGTTCCCCTCGACCAGGTTGTTGCTCGTGACGACGGGCCCCCCCAGCACTCCGGTCGTTTCCGAGACCTGGGCGGTCGCCGCCAATTCCACACCCGCTGTCGTGTTGTAACCGATCACGTTGGCCGCGCTCGCCGCCATCGCGCTCGAGGTCGAGCCTATCCCGCCGATCACATTCCCCGAGGCCCCTTCCACCAGCACGCCGATGACGTTGCCCAGCACGCTGAGCTTGGGATTCGCCAGATCGACCCCGATCACGTTCCCTTCGACCGTGTTGGCCGTCGTGCCCGGATCGAGGATTTCCACTCCGGCGATGGTATTCGCGCCGATGATGTTGCCCGCCGTGGACGTGCTCGAAATCGTTCCCGAGATCGTGGCGTTGAGCCCACCGATGAGGTTGTTCGACGCCCCCTGGTCGATCAGCACCCCGATCGGGTTGCCGAGCAGGTCGTCGAACGAGTCGGTGCCGATGTAGTTCCCCTGGACGGCGTTGTTCACGGCGGCTGGGCCGGTGATCTCGATCCCCGCGATCGTGCTGAACGCGATCACGTTGCCTGGCCCTGAGATCAAGACGGGGTCGCCGACCGTGACCTCGGGCCCGCCGATCAAGTTGGCGTTCGACCCGTCGAGAATGATCCCTTCGCCATTGCCCAGGTTGTTGGCGGCGGCGTCGGTCCCGATGAAGTTTCCCTCGACGGTCGTGCCGGCCCCGGCGACCGAGCCGGCGACCGTGCCCGAGATCGAGATCCCGGCCGTCGTGTTGTCGCCGATGAGATTGGCGGACCCCGCGACCGTGCCGCCGATCGTGGTCGCGGGCGCTCCGGCGACGGCGATTCCGATCCCATTGTTGAGCGACGTATTCGCGGGCGAGGCGGGATCGGCGCCGATCAAGTTGCCCAGCACCAGGTCGCCGCTCGCCCCCGCGCCCGTGATCCAGACGCCCGCCGTGGTGTTGCCGCCGATCGAATTGGCAGCGCCGGCGGCCGTGCCGCCGATCGTCACGCCCGCCGCAGCCCCGTTCATCCCGTCGACCAGCACGCCGACCGCGTCGCCCGGCCCGGGTGCGGTTCCGGTGGAATTCTCGCCCAGAAGATTTCCGGTGATCAGGACGTTGCTCGACTGCACATGGATGCCGACCCCGGTGAAGCCGACTACGCCGAGCCCCGTCACCACGCTGCCGTCGGACCCCGGCGCGAGCACCATGCCGTCCACGGGCACGCCCGGCCCCGCGCTGTTCAATACCGGCGTGTATGCCAACTGCACGAGAGGAACGCCCGCGAAGCCCGGCTCCGTGGTCCCGTCGATCCGGACCGGAACAGTGATCGTGGGAAGCGGACTCGCGATGCCGATCACGAACGGGGCCGTCCCCTGCAGATCGAATGTGATCGCGCCGGCGGCCGGGAATTGCACGATGCTCTGGATCGCCTGACGCAGCGTGCCCGGCCCGCTGTCGGCTGTGCTCGAAACGACGAACGACGTCGTTCCGGCCGTGCTCGTGGAGAGCTCCGACGTATCGTTGGCGGCCGATGTGGCCGTCGCGCTATAACGCGAACCGACCGTCGCCAGCACCGGCAACACCAGGGTGAAGTTCGGGCTCGATGGATCAGAGTTAAGCGTCGCCGTGGTCAAATACGTCGTCGCCTGCCCGTTGCCGGGCGGGTCGGTGGGGGCGCTCGCGAAGAATTCCAGCGTGTATGTCCCCGCCGGGAAACTCACGAGCGATCCCTGCACGACGGTCTCGTTCAAGGACGCGATGATGGTGACGTTGGTCAGGCTGAACGCTTGGTTTGCTTGACCGTTGCCGCCGTTGAGCAGGTCGATCGCCAGCCCGCCGTTGGCGTGGATCGAGTTTCGCGAGATGAGATTCCCGGTCGTAAGCGGGCCGCTGACCTGCACTCCGTCGCCCGTGCTAAAAGCGATCACGTTGGCCGCGCCGGCGGTCGAGCCGCCGATCGTATTGTTCGCGCTCGAGCCCGCGATCACCAGGCCGATCTGATTGCCCAGATCGTCCCCCGCGGCGTCCGCGCCGATCAGGTCGCCGATGACAAGATTACCCGTGGCTGAACTCCCCGAAATCGAGACTCCGGCGGCCGTGTTGAACCCGATCAGGTTTGCCGCGGCGGCGGTCGAGCCGCCGATCGTGTTCGAGCCGGCCCCGTCGATGAAGACGCCCACGGCGTTTCCAGGCCCGGCCGCCAGGCCGGTCGCATCAACCCCCAGCCAGGTTCCCATGATCAGGTCGCCCGGGCTCTCGACGTGGATGCCCGCGCCGCTCTGGAATCCACTGATCGCGAACCCCTCGACCGTGCTCCCGCCCGAGCCCGGACCCAGGACGATGCCATCGCCCCCCAGGCCCAGTCCGCTGAGCTGCACGAGCGGCGTCCCCGCGTATCCCGTCTCGCTCTCGGCGTTCAGGACGACCGGGCGCGTGATCACCGGCAGACTGCTCTGCAAGAGGATCGCATAAGGCGCGGTTCCGGCGATCGCGAACGAAATGGTCAGGGGAGTGGACCCCGTCACGGCGTCGGCGTTCAAGATCGCCTGCCGCAGCGAACCCACGCCGCTGTCGGCCGTCCTCGTCACGGTATAGGGCGACGAGACCGAGACCGCCGACGCCAGGGCCGAGGTGTTGTTCGTCGCCGACGTGGCCGTCGCCGTCACCGTCTGCCCCAGGGCCACGACCACGGGCAGCGTGATGGTGAACGAACCCGATCCGGCGGCGTTCGTCGTGACCAGCCCCGTCCCCAGGAACACGTGCGCCTGCGTGCCCGCCGGGTCGCCGGCCGCGCTCGAGAAGAAATCGAGCCTGTACACCGAGCTCGACGTGAACCCGGCGACCGTCCCCTGGATGATCGTCGTCCCCGTGGCGGCGGTCGAATTCACTCCCGTGATCACCGGGGCGCTCTGCTGGTTGTTTCCACCACTCGCCAGCACGATCTGCTGGTCGTTGGCGAAGATCGCGTTCTGGCGGATCAGGTTTCCCGTCCCGGTCGTGACCACGACTCCCGCGCCCGTGCCCCCGGCCGCGGTGTTGTAGGCGATGACATCGGCCGCCCCCGCGGTCGTCCCGCCAATCGTATTCCCCGAGCCGCTGACCGACACCCCCGTCTCGTTCCCCGGCCCCGCGGCCGTGCCGGCGATGTTGGTGCCGAGATAGTCCCCCTGGATCGCGTTGTTACCCGAGCCGGCGCTGATCCCGGCCCCGGCGAAATTGGAGATGTCGAGCCCCTTGATCACGCTGCCGTCGGAGCCCGCCGCGAGTGTGAGCCCGTCGCCCGTCTGCCCGCCGCCGTCGATCTGGATCACCGGCGCGAAGGTGCTCGTGCTGAATCCCGGCTGCGTTGTCCCATCGATCGTGGTCGCGGCCGTGACGGCCGGCAAGGGCGTGGGCGGCGCGATCGTCCACGAGTTCGTGGCCACGCTATAGCCAGGATCGGAGGTGGGAATGTCGAACGTGACCCGCGAGCCTCCGACCGCGTCGGCGTTTATGATCGCCGCGCGCAGCGAACCCGTCGTGGGCGCGGAGTTGCTGCCGTTGTCGGCGGTCGTCGTCACCACGAAGCTTGTCCCCGCCGACACTCCATTCGAAAGAGCCGATGTATCATTCGTCGGCGCGATCTCCGTCGCCGTGACCGTCTGGCCGATCCCCGTCGTCGTTTGCAGAAAGGAGAAGAAGAACGCCGAGCCCGTGGCTCCGGTCGTGAGGAGGTCGGCACCCAGAAAGACATGCGCCTGCCCGGCCGCGCCCGGATCACCAGGGGCGCTGCGAAAGAACTGAAGTTCGTACGGCGTATTCGGCGCGCCCAGGGCGAAGCCATACACCAGGGTTTGGGTTCCGAAGGCGATCGCGCCCAACAAGAGGGGCGGCGGCTGGTTGTCGTTCGCGCTATTGGCCGCGTTGAGCACGATCGCCTGGCCGTTGGCGAAGATCGCATTCAGGCTGATCAGATTCCCTACCCCCGAATCCACGTCGACCCCCGCCGCCGTGTTGAACGCGATCGTATTGGCGGCCGCGGCGGCGGCGCCGCCGATCGTGTTGTTCGAGCCATTGATGAAGACGCCCGCGCCATTTCCTGGACCCGACGTCGACCCATCGGGGGCGACCCCGAGATAATCCGACTCCACCGTCTCGCCGCTCGTGGCGATGTCGATCCCCGCCACCGTGAATCCGACGATGTCCAGCCCCGCGATGACCCCGCCGGCCGCCGTGCTCGTCAGGGTCAGCCCCGTGCCCACCGATCCACCCCCCGCGATCTTGATCACGGGTGCTCCGCTATATCCCGGCTGCGTCGTCCCATTCAAAACCACCGGCGTCGTGATCGCCGGCAGCGCCGTCGCGGGCGCGATCGTCCACACCCCGCTCGACGAGGAGTAGCCTGGGTCGGTGGTTGGAATGGCGAAGCTGATCGTGGTCGTTCCCGACGAGACCATGCCGGCGTCAAGGATCGCCTGCCGCAGCGAGCCCACGGCCTGGCCCGGTACGTTGTCGCTCGTCCGCGTCACCACGAACGGCGACTGCAAGGTTGCGCTCGCCGCGAACTCCGACGTGTTGTTCGCCGGCGAGGTGACCGTCGCCGTGATCGTCTGCCCCGGCAGCAAGGGGGCGGCCAGGGTGAGCGTCTGGCTGAACGGGTTCGCGCCCGCCGCGGTCAGCGTGATCGGCACACTCTCGAGAAACTGAAACGCCGGCCCCTGGCCGCTCGCCGAACTGGCGAAGAATTCGAGTGTGTTGATCCCCCTCGGACCCACGAATGAGCCGTCGACGATGAGCGAGTCGCCGACCGCCGTCGCCGCCAGCGCCGTCGGCGCCGTCTGGCCGCCGTTCGCACCGCCGGTCAGATCGATCCCCAGCCCCCTGTTCGCGAAGATCGCGTTTTGCGAAATCAAGGCGCCAGTCGCCGTCGACCCGCTCACCTTCACACCGTCGCCGGTGTTGTAAGCAATCACATTCGCCGCCCCGGCCGCCGTCCCCCCGATCGTCGCCCCAGACACCCCGTCGACCAGCACGCCGAGCCCGTTCCCGGGCCCCGCCACCGTTCCCGTGGGGTCCGCTCCCAGAATGTCCGAGATGACCAGATCGTTGCTCGACTCGACGTGGATCGCCGACCCGCCGAAATCCACGATGTCGAGCCCTTTGATCACGCTCCCCGCCGATGTGGCGCCCGCCGAGCCCGTCCCGAGCACCAGCCCATCGAACGACCCCCCTCCGCCGTTCACCACGATGAGCGGCGAGCCCGCATAGCCCGGCTGGCTTTCACCATTGACGATCGTCGCCCGGGTGATGGTCGGCAGCACGCTCGGCACCGTGATCGTCCAGGTATTTGTCGATGCGTTATAGCCAGGGTCGCTGGTCGGAATCAGAAAGCTGATCGTCGAGCCCGGCGCGGCGTTCGCCGCCTGGATCGCCGCCCGCAACGAGCCCGGCGTTGGCGCGCTCTTGCTCCCGTTGTCGGCCGTGGTCGTCACCGTCAGTGGCGGCTGGACCGTCGTCTCGTTCGAGAACACCGACGTTCCATTCGCCGCGACCGTCGCCGTCGCCCCGACCACGTCGCCCGTCGCCAGCCCCGACCCCGGAATCGACACCGTCGCCGCCGTCGCCGCCGGGGTCAAGGTCACGCTTTGCAGAAACGCTCGCTTGATCGGGCTCGTGGAGGAATCGATCTCGTAAAAATCGAGCGTGACCGGCGTTCCCGCGGTCAGCCCCGCGACCAGCACCGAGAGCGTTCCCATCTGAAGCGACGCCGCGATCAAACTCGGGGCGGCCTGGTAATTGTTAGCCCCGGGGCCGAGCGTGATATCGTTGGCCTCGACCGGCGTCAGCGTCCCATTCGTGCCTTGATAGGTGTTCTCCTGGATCGCGTTCTGATTCCCCGACAACACCGCCACGCCTTGCGCTTTGTTGAACCCGATCGTGTTGGCCGCCCCCGTCGCCGTCCCGCCAATCGTGTTGTTCGAGGAATTGAATATCTGCACCCCGACCTGATTCCCCAGATTGGCGCCCGAGGCGCCCGTGCCGATCAAGTCGCCCACCACCATGTTGCCGGCGGCCGTGGTCCCCGTGATTTGCACGCCGGCCGTCGTGTTGAACCCGATCAGGTTCGAAGCCGCCGCGGTCGTGCCCCCGATCGTATTGTTCGCCCCCCCGTCGACGAGCACTCCCTCCGCGTTCCCTGGTTTGGCCGTGCCGCCAACGATGTCGACCCCGATCTGGCTCGACTCAACCACGTCGCCGCTCGACTCGACGTGAACCCCAGCCCCGCTGATGAACCCCGCGATCGCGAGCCCCTCGACCACGCTCCCACTCGACCCCGTCCCCAAGACCAGCCCGTCACCCGTGGTCGACGTTCCCAGGATCACCACCACGGGCGCTCCAGCCGCATACCCGGATTGACCCGTCGCGTCGATCGTCGTCGTCGCCGTGATGGCGGGCAGCGGCGAGAGCGGCGTGATCGTCCAGGTCTTCGTCACGGGGCTATAGCCGGGATCGGTGGTCGGGATGTTGAAATCGATCGTGGAGCCCGCCGCCCCATCGGCGCTCGTGATCGCCGCGCGCAGCGTCCCCGCCCCCGTGTCGGCGGTGCTCGTCACCGTGATCGTCGACAGCAGGCAACGATCCTCGAATAACTCGAGATTCAGCACCAATCCGCGCTTCCGCGGAACTCTATGCCCCGCCCGCTTGACCCGGCGTCTCCCCATCTCCCACCCCCTCTGTCGCGTCCCCCAACCTCCCCGTACACCCCCCACGACCCCGTCCGCGAACCATCAACTCTACCAGATCGGGTTGCTACGATGCATCAATGCACCTTGAGGTTTTTAGCCCGAATCTCCAGGCCGTCAAGCGGAAGGTGTGGAATATAACGGGTCATTCGAATACATTTTTGTCTCATCCGGAAGATGGGCGCGCAGCAACGAGCGCGCAGCGGTGAGGCCTCGCTAATATAGCCTCTGCATTTTAGTCAATCAACGAAGTTGCCCGAGATTGCCCATTCTTCATCGTTTCCCATGATGAGTCAGGCGTTGATCGAAGAATCCGTGGAAGCGGATCCTTCGACGCGGTGGGCAGAACCGGTGGAATCTGCCGCGCGGGGAGCGATTCAGCGATTTTTCGTGGCGACTTGGGCCAGGCGAGTGAGCCTCAGCGCTGGGCGTTGATCGCCGCGATGACGGCTTGGTGAATGCGGCCGTTGCTGACGACGACGCCTTGATTGGCGACGAGCTCGCGTCCGTGGTGGAATTCCAGCGGTCGGCCGGTGATATCGGTGACGGTTCCGCCGGCCTCCTCGACCAGAAGCGCCCCGGCGGCGTGGTCCCAGATTTTTTCGCGATAGTCCTTGCGGGTTGGCAGGCGCAGATAGAGATCAGCGTCACCGCGGGCCACGAGGGCGTATTTGGCCTGGCTGTCGATCCGCCGGGGCTGGGTTCTGATCCCCAGGCGGGAAGCCACCAGGGCGGATTCGCCCTGGGCGCTGTGTGATGATTCCACCGACTCGCAATAGCCCACGGCCGCCGGATCCGCGCTCGTTCCGACGCCAATGCGCCGAGCGTTCGCCGCGATTCTTTCGACCCGGCTCTCGTGGATCACATGCGCGCCCTGTCCGCGAACGGCGAAAAAGATCGCCCCTGGCGCGTCCTGGGTGCCGCCGGCCTCGAGTTCGGGGCAGGCGAGCGCCGCCACGACCACTCGCCCGTTCACGACGAGCGCCAGCGCGATCGCGTACTGGCCGCCGCGCAAGAACCCTTTGGTCCCGTCGATGGGATCGACGGTCCAGAATCGCACGCTCGCGTGCGCGGTCGCCCCGTGGTCAATCAACCGTCGGACGGCGTCTGGACTGGCGGGTTCCCTCTCATTCGAGCCCGCGACCCGATTGAAATAACGGGTCGTCTGGGTCAGAAGCCCTGTATTCTCGGGTTTGGCGAGCTCGGCTGAGTCTTCCTCGGAGATGACCGGGTCGCTGGGAAATGCGCCGAGAAGCGCCTCGCCGATCAGGGCCTGCGCGCCGAAATCGGCGATCGTGACCGGGCTCGAATCCTCTTTCGAGAGCGCCTCGGGCTTGAGCTCCAAACGTACCGCCCGGCACAGCCGGGCCGCCCGCCCCACCGCCCGCGCCGCGACCTCCAGCTCTTTCCCATAAGCCCCATCCGACATCTCCATCCCTCGCTCCCACCCCGCCATCGAATGTTGGAAAAAAGAAACATTCTCACGCGGCTATGATGTGCTGTTATCTCCCAGGACAAATCCTGACCGGCCTTGATCTCTATTGTTACACCATTCGCCGCCTGGCGGCGATCCCGTCGTGGTCTTGCCGCGGGAAATCAAAGAGTACTGACCCATTTGATTTCTCAACGAGTACTGACCCATTTGATTTCTCGCGCTTTTACCTCGACGTCGATCAATCCTACTCTTCCACGGCTTCATCGCCGCGGCCCCATTAAGGCTTGATACGAGACGGCGTGGACAGGGGCGTCGGCTGGAGCGTTAATCTCCTGGGGGCTTCGCTATCCCAAGGATCCGGCAAATGCCCCGCGCGGTTCCTTGCTTGATCTCCTTGTGCCTTGGAACCGGTGCCTGGGCGAGGTTCGTGGGATTGACCCAGATATCATGGCTGGCGCCGTGGTGGTGCAGGATGCAGCCGGAGTCGCGCAGGTGTTGTTCAAGTCGCCGACGATGCATCGGGCTTTTTCATCCGGGCGACTTGGCGGCCGCCAGTCGGCGAAGCAGTAGCGCTCGAGATCGCCGCAACGCTTTCGAGGCGTCGCGCGCGCTCGCGAACGCCTCTTGGATCGTCTCCGCTTGCGTGATCAATTCCGGGTTGAGAGGCGAGGTTACGATGTAACCGCCTTCCGCGGCCTCCTCGAGATTGAGCACGAGCTTGCCGTCGCTCACCGTGTATCGCTTGCTCATGACCAATTCCTCGCGGGTTCTGGATCGAGCGGCTGCCGCCGACGAATTGGACGGCTGCCGAAAGCCAGTCTGCATTCCGGCGGCTCTCGTTCGATTCGTGCTCCTGATGAATGTACCGCATGATGGTGGTCTGAGACACGCCTTTTTTCCGGGGTAGGCCAGGCGTGAAGACGTCCCGCGCCGCCGCCGCCCCATCGAGATCAGGCGGGAACCTCGCGCCAAGGGGCGTCGTTGCCAAGCCGCGCCACGTCCGTGCCGTCGCCTCGACCCAGCGAGCGCGTCGAGCCATTTATCGCGGGGTGATCGAGCGAATAAGCCGGCCGGTCTTGCCGTCCCAGGCGTAGATCGTGCCGTCGGCGCAGCCCGCGGCCAGGCGTGCGCCGGCGGCCGAGACGGCGAGGGTGAGGATGTAATCCTTGGGGCCCGCGAACGAGCGCCTGGGGTTGGGATTGTCGGGGCTCCAGCCGCGGGTCTGGCCGTCGCCCGATGCCGCCACGATCTCCGGCCCGCCGGCCAGCCAGCGCACCGCGGTCACCTGCTTCTTGGGGCCTTGTAACGTGCGGATCTGATCGCCCGATTCATAGTCCCACAGCTTGAGAACGCTGTCCGCGCCCGCCGAGACCAGGCGCTTGCCGTCGGCCTGCCAGTCGACGCCAAGCACGTGGTGGGTGTGCCCCTCGAACGACCGCGCGAGCTTGCCGTCGGCCAGTGTGATCACCTTCACGAACTTGTCCGCCGAGGCGGTCGCGAGCCTGGTGCCATCGGGCGAGAAGCGCAGGCCCAAGACCGTGTCCGAATGAAGCGAGTCCCAGCGCCTGGCCAGCAAGCCCTTTCCGACCTCCCAGAGCATCACCTCGCCCGATGCCGACGGTTCGCCCCCCCCGGTCGCGAGCAGCGTGCCGTCGGGGCTGAAATCGAGCGCGAGCACCCGGAACCGGTGCGGACCCAGGGTTCGGATCACTCCCCACGAGCCCGTGAACGACCACCGCGCGAGCCCTCCATCGGCGGCGGCCGTCACGATCTCGCCGTCGCTCGCGAAGGCCACGCGCTCGAAGGGCGCCGGCTTGCCGCTCGTGGGCGGGGTCGATCCAAAGGCGATGACCCCCGCGCCAGAGGCCGTGTCCCAGATCTTCACGCCGCCTGAATCTCCCGTCGTGGCCAGCCGGTCCCCGCGCGGCGAAAAGGCCGCGGCTCGGACCGAACCCTTCAGACCGGTCAGCTCATGGACCAGCTTTCCCTCGGAGAGCGTGATCAAGCGGGCGACGCCGTCGTCGAAGCCGGCGAGCAAAAGGCCCTCGCGACTGGCCGCCAGCGATCGGATCGGCCGCGCGCGGCCGGTCGCGACCGTCTTGACGAGCGCCCCCGTCTCGCCGTGGTACAGGCGCACGACGCCGTCGTCGCCGGCGGTCGCGACCAGCTTGCCCTCATGGACGGCAACCACCGCCCGGACCATCACCTTGGAGCTCTCGAGCGGGATCACGCGGTCGGGCTTGGTCGAGCTCGGAATCACCCAGAGACCGGCGGTCCCGTCGAGCCCGGCGAACGCGAGACGGACCACGTCCTTCGACCCCGCCAAAAGAGCGAGGTCGATGACCGCCTTTGATTGGCCTTTCAAGAGGGATTGCTCTTTTCCGTTGGTCGCGTCGATGCGCCGAAGCACGCCGTCGTCGTAGCCGGCGAAGAGGCTCTTGCCGTCAGACGAAACCACCAGCGATCGCACCGCGGCCGGCTGAGGCCAGGTCTGTAAGAGCGTCCCGTCGCCGCTTTTCCAGGCGCGGATCGTCTTGTCGAGACCACCGGAATAGAGCCTGTCCGCGGCCTGGGCGATCGCGGCGACCGCGGCGGAATGGCCCTTGTAGACAGCGCTCCGGCCGCCCGTGGGGGCCGACCAGAGGGTCACCGCTTGATAGCCGCCGGCGGCGAGGATCGAGGAATCGGGGCTATAGCGCAGCGATTGGACCAGATCCTTGCCGGCGTCGAGGGCGACGATCTCGAGCCCGGAATCGACGTCGTGGATCTGGATCTTGTTCGAGACTCCCGCCGCGAGCCGGGCGCCGTCGGCGGTGAGGTCGACGGCGTTGATCGATCGAATCGCGGCGGGCGGCTCGCTCAGAGAAAGCGTGGGCTCGGGCACGGGCTCCGCGGGCGAATCGTCGTGCGCGCCTTCGTCGATCCAGAGCTTGAGCAAGCCGAGCTGCTCGGGCTCGAGCGGCCGATTCGCCGGCTTGTCGATGGGGGGCATGGCCGGCGTCATCCGCCGGGCCGCCATCTTGAGAATCAGGCTCTCGTCGCCCTTGCCTGGCTTGATCGAGGGTCCGCGCTTGCCTCCCTTGATCATTCCCGCGACGGTTTCCATGTTGAGCCGGTGCTCGGCCAGGGCCGAGCCGTGGCAGCCCACGCACCGGTCCTCGAGGAACGGCTGGACGTCGCGCGCGAAGCTCACGGGGGTC
The DNA here is from genome assembly GCA_027459775.1 of Planctomycetales bacterium. Taxonomy (GTDB): domain Bacteria; phylum Planctomycetota; class Planctomycetia; order Isosphaerales; family Isosphaeraceae; genus JAKBAP01. The sequence goes on along the minus strand of DAIDHE010000481.1, from coordinate 7,646 downwards.
TTACGGACCGGGATCCTGACCTCGATCGGTTGGGCGTCGGCCAGGGCTCGCGCCTGCGCGATCGCGCCCCAGACCGCCAGCAATCGACATGCGCGTTTTAACAATAATGTGTTCATAATAGTAAATTACCTCGAGAGCGGCGCGCGGGGCGGGTTATTTCGCGACCGAGAGGGGAAGGGGTTCGTCGACCTCGATCGTTTCGCCGCGGACGGCGATCGAGGCCGAGACGTAGACCCCGGCGGCCGCGCCCAGGGGGGCGTCCTTGGCGGCCCTCAAGGTCAGCCTGGCGGTGGACTTATCGGCGGGAACCACGAGGGATAAAGCGGTCAATCCCAGCGTTTTCGGGGCGGTCACGTGGAGGGTCGCGGGGCCTTGCGCGCCGTTCTGGCGGGTGATGGTCGCCTCGATCTCGAGCGATCCCGACAGCTTGATCGTTCCGCCGCCGTTCTTGACGGCGAGGCTGAGCGGGGCGGGTCGGACGACGAGCTCGACGGGGTTGGAGGGCTCGGCGAGGTTGATGTTGGGCTTGGTCTTGGCGGCGGGATCCTTGCTGAAGGGATAGGGTCCGGCGGCTCGGAGCGAGAACGAATAGATGCCTGTTGGGACGTTGCGGGGCACGAAGAGGGCGATCGAGCCAGCGGCGTCGGTCTTGGCGATGGTCGACGCGGCTGGGGGCATGTTGGGGGGCAGGTCGGCCGCGCTCACGGCGACGGCCTCGGTGAAGCCGGCCTGGCGGGCGACCTTGAGGTCGAGCTCGATCCGGCTCCCCTGGGCGGCCACGACCCTGCGCGGGCTGGCGGCGAGCGCGAGCGGGGCGGGATCGGCCAGAACCCCCAGTACAAACCCGCGAACCACCCGCGCCTCGGCGAACGAGGGGGCGTTATTGTTGGGCGGGCCGGTCATCAGGCCGGCGATCGCCGGGCGCGAAAGGTCGGGGCCCAGCATGGCGGCCCTGGGCACGAACGCCAGCTCGTTCTTGCGATCGCCGTAGCGCGATCGACCCGCGAGCTGAACCACGCCCAAGCCGGCGGGGGCCCTGGCATCGGCCTCGAACACGACGGGGGCGATCGATTGATTGGCGGCAATCACGACCGGGTCCATGTGCACCCCGGCGGGGAGCGATCGGCCCTCGACGCGGATCGGGCCCGCGAAGCCGTCGCGGCGAATGACGGCAATCGCGGCCAGCTCGCGACCGCCGGCCCGCACGGTCGCCGAGCCGTTGGGGGCCGGGGCGTATGGTGTGAGGACGAGGTCGAAATCGGGCTCTTCCTTGCGGATGATCAGCCGGTAGGTCAAGCGCGGATGGCCGCGCTGCGAGCCGTAGAGGTCGCTGATCTCGACCTGGTAGAGCCCATCCTCGGGAACCTGCCAGCGCAGGCGCGGGTCGACGGTCTGGGTGTTGAACCGAGCGGCGAGCCCCTGGTCGGGGGTGTCGTCGGCTCGTGCCAGATCGGCCGGGAGAGCGCCCTTCGCGCCTGCCCTTTGAACGACGATCGAGGGGTCGGCCGAGGATCCCATTTGCTCAGCTTTGCCCTCGATCCACCAGATGTCGCCCTTGCGGCCCTGGAACTGGTAAAGATCGACGTCGCCGGCCGGATGAAACGAGCCCGAGACGTCGCAGGGAGGCGTGACCCGTTGCGGATGATCGGGGTCGTTGGGCTCGCGCTCGACGTCGACGGGAAGGGTCGTGGCGGCCACGAAGATCGGCCGCGTGAGCCAGGCGGGCCCGCCCGTGGAGACGGCGCGGGCAAACGCGACCTCGAAGCCCCGCCGGCTGAAGGCCGACGAAGGCGCGAACAATCGAGCGGGCCCCGCGCCGTCAATCAGATTCTCGGATGAAAGCGCGATCATATCATCAAGAATTTCGATGGCTGGCCCGCCCGTCGAGAGCGCGGGCTCGATCGTTGCGCTTGGGCCCAGCCGGCGGCCGATGACGCGAAATCGACCTGTACCCCCCGCGGCGGCGGCCGCGCTGGGAACGATCGCGTCGAGATAGGGGCCTTCGTGCACGGTCAGGCGGTAGGCGTATTCCGGCGCGCCGCCGTAGATCGCGTCGTGCACCTTGAGCAAATACCGGCCGTCGGCGGGGATCACGACGTCGAGAAACGGGTCAGCGCCATGGACGTCGCGGCTCTCGGCGATTTCCGAGCCGGCGGGATCCAGCAGCCGGACGGTGGCGTCGAGGCGGCTTTCGATGCGTTCGGCCTCGAGGTCGACGAACAGCCGCTGGCCGCGGCGCGCGGTGAAGGTGAAAAGATCGACATCGGTCGCGGCGTTGATTTCGCCGTTCATGACCGCGCCAATCTCGAGCGCGTTGGCGCGGTCGGGGGTGTTATTGGGCTCGATCTCGGCGGTCTCGGGGCGGTCGCCGACCACGAACGTCCGCGGGTTGCTCACGCCGTACTTGCCCACCACCCGAACGTCGTGGCAGCCCAGAGGGGCGTCGGGCCGCGCGGTCACGCGGAAAACCCCGTCCTTCACCCGCACGCCGGTGATTGCATCGTGATCAAACCAGAGCCGCTCCGCCCCTTCGAGATCAGCGCCTCGTATGGTCGTCTCGATCGACTCGCCGACGCGGCCCCCGACCCGAGATAGGCTCGTCAGCCGCGGCTGGGGAAGCTGCCCCCAGGCCAACCCCTGCCACGAGCCAACGACAAGCGCGAGCGCCCACGGCATTCTTCTGACCCAGGCTCGCGAAACGGCCATGGCGCGACCTCAAACCTCGACCCTGCCTCGACCACGAAAACCAGCCGAGAATCCACTTCCGGACCGCTCACGAAGCATGGCCCGAGCGTTGTTGAACAACAGTTTAACTTACCTGGGGTCTTGGCTGGTGGCAAGTGCGGTCTCGAGGCGTGGGCCGCGCCCAGTGCGTGCGCGGCGGGTTCGCGGAGGCTTGGCCGCCGTGGTGCTGGCCAGGGTTGGGGCGGTTTGTGCTTGGGTCGGGTCGATCTTGAGGTGGGGCGCGAGCTGGGCGATGGTGGCCGGGCCGATGCCGGGGACGCGGGCTCGGGCGTCGGCCAGCGATGCGAGGGGTCGCTGGCGGCGGATGGCAACGACGCGATCGACCAGGGCGGTCCCGACATGCGGAAGGGTCGACAGCACATGGGCTGGGGCGGTGTTGAGATCGACCTCGAGCCGGGGCGCGGCGGCGGGCGTGGATTCGGCGGTGGGCATGATCGCCAGCCAGGCCGCCCCCAAGAGAAAAGCGGTCATGAACGCGGAGATCGCCAACACTTGCCGCGCGGGCTCGGACCAGCCCCAGACGCACGCACGAGCCCCCGGCGAACCCGCCTGGGCCCTGTCCAGCCCACGACTCGGCGGGCTATACATGCGCATCGTAAACCATGATTGGGGCGAGGGTTAGGGATCAAGGGCGGCGGAGGCATGATACCGGTGCAGGGATTGCCTGGGCAAGACGGCGACGCGGGTTTTGCAGGGAGGGGCTCTGGCGAGAGCGAGGATGGTTTGAGTAGTCTAATAACGTGTCGCGACGCTCGGAAAATGAAGCGATCGTCGTGGTCCGGTTTGCGAGGTGACGCGAGATTCGAGAATCGTGGCGACGATGACGGACGAACTCCGGGAATCGGAACCTGACGAGGGGCGGCTCAAGCGTCGCACTCGATCGGAGCGTCTTCTCGAGGTGATCCGGCCGTTTCGCCGGGTCGTGGTCGTCTCGCATGTGAATCCCGATCCCGATTCGCTGGCGAGCATGCTCGGGATCAAGGCGCTCATCGAGGCCGCCCAGCCAGGCAAGCCGGTGATCTTGACGGTCGACGGCATGATCGCCCGATCCGAGAATCGGGCCATGGTCGAGCTGATCCCGATCGCGCTCGTTCCCGTCGAGCAGGTTGACGTCGATTCCGAGACGGCTCTCGTGATGGTCGACACCCAGCCGCATACGGGCCGGCGGCATAGCGAGGCGGTCATGCCCCACGTGGTGATCGATCATCACGAAACCGGGGGCGAAGTCGAGACCGCCCTCTTTCGTGACATCCGAACTCATATGGGTGCGACCAGCACGATGGTGACTGGCTATTTGCTGGAGCAGGGGGTCTTGACGTCGCCCGCCCTGGCGACCGCCCTCCTTTATGGAATCGATTCCGAGACCACCGGTTATCCCCGCGAGGCCAGCTCGCTCGACGACGGGGCTCTGATCTGGCTCTTCCCCCGCGCCGACAAGGATCTACTCGCCCAGATCAAGAACCCCAAACTGCCCCAGAGCCATTTCGCCACCTTCCAGATCGCCCTCGCCAACGCCTTCATTTACGACGACCTGGTGGTGAGCTGGTGCGGCATCGTGACCCAGCCCGACATCATCGCCGAGATCGCCGATTTCTTCGTCCGGTTCGACCAGGTCCACTGGTCGCTGGCGACGGGGGTTTTCGAGGGAATGCTCAAGCTCTCGCTCCGCGCCAACAGACTGGGTGGGCGCGCGGGCGAAATCCTCTCGGAAGCCGTGAACGGGATGGGCAACGCCGGCGGGCACGACAAACGCGCAGGCGGCGCGGTCACGATTCCCGATCCAACACCCGCGGCCGTCGAGGCGCTGCTCACGACCATCCGTCATCGCCTGCTCGATCTCCTCGAGATCGACGAACAACAAGGCCGCAGACTCCTGGATGGCTGCCCGGTCATCCCGCCGCCGTAAAGCGGCGCACCGCCAGGTCGTCATGCGAAGCATGGATGCCTGACTTCACCGTTCAGGTGGATTCGGGCGAACGTGCTCGCGAATTGCCCCGGCGAGGCGTTATTGTTATACCGGCGTGCTGGACCACCGAAACCTGGGGCTTGCGATTCATGATCGACCCACGTTATTCGATTCGGGATTCGTCCGACCTCCTCAGTCCGTCGCTACTGATCTACCCGGACCTTGTGCGCGAGAACGTGCAGGCGATGATCGCACTTGCGCGTGGGGCCGAGCGGCTGCGCCCGCACGTCAAGACGCACAAGATGGCCGAGATCGTGCGGCTGGTGGAATCGCTGGGGATCAAGAAGCACAAGTGCGCGACGATCGCCGAGGCCGAGATGATCGCGGCGGCGGGGGGCGGGGACGTGCTCCTGGCGTACCCGCTCGTCGGTCCGAACCTCGAGCGGTACATCCACCTGGTTCGCGGGTATCGCGCGACCAAGTTCCGGGTGACCGTCGATCATCCGGACTCGGCCCGCGCCTTGTCCGAGGCGGCGGCCGGCCTCGATCGGACGTTGTCGGTGCTGGTCGACCTCGAGATCGGCATGGGCCGGACGGGGATCGACCCCGGTGACGCGGCGGCCGATCTTTACGCGCTCGTCGACCGGCTTCCGAATCTCAGGGCCGATGGCCTGCATGCCTACGACGGCCACATTCGCGATACCAATCCGGCCGCGCGGCTGGCAGCGGCCCGGCCCGGGCGTGAGAAGGTGCTCGCGCTCGCCGATCGCCTGGAAAAACAGGGGCTCGCCGTGCCCCGGCTGGTGATGGGTGGATCGCCGACCTTCCCGATCCACGCGGCCCTCGAGCATCCCGGCGTCGAGTGCTCTCCCGGCACGATCATCTTTCACGACGCGAGCTATACCGAACGTTTTCCCGACCTTCGCTTCACGCCGGCCGCGCTTTTGCTCACGCGGGTCGTCAGCCGTCCGCGAGCCGATCGGCTTTGTCTCGACCTGGGTCACAAGGCCGTCGCCGCCGATCCCTCCGGCCCCCGCGCCCGGGTGCTCGGGCTCGAGGATGCTGCGCACGTCAATCACAGCGAGGAACACCTTGTCCTCGAAACACCCCGCGCGGGCGATTACGCCGTCGGAGACGTGCTACTGGCGATTCCCACCCACGTCTGCCCCACGGTCGCCTTGCACCGGCGAGCGTACGTCATCCGGGACGGGCAGGCGGTCAGCCAGTGGGAGGTCACGGCGCGCGACCGCGTGCTCGGGGTTTAAGCGAGCGCGGCCGATTCACACGAGGGGCAGGGGGGTGCTCGGCGCGGCCTGGGCCATCTCGCCGGCGTGGTAGCTCGACCGCACGAACGGGCCGCTGGCGACCTCGAGAAAGCCCATGGCCCGCGCGATCCGCCCCAGTTCGTCAAATTCGTCGGGATGCAGATAGCGCACCACGGGGAGCAGCCGGGCCGTGGGCTGAAGGTACTGCCCCAGGGTCACGAAATCGCAGCCGATCATGCGCAGGTCGGCCAGGGTCTCGACCACTTCCTCGGTCGTCTCACCCAGGCCGAGCATGAGCCCGCTCTTGGTCTTGATCGCCGGGCTCGAGCGCTTGACGTGCTCGAGCACCGCGAGGCTGGTCGCGTACTGGCTCTTGCGCCTGACCGCCCGCTGAAGCCGCGCCACGGTTTCGAGATTATGGTTGAAGACGTCGGGCCGGGCGTCGATGACGAGGTCGATCAGATCGGGCCGACCGCTGAAATCGGGGGTGAGCACCTCGATCGTGGCGTCCAATCGCGAGCGCACCGCCAGCACGCAGTCGCGGAAATGGCCCGCGCCCTGGTCGAGTAGGTCGTCGCGGGTGACCGACGTGATGACGACGTGCTTGAGGCCGAGCCGGGCGCAGGCCTCGGCGAGCCGGTCGGGCTCGTCGTCGGCGACGGCCTCGGGCTTGCCGCGGGGGACCGCGCAAAACCCGCACGGCCGGGTGCAGACGTCGCCCAGCACCATGAAGGTCGCGGTGCGCGAGGTCCAGCATTCCGAGCGATTGGGGCACTTGGCGCTTTCACAGACCGTCTCGAGCCCGAGCTCGGCGACCAGGTCGCGGGTGAACCCGATCCCGCCCGCGGCGGGGATCGGGCGCTTGAGCCACGGCGGCAGCCTCCGGGGCCGGGCGTCCGGCTCGGCCTCCGTCGCGCCCGGGTCGGCGCCCGCGCCCAGAACGGGCAAGAGCACCCGAGCCGTTTCCTTAGCCGAGGCTGGTGACATGAACTCTCCTCGCCGCCCCACTCCGCAGCATGGGGTGGCTCGTGTAAAGATGATGTTCTTCCAGGCCAAAGCCCCGCTCCAGGCGGCGGATGAGCGCTTCCTTGACCTTGGGCATGGGGGCGGGCCGTTGTCGACGCGATTCCATCGACGTCTGGCGGAGCGGTGCGCCATCCAAACCCGGCTCATGGATCACCCGGAACATCTCGAGAAAAGGCCCGACGTTCAGGGTCAGGCCGTGGTAGGCGATGTCGCGGCTGACGGCCACGCCGACCGATGCGATCCGGGAGCGCCCGGAAAAGACCCCCGGAAGATCGGGCCGTGTCTGGCCTTCGAGGTCGAATTCGGCGAGCACGTCGATGACCGCCTGGTTCAGGCAATCGAGGTATTCGAAGAGCGTGACGCCCATCGCGCCCAGGGGCATCGCCACGTAGGCTGCGAGCTGACCGCGCCCGTGGAGCACGCAGCCGCCGCCGCGATTGATCCAGTGGACGCCGATGCCCATCCCTTTGAGCGCATCATGGTCGCACGCGATGTGCGCCCAACTGCCCGTCCGCCCCACGCTGATCGTGAGCGGGTGCTCGCAGAGGATCAGGGCCGCCCCGTCTTGTTCGCCCAGGTCGTAGACGATCCGCCGCTGGAGCCGCTGGATCTCCAGAAAATCGACCTCGCCAAACATGTAGACTTCGAGCGGCGGCATGCGCGGTCCCGGCCCTGTCGTCGACGCCTTGCGGTCGATCGGGGCC
>DAIDHE010000473.1 GCA_027459775.1 Planctomycetales bacterium | reverse complement strand
CTTCGGGCGGCGGTTCGTCGGGTGGTGCGTCGGGCGGCGGTTCGTCGGGTGGTGCGTCGGGCGGCGGTTCGTCGGGTGGTGCGTCGGGCGGCGGTTCGTCGGGCGGTTCGTCGGGGGGCGCCTCAATTGTCTCGGCCCCCTACCTTGTCAACCCGATCCGCGACTTCACGACGCCATCCTCCGGCCCGATGATCGTCGGCACCCAGGGGGGCGGCATCGGCAACTTCTCGCCGGGTCTCCAGATCCCGTTCACCAATACCACCTCGACCTTGGCCGCCCCGACCAATGCGGTTCCGGGCGCTGGGGCGACCTTCGGGCTCGCCTTCCTGTCGGACCTCGAGGTCTATCTCTTCCTCACGGCCGCTCAGGGAGACAGCCGGTCGAACGTGCTCCAGGCTCCGAAGGTCACCACCTTCAACGGCGCACTGGCGACGATCTTCAGCAACCAGCTCACGTTCTACGTCGCGTCGCTCTTCCCCTTGGTGGGCGTGAGCGCCGTCGCGTTCATCCCCTCGATCGGCCAGATTCCCAACGGCGTGACGCTCACCGTCACTCCCGTCGTGTCGGCCGACAGGCGCTATGTGCGAATGTCCTTGAGCCCGTTCTTCAATGCCTTTAACGGGTTCACCACGATCCAGATTCCAGCCGCCGTCGGCGGCACGGGGTTCGGCGGCGGAGCGGCGTCCATCAACGGCACCATCCAGCTTCCGAACACCACCACGAACTTCGTCCGAACCACGGTGACCGTGCCCGACGGCGGCACCGTGCTTCTGGGCGGGGTCAAGACCCTGAACGAACAGCGCCTCGAGTACGGCGTTCCGATCCTCTCGAAGACGCCGCTCATCGATCGTCTGTTCCGCAACATCGGCATCGGCCGGACCACCACCAGCCTGATGCTGATGGTCACGCCCCGAATCGTGATCCTCGAGGAAGAGGAAGCACGGCTGGGCATCCCGCCGTCTGTCGCGCTCTGATCCCGGTCAAGCGCGATCCTCGCCGTCAAACGTCCCAAACCACGAGGCCGCCGGAACGAAAGCTCCGGCGGCCTCGTGTCATTGGCGGCAGCGCGGAAAGACAAAGATCCCCCCGCGGCGAGTGCTTGAAGAAGAGCCCCATTTGCGGGATGCTTACCTGAGGAGCCGAGCCGTGAACCCGGTCGAACCGAGCCGGCTGGCCCCGCGGCGTCTCCGTTCATGGGCTCGATCATGACCATCAGTGCGCTTGTCTTGACGCTCGTCGCGATGGGTGGACCCCAGGCGCAGGCACGCCCCGCCGAGCTCAAGCCCGACGCGGGCTGGAACGCGCTCGGCCGCAGCCTCTGGTTCGACCCGGAGGCGAAAAAGCTGGTCATGAAGGCCAGGGTCGTGCTCCGCGAGGGGCCGCTCGAACACCTGGTGTGCCTCAAGGGGACCAAGGAACACGAAGCCATCCTGGCCACCGACGCCGTTCCCACCCAGATCCACGCCGGCCTCTTGCTGACGGGGCTCAAGCCCGGCCGGCCCGTCCAGTTCGCCCCCCGATTCGAGCCCCCCACGGGCGACAAGGTCAAGATGACCCTCCGCTGGCGCGCGGACGGGAAGGACCAGTCGTCCGACGCCAAGGACTGGGTCATGGACGAGGTCAAGAAAACGCCGCTCGCCGTGGACTGGGTCTTCGCCGGCAGCCAGCTCTACCACGATCGGGGCACGAACAAGATGAGGTACGCGGCGGACGACGGCGACCTGATCACCGTCGCGAACTTCGCGAGCGCGATCCTCGACTTGCCGCTCGCCAGCTCGGCGAGCGACGCCGAACGATCGTACGTCGCGAACCCCAAGACCGTTCCACCCGTCGGAACCGAGGTCTTCGTCGTCTTCGCCGCACCCGCCCTAGCGCCGGCCCCCAAGGCCGACTTGGGCCGCAAACCACGCCCATGAAACCCAAACCACCCCGCTGCCCATTTCACGCCTCGCTAATCGACGCGAAGTGCACACCACAAACCGCTGGGATGATACTGGGCGTCACGCGGTCGTTCCGCCATCGACTCCCATTCCGCGACCGTCCAGACGTACAACGCCGCCCGATACCCGTTGATCCTCCAGTAGGCAGCCCGCTCGGCGGGCTCCTCCTCGACATACAGCCGCGGACCCTCACGCCCCAACCGTCCCGATCGCACTGGCAACGTCGCCATCATGTTTCCCACTCCCCGGGAACCGCACCGCCCAATCTTTCGACCCCCGCCGCGAATCACTCCGCGGCGACCGACCCCACGCCACTTTCCAACCCGCGAGGTCGTTCACGCCAAAAAAGGAATCTAACCTACTCCGTCACTCACGCGATGACAACTAGATCGTCTAAAAAACGGACTAACTGGCTTAATTTTGCAAATCGTTCCGTGCGTGCTTGTGTGTATCGCGCGCATTTCCCGTAAATGATCGGCGGAGCTGGCCTCCGGGCGGCCGTCCTGATGCTTAGTAAAGCGTGCTGGGGGACGGTTTCGAGTTTGGCCTGAAGCGACGAGGGTTTCATGGATCGTTCGCCGGTGATCGTGACCGAGGGTTTGACCAAGTACTATGGGCATCTGGCCGCGCTTGAGGGCCTGTCGGTCGAGGTGCGTCGGGGCGAGGTGTTTGGGCTTCTGGGTCCCAATGGGTCGGGGAAGACGACGGCGATCCGGCTCCTCCTGGGGATGTTGCGGCCCACGGCGGGGTGGGCCAAGGTCGGCGGGTTCGACGTCTGGCGCGACAGTCTCGAGGTGCGGCGGCAGGTCTCATATTTGCCCGGCGAGATTCGTATGTATCAGTCGATGACGGGTTATCAGATGCTCAAGCTGCTCAGCGACCTGCGCGACGGCGTGGGGCTGGACCGGGCGGTCGCGATCGGCGAGCGGGTGATGGAGCTCGATCTGGGGCGGAAGATCCGCGCGTTCTCGACGGGGATGAAGCAAAAGCTGGCGCTGGCGCAGGTGTTCTCGGATCCGGTGGACACGCTGATCCTGGACGAGCCCACGTCGGCGCTCGACCCGTCGGCGCGGGGGCTGGTGCTCGACCTGGTGCGCGACGCGCGATCGGCGGGTCAGAGCGTGATCTTTTCGGGCCACGTGCTTTCGGAAGTCGAGCAGGTGGCCGACCGGGTCGCGATCATGCGCAAGGGGCGGCTCATGCACCTCGAGGACATGCACGAGCGCAAACGTGCGCGGATGTTGCTCTTGCGGTTCCAGGTTGGGGCGACGGTCGAGGTTCCCGCCATGCTCGAGCTCCATCCCCGCGACCAGACCGACGGCGTGCTGTTATTCGAGCATCAAGGCGCGCTCAAGCCGCTGCTCGAGTGGCTCGCCGCCGCGCCTGTCGACGACGTCGCCATCGGCGTCGAGGACTTGCAAAGCCTCTACGACCGCTTTCACGGTCCCGGCGCACTGGTTTCGGAGCACGGAGCATGAGAGGGTTCGTCACGCTTGTTTCCAAGCATATTCATGAGTCGCGCTGGATGCTCGTGTTGTCGGCGGCCTCGCTGTTTGGGCTGGGCTGGCTGTTCGTCTTCGTCACGTCCAGGAGCGAGCTCGAGATCCTCAAGATGCTCGCCTCCGACGACGACAGCGGCCGCGCCCAGTGGATGCGGAACATGGGCATGGCCGACAGCCCGAACTCGCTTTCGATCATGATGGCGTTCTGGAATCACCCGCTGATCATCCTCACGCTGTCGCTCTGGGCGATCAATCGCGGCTCGTCGGCCGTCGCGGCCGAGGTCGAGCGGGGAACGATGGACATGGTCCTTTCCCGGCCGATCTCGCGATCCGGCTATCTGGCGACCCAGGTCTTGTACGCGGTCGTGGGGCTTGCGCTTCTGGCGTCGGCGCTCGTGGTCGGGGCCGCCGTCGGGGTCCACTACAACGCACTCCGCGAACCCCCGAGCGCCTGGAGCCTCATCAAACCCGCCCTCAATCTCACCGCCCTGGGCCTGTCGATCTACGGCTATACGCTGCTGGCCTCGGCCTGCGACCAGGTCCGCTGGCGGCCCAGCTCGATCGGGTCGGTGCTCACCCTGGGCGGCTTCATCGCCTATGTCGTCTCGATGATTCCCGTGCTCCAGAACCAGAGCTGGCGGCCCTATCTCGAGAAGATCTCGATCTTCAAGGCGTACAACCCCGTCGAGCTCGTGACCACCGGCGAGTCGCTGGCGCGAAACGTGTCGATCCTGGCGGGCATCGGGGCGGCGTGCATCCTGCTGGCGTTCGTCGTCTTCAACCGCCGCGATCTGCCGACCAATGCTTGAATTCTTGGTTTTTGATTTTCGATTCGGGGCTCGCCTTTCGTTGGGAGATGCTTGATGGGTCAGCGCATCACCGTGGTCGACGCGTTCACCGACGAGCGCTATCGCGGCAATCCAGCGGCCGTCTGTGTCGTGGGTGCGTCCGCATCGGACGGCTGGATGCAATCGGTGGCGGCCGAGATGAATCTCTCCGAGACCGCGTTCGTCGCGCCGCTGGGTTCCGAGCACGGTTTTCGCCTGCGCTGGTTCACGCCCAGGGTCGAGGTCGACCTTTGCGGCCACGCCACCTTGGCGACGGCCCATGTGCTCTGGGAAGAGGGGCTGCTCGCGCCTGAAGAGGCCGCCTTTTTCCAGACTCGGAGCGGTCTGCTCACGGCGGCGCGGGTGTCGGGTGGGATCGCTCTCGATTTCCCGGTCGAGCCCGTTCGCGAGCCCTTCGATCCCGAGACGAAGGCCGAGCTCGAATCGATCGTGGGCTCGCCCGTTCGATTCGCCGGCCGCAACCGGATGGACGCCCTGGTCGAGCTCGAGAGCGAGCGCGTGGTGCGCGGGCTTGAGCCCGATTTTGGGCGACTGGCACGGCTGCCCGTTCGCGGGCTGATCGCGACCGCGGCGGCGGAGGGGCCGGGGTTTGACTTCGTCTCGCGGTTTTTCGCCCCGGCGGTGGGCATTGATGAAGACCCCGTCTGCGGCTCGGCGCACTGTTTTCTGGGACCCTACTGGGGTAAAAAGCTGGGCCTACGGGTGCTGCGGGCGGCCCAGGTCTCGGCCCGCGGAGGCGTGATCGGAATCGAGCTCAAGGGCGCCCGCGTGACCCTGATCGGCCACGCCGTCACGACCCTCCGCGGCGAGCTGGTGTCGTAACCGCTCGAGGTCCAGCCTCGACTCTCGGTCTTGGCGGCGCGCGCTCAAATTCATCATGATCCGGGCTTCCTTGAAAGCAAGGACGGCGCGGCGCCGAGGGCGCAAGGCTTGCTCTGGACTTTGCTCCCCGCCTTTCGCTCGTGCCCGTAAACCACTAAAGTGGGACGAGGGAATGGGTCATCGTGGATCGACCGACGAGAAGGGGCGAGCATGAGCGCCGTCGCGAACGGTGTCAGGGCGGTGTTGTTGCGAGAGGACGACGACGTGGCCGTGGCGGCGCGGCAGCTGCCCAAGGGGGCCGAGATCACGCTCGGCGGACTTGCCGTCCGCGTGCTTGAGCCCATCGGCCTGGGCCATAAAGTCGCCGTGCGCGACCTCAAGACTGGCGAGCCGGTGCGGAAATACGGCCAGATCATCGGGTTCGCCACCCGCCCCATACCGGCCGGCGGGCACGTGCATACCCAGAATCTCGGGGCCGACCTGTTCGAGCGCGATTACGCATTCGCCACCGAGCATCCCCAACCGCCCGAACCTGGAGAGCCCCGGACCTTTCGCGGGTATCTTCGGCCCGACGGCCGCGTGGGCACCCGCAATTGCATCGCCGTGATCAGCACCGTCAATTGCTCGGCCAGCACCTCGCGCGCGGTCGCCGACCGCTTCAAGGACGGCGCATGGCGGCGCGACTTCCCCAATGTCGACGCGATCTTCGCCATCACCCACAAGGGGGGCTGCGGGCTCCCCTACGAAGGCCTGGACCACCAGATCCTCGAACGGGTGCTCGCGGGATTCGCCAACCACCCCAACGTGGCCGCTTATGTGATCGTGGGCCTGGGCTGCGAGGTCTCATACGCGAGCCATCTGGTCGAACATCGCGACCTGGTGACGCTGGGCGCGGCCAATGGAAACCCCAGGAACGGCCACCACCGGCCGCGGACGATCAACATCCAGGAAGAAGGAGGCGTGACCCGCACCATCGAGGCCGCCGCGCGGGCCGTCGAGGAGCTGTTGCCCGCGGCCAATTCGTGGACGCGGACGGAACAGCCGGCCTCGAAGCTCGTGCTGGCGATGGAATGCGGCGGGTCCGATGGCAATTCGGGCGTGACCGCCAACCCCGCGCTCGGCGTCGCGGCCGACCTCTTGATCGCCCAGGGGGGCGCGGCCGTTCTGGGCGAAACCACCGAAATCTACGGCGCCGAGCATTTGCTGACCCGCAGAGCCGTCAGCCGCGCTGTCGGCGAGAAGCTGGTCGAACGGATCAAGTGGTGGGAGTGGTACACCGGGGTCTTCGGCGCGCGGATCGACAACAATCCCTCGCCGGGCAACAAGGCCGGGGGCCTGACGACGATCTATGAGAAATCGCTGGGCGCGCTCGCCAAGGCGGGGTCGACGGCGCTCGTCGACGTCGCACCCTACGCCGCCCGCGTCGACGGCCCGGGACTGGTCTTCATGGACACCCCTGGTTACGACCCCCCCTGCACCACCGGGCTGGTCGCCTCGGGCGCGAACGTGCTGGTCTTCACCACCGGGCGTGGCAGCGTGCTGGGGCTCAAGCCCACCCCGTGCGTCAAGGTCGCCACCAACACCCCGATGTATGAACGCATGATCGATGATATGGACCTGGACGCCGGGCCGATCCTCGAGGGCGAATCCATCGAGAGCGCGGGCCGCCGGCTCGTTGAGCTGATCCTCAGGGTCGCGGACGGAGCGCTGACCAAGAGCGAGCGCGACGGCATCGGCGAGGAGGAATTCGCCCCCTGGACCATCGGGCCCACGCTATGAACAAGCTCCCCGATCGCGGCGGCGGGAACGCCCGCGCGCGCTGGGCCTGGCGGGGAATCGTCCTTGTGCTCGTGATCGCGGAATTCGCGTGGCTGGCGTGGTTCCTGGTCGAGCCCTTGCCTAACGCCAACAACACCGGCCTGCCCGTGGGCGAGCGGGTGCGGCGGATTTACTTTGTCTTGAAGGCGCTCCCCGAGGTCGTCCCCGGCACCCCGTTTCGGCAGTCGATGCTGGGGCAGGGACTGCTCGAGCTCAGCCATGTCGAGAATCTACCCCAGCGCACGAGCGTGGTGCTGGCGACGGCGCTGGTCGCGGCGGCGGCGATCGGGCTCGGGGATCTGGCGGCGCGGGCGCTCAAGATCGCCTCGAGGCTGAGTCTTTATGAGCGGCTGGCGGTCAATTATGGGCTGGGGACCGCGCTTCTGGGCGTGCTCGCCCTGATCGTGGGGCGGATGGGATGGCTCTCGCCGTGGGCGTTCCGAATCGGCCTGGCGGCGATCGCGGCGGGCGGGCTCGGAAGCTCGCGGATCTGGCGCGCGCCGCGGCCCAAACTGGGACGGCCGGGCTGGGTCGCGCTTATCCTGGTCGCGCCCTTCCTGACGACGATGATCCTGGGCTCGATGTTGCCCGCAATTGATTTTGATGTGATCGAATATCATTTGCAGGGGCCCAAGGAATACTACCAGGCGGGCCGGATCGCGTTTCTGCCACATAATGTTTATACAAGCATGCCTTTTGGCGTCGAGATGCTGCACCTGATCGGCATGGAGGTCATGGCCGACTGGTGGTGGGGAGCGCTTGCCGGTCAGCTCGCCGTGGCTCTGTTCGCGCCGGCGACGGCGGTGCTGGTGGCGGCGGCGACGGCCCGGATCGCCACGCCCAAGGCCGCGGCGCTCGCGGCCCTGGTCTATCTGACCACCCCCTGGGTCTATCGCATGGCGGTGATCGCTTATGTCGAGGGGCCGCTCTGTTTTTACCACGCCGCGCTGGTCTGGGGCGTCATCCTGGGACTCGGGCCGGGCGTCTCGCGGTCCTCGGTCTGGGGGCTGCTCGGGCTGCTGGCGGGCGCGGCCATGGGATGCAAATACCCCGCCCTGATCTCGGCCGTGATCCCGTTTGGCGCGATCGCGCTCGTGGAATGCGCTCGGCGGCGGTCGGCGACGCCGCTTCTGGCCTATGCCGCCGGCTGGGCGATCGTGATCGGGCCGTGGCTGGTGAAAAACGTGGTCGACACGGGAAACCCCGTTTATCCCCTGGCCGACGGGCTGTTTCACAGCCGCCATTGGAGTCCCGACCGAGAGGCCAAATGGTTGAACGTCCACGGGCCCAGGAAGATTCACGCCGTGGATCTTTGGCCTTCGGTGGTGGACGTGGCGGGGCGGTCGGACTGGCAATCGCCCTTGTACGTCGCGCTCGTGCCCTTGGCGTTTCTTCGTGCCGGCTCGCGGCGGTTCGCCTACTGGCTCGCGGGCTACGCGGTGTATTTGTTTCTGACCTGGTGGCTGCTCACGCACCGGCTGGACCGTTTCTGGCTGCCGATCCTGCCCGCGCTCGCCGTCCTGGCCGGTTTGGGGGCCGATTGGACCACGCGCCGCGGTTGGTTGATTCTGCGCGGGCTGGTCGTCGCGTTCGCTCTGTTCACGAATCTGACTTACGTCTCGACGGCGCTTGCGGGGCTCAACGAGTGGACCGGCGATCTCCGGTTTCTTCGCGATGACATCCCCAAGCGGCTGAACCCGCCCCTGGCCCAGCTCGACGCCGAGCTTCCGCGGGACGCCAAGATCCTGCTGGTGGGCCAGGCGTCGGTGTTTCACCTGCGGCATCGAATCGTCTACAACACGGTGTTCGATCTCGAGACGATCGAGATCCTGTCACGCGGGGTCGAGCCCGAGGTCTTCCGGGCGCGGCTCAAGGAGCGCGGAATCACGCAGGTCTATGTCGATTGGCATGAGATCGAGCGTTACCGCGAGCCTGGAAACTACGGCTTTACGAGCTACGTCGAGCCGGCCCGATTTCGGGAATGGGTGAGCGCCGGCGTGCTGGCCGGTCCGACTCCGATCGGCCCCGAACAAGATCTTTACACGGTGCAATAGCTGATGGCTGATGCGAACGGGAAGGGTGACGAGACATCGTCCGGGCTCGAGATCGTCACCGGGGGCGCGGGCTTCATTGGCTCGCACCTGGTCGAGCACCTGGTCGGGCTGGGAAAGCGGGTGCGGGTGATCGAGCGGCCCGGGGCGGGCGTGGATCATTTGCCGGCCTCGGCCCAGGTGGTTTTCGCCGACATCCGCGAGCGCGCGGGTCTTGCGGCCGCCCTCAAGGGGGGAACGCGGGTCTATCATCTGGCGGCCAATCCCAATCTCTGGGCGCGGGACCGGGGCGAGTTTGACCGGGTCAACCATCAGGGGACGGTCAACGTGCTCGATCTGGCGCTCGCGGCCGGGGCCGAGCGGGTGTTGCACACGAGCACCGAGAGCATTCTGACCAAGGATGGGGCGACGGGTCCGATCGGACTCGATGCGCGGGTCGAGCTCAGCGACGCGGTCGGCCCCTATTGCCGGTCCAAGCTGCTGGCCGAGAACTACGCCTTTTCGCTGGCTGAGCGGGGCTTTCCCGTCGTGGTGGCCAATCCCACAATGCCGGTGGGGCCAGGCGACCGGGGGATGTCGCCGCCGACGCGGCTGATTCGCGATTTTTGCGCGGGCCGGATGCCGGCGACGATCGAATGCACGCTTAACCTGATCGACGTGCGGGACGCGGCGGTGGGCCTCAGGCTGGTGATGGAGCGCGGTCGGCCCGGGTCGCGATATCTGCTCGGGGGCGAGAACCTGACCCTGGACCAGGTGCTCGCGGAGCTGGCTCGGCTGACGGGAGTATCGCCGCCGCGGATTCGTGTGCCGTATCAGGCCGCGCTTGCGTTCGCGTGGCTCGACGAGGCCTGGTCCGACCACGTGACCGGGCGGCCGCCCAAGGCGACGGTGACCGGGGTGCGGCTGGCGCGGCGAATCATGCACTTCGACAGCCGACCCAGCCTGGCTGAAATCGGCCTGGCGCTGCGCCCAATCGCGGATTCGCTTGCCGATTCCGTCGCCTGGCTGCGGACCGCCGGGCTCATTTCTGATTGATTCTCCATCAGAGCGTGCTTGACGGCCTTTCCAGCGGTCCCGCGGGCTGTCAAGGTCGGGGAGATCGTGTCGATTGTTCGGGCCACTGAAACGAGAAAAGCCTTCTCCCGGACCAATCTTCGAGCGGAATGTCTTGTCAGACCAAGCGGTTCGCTATATTGGTACTGTTCGGTGAAGGCTCGCGACCGGGAGAAGGACCGAGGCGTGATCGCACCCTTCCCGAAGCCGGGTGGGGTTCGAATGGTTGGTTGGACGCATCTGGCGTTCTCGTGCACAATCGTGTAAAAATCTCCCTGGCGATTTGGGGAAGATTCGAGTGTAATACAATTTGACTGCGGGTGGGGCGAAGTGTTTGACGTCCCGCGGGATCGAGGTGATTCATCATGCCGGCACGGCTCGTCGCGCTCGACGATGGTCCGGACATCCTCTTGGATCGGGCCATGGTGGTTGTCGGTCGGCACCCCGAGTGCGACTCGCGGCTCGAGTCGCTACGGGTTTCGCGCCATCATTGCTGTATGACGCCGGAGAGCGGCGATCTTTTGGTGCGGGATCTTGGGAGTACGAACGGCATTCGGATCAACGGCCAACGAGTGTCGACTGGCCGGCTCAAGGTGGGTGACGAGCTCTCGATCGCGCATCTTCGCTATCGATTCGAGCGGAGCGAGGGCATCCAGCATACGATCGCCGCGCCTGCGGAAGAACCGTCGCCCGACCCTGGCGATTCGCCGCCCCCCAACTCGATCAAGCGGACGGACAGCGACCCTGGAATATTCGCCGAGGCGGTCCGCAAGCTCTTGCCCGCGGCGATGGCGGACAAGTGCAAGATCCAGGTGATCGTCAGGATGGCGGGTGATTCCGAGGCCGGTCTGCCCGAGCATGCGCTTCCCGAGGCGCCCCCGGTACTGGAGAACGCCGTCGAATGTCACTCCGACTTGTCCCGCTGACGAAGGGGTTCACCGTCCCGATCCCCTTGCAACGCCCCGTGCTCCTGGTGGGCCGGCATCCGGAATGCGACGTTCGGATTGAATCCTCCAAGATTTCCCGCAGACATTGCTGTCTGGGTCTTGCCTATGACCGGGTTCTGATTCGCGATCTGGGAAGCCGTAACGGCCTGCGCGTCAACGGCCGGTTGGTCCAGGAGGCTCGTCTCGAGCCCAACGACGAGCTGGCGATTGGCCCCCTGCTATTCCGACTGGAGAACGAACAAACCCCCGAGCAGACGCCGGCGGCGCGGGCCGTCCCCGAGTCCAAGCCTGCTCCAAGGCCGGCAACGGCGAAGCTTCCGGTCGCGAAGGCGCCCGCCCCGCTGGCGTTCCTCGGCGACCCTGACGACGACCTCGTCCCCTTGGACGACATCTAACGCCTGGCCCCGCCCCGCCAGCCTGGCCCCGCCGCGGGTTGCCGGCCGCGCTCGATCGCGAGACTGCTTGCTCGTGGAAACCCGCTTTGTATGATAAGATTGTGTCAAGTCCAGGTCCGACCCGCTCCAAGAGTTTTTGCTCGGATCCGTAACACCATGTCGGCCATCACCCGAAACCCGGCCGCCAGGAGGCGCACCATGCTCCGATCACGCGTCGCTTTCGCGTTCTTTCTTGGCTTCTCGCTCTCGGCGAGCGCGGCCCACGCCCAATATGGATATGGCATGGGAGGGTGGGGAGGCTGGGGTGCCAGCACGTTTCAGGGCGACGTCGCCCGCGGCATGGGCGTCTTCGCCGCCGGCGCTGGCATGTTCAATCTCGACACCGCCCAGGCCGCCTCGATCAATACCGACACCTGGATGCGCTGGAATCAGTACATGTTTCAGTCGCAGCAAGAGGCGACCAAGCGCTACTACGAAAACAAATACAAGGAAATTCAGCGCAACAAGGCGTCGTACAACTCGATCATGAAGCGGATCCAGGAAACGCCGACGGCGAAGGATGTCGAGAGCGGCGACGCCTTGAATGCCGCGATGGATCAGCTCTCCGACCCGCGGATCCACAGCTCGGCGCTCCGCGCGGCCACGTCGCCGATCGACGCCGACATGATTCGCAACATCCCGTTCCGCAACAATACCGAGGCGGTGACGATCGTCCTGTCGAGCCTCAAGGAGGCGACCAAGTGGCCCGCCGTGCTCGACACCGAGCGGTTCGCCAACGACAAGCGCGAATTCGATGAGGTCGTCGAGCAGGCGCGCAAGGAAGACGAGGCCGGCGACATCTCGCAGACGACTCTTGACCGCGCCAATGCGCTGGTCGCCGACCTGCGGATGAAGCTCGACTCCTTGCCCCTGGCCGACTCGGCCGACAACGTGCGGGCGGTCAAATTCGAGAAGGCCCTCGCCGGGCTGATCCGTCTTCTGGGCAAGAACGACACCCGTGGCGTCCTTGACGAGCTTCGCAAGGTCAAGACCACGACCGTGGGCAACCTGCTGGGCTTCATGCACGCCTTCAACCTCAGGTTCGGCCCCGCCACGACTCCTCGCGAACGGGTCGTCTACCGCCAGCTTTTCGAGCTCATGGACAAGACTCGTGACGACATCCTCTCGGCCGCCAAGCTCGACACCCCGCCCCCGACCGTCAAACCCGACCAGGTTGGCGACTTCTTCTCGTCCATGCCCATGGACGACCTTCAGGGCAAGAAGAAAGCCGCACCCGAACCGCCCAAGCCCCAGAATTGAGCGCGGGCCGCGCCTGAAACCGAGCAACCACCAGGAACCCTCCCCGCCCGCGCGTGGAGGGTTTTTTTTTGGCCGCGGGAGTCAGCGTTTTTCGAGTTTCAGCACGCCCAGGTCGATCGGCTTGGCCGCGAGGTCGCCCGCCGGGGCGGGGACGGTGAACTGGTGGTTGACCAGAGAGAGCCGTTGATTGTTCGTGAACAAGACCCTGAGCGAATAGTCGCCCGCGGGTGCATCGTCGATTCGGAACGAGCCATCCTTGGCCACCGTGGCCTCTATGCGAGCTCCGGACCCATGAGCAGGGTGCTCTTGGCTCGCCGCACCGACCTGCGCGAAATTCCAGGCGACCTTCCCCGCGAACCCATCCGGCGGTTGGAGCTTGCCGACGACCACCCGGCCGCTCCCACCCAGATTGATCGAAACCGTCTCGCCCGCGGGGAATGTCGCGGGAACCATGCACGACGAGGTGATCTCGGTCGCTCCGTCGTCCACCATCATCATGATCCGTCGGCCCAGCCAGCCCCGGCCGGGGTAGACGCGATCGAAGACGAACCGGCCGCCCGGTCCCGTCGTCGTCTCGTGCGTCGTGAAGATGTGCGGTACGTCGTCCCCGAACGAATCGTGACCGGCAACGTTCAGGTACAGTGGCACATTCGCGGTCGGCGCGCGGCCGACCTTGAAGACGCCCTCGACCCTGGACCAGGCTTCCAGGTGGATGATTCTGGCCGAGCCCCAGGCGGCCTTGGATTTGACGTGGGCGAAACCCGAGGGATGGGTGATGACGAGCACAAAGTCCTTGTCCTGGGCCGGGAAATGGAAGCGCCCGGTCTCGTCGGCGGTCGCCCTGGCGCAGTAGGTGGATTGGTCGTCGATGTCGCCGTTCTTGACGTTGATCTGGGCTCCCGCGACGCCCAGCGCGATCCGCGCGCCGGCGGCCGAGACGTTGCGCGGGGTGATGACCTTGGCGTAAATGCCGTTGGCTTTCGCGAGGGCGAAATCGATCGCGACCGCGCCCTCGTCGCTCTTGACGTCGCGTGAAACCGCGGCTCGATAGTCGTCGGCCTCGATGCGTACGAGGTGGGCGAAATAGGTGCGCGGGGGCCGGATTTGATAGCGGCCGTCGTGGCGGACCTGACTTTCATCCCGCACCCAGGAGATGTGGCCGTCCTCGTTCCTGATCCCCCAGACGGCGCGGAAATCCTTGACCAGAGCCTTGGTCTCGGCGTCGACGACCTGGCCCGAGATCACGAGGGGAGCGGGGAGTCTCACGGCGTATTCCTCAGCGCGGGCGACGAACGGTTGATCCGCGAGCTGCATTCCCTCGGGAGGGCAGATGTCGGCGTGAAACTCGTCGAGGGGGGCCTCGTTCCATATCCAGACGCCATGCTCGTCGGCCAATTGATTGATGCGATCAAACTCGAAGTACTGAAACCGCCCGCGCCACTTCTGGAAGAAGATCCGAGTCTGGGCCACCGGCTTGCCCTCGTGGTCGAGCACGCGAATGCGCACGTGGCCGCCTGGTTTCATGACGAAATCGACCGGGCCCATCCCGGGCTCAAGGGGCAGCTCTTTCATGTCGGTCGCCCTGCCCGGCGCCGAGACCACGATCTTGGCCGTCCGGGTCTCGCAACCGACGAGCTGGTAAACGCCATCGCTCCCGGTCCTCGCTTCGCGCAGGTCGTTGGTGAATTTCGTGCGAACGAGAACCCCGGCGATCGGCTTTCCCAGTTCATCGGTGACCTTGCCGGTCACGCTGAGCCCGCGGTCGAGCACGATCTTGGCGACGGGCTCGCGACTGGGCTCGACGCCGAATTCGCCGCGCGTGAGTGTGCGTCTGAGCGGCATGAAGCCGGGTGCGTTGGTTTCCACGAAGACTTCGCGGAGCGAGGCCGGCACGCTGTCGAAGCGCCAACGGCCCGCGGCGTCGGTCTTCGCCTGACCTCCGGAACGCATCGGACGACTCTCTCCCGGGCGTTTCTTGAAATGGATCGAGGGACGGACCGTCGCGTCCGCGACCGGTTTTCCGCCGTCGTCGACGATGATCCCGCCCACCGACCAGCCCGCTTCGAGTTCGGCGGTGAGCCGGGCGGGGATCGAAACGGCGTTGCCCTCGGAGGACCAACCCGCCCAGTAGGGCCCGTAGCCTGGGATCGTGATGTACAGGTCGAACTGGGCGAGCGCCTCGGGGAGGCTGAGCACCAGAACCCCTTCGGCGTCGGTCGTCGCGAACGTTCCATACGGTTGCTGCCTGACGAACTTTCCCTTCTGGATCTGTTCGGCCGTGGGGCTGGGATTCGAGCGCAGCTCGATCTCGGCCCCCGCGATCGGCGTCCCGGCTGGGCCCACGACTTTCAACTCGAAGGCCTTGAGCTTTTGGGCCGGCTCTTGCCCGCGGGCGGCTGGCAGGTAAGGCCCCGCGACGGTTGCGAAAAGGATCAAGCACCAGCGTGACCACATCGCTTTGACCTCTGAATAGAGAATCGTGCTTGGCGAATCGGCATTGGCACTTGTCAGAATCGGGCGCTCGATTATCCAGCATCATCCGATGAATCAACAGCCATGCCTGGCGGGCCTTGGCCGGATTGCTCACAGTCCGAGCAAGGCCGGGAATTCGGGCAACGAGTCGATCAAGTGTGTGTGAGGATAAGCGGCGAGCTGGGCTCGCGTGTGGGTCGCCCCGGCGATTCCGACCACCAGGCCGCAGCCGGCCGACGAGCCTTCCTCGAGGTCCGAGGGAGTGTCGCCGACCTTGGCGACGCGGCCCGCGTTGCGCACGTCCAGACCCTTCATCAGGCGCTCGATCATGTCGGGATACGGGCGGCCGCGCGCGACCTCGTCGGAACAGATCGTCGCCGCGACCAGCGAGCGGTCGCGCCAGCCCAGCCGATCGAGGATCACGTCCGCGATCGCCCGGCTGAAACCCGTATCGAGCGCGACCTTCACGCCGGCCGCGGTGAGCAAGCGAAAGACCTCGGTCGCCCCACGCGCTTCGCGAACGCTGGGATCACGGCCGTAAAACGCGATCGCCCGGGCCACGAAATCGGCGTGAATCACATCGACGTCGGCCGGCGCATCGCCCTCGCTCTGGCGCAAGAGCCGTGCGATGGCGACCGGCTTGGGCAATCCCATCACGCGATTGACTTGGTCGGGCTCGGCCTCGACGCCGAACGACGCCAGCGATTCGCGAAAGATCCGGTTCACCGAATCGTCGTCATGGACCGTCGTCCCGGCGATGTCGAAGACGACAAGCTCGATCGCCGGCCGGTCCTTCATCAGAGGGTCTCCTCAACCACCCGCTGGGCGACCCCGAACGAGAGGGTCATCCCCGCTCCCCCGAGCCCCGTCACGCCCACGACTCCTTCCATGGGTTTGATCGTAACATAAGCCTCGGCCGGATGCTTCACATAGACTCCATGCCAGCGCGCGGCGATTCGCAGGCCCGGAAGATCGAGCATCGTATGCAGATACTCGAGAATCCGGTCGTCGATCTCGGTTCGATCGAAGGGCTCGATCGCCTGTCCATATTCGTGCGAGTCGCCGATGGTGAGCTCGCCCAGTCCGTTTTGCGACGCCATCACGTGGACGCCGTACTGGTCGAACCAGGGGTTTTCGCGGGCGATTCGCTCTTTGAGAGCCCGCAGCGACGGGCAGGCGGCGAAGGCCTGGTAATGTCTGAGCGTGAGCCCGCCGGCCAGCATGGGCCCGATCCGAGCGCCCTCCTCGAGCGGCGTCGAGCGCATCATCTGGAGCTTGCAGGGCACGAGCCCCAGGCTGGCGTAATGCTCGGGAAAGAGCGAGTCCAGGTCGTCGCCCGCACAGATCCAGACGCGCGCGGCCTTCAAGCGCTCGGAGCCGACGTGGACCCATGGGGGCTCGACGGCGGTCACGCGGCGGCCGAAGTGAAACCTCACGCCCAGGGTCCGCTCGAGCCAGGCCGGCAGCTCCGCGATCGTCTGTCGCGGATCAATACATAATTCGGTGTGTGAGAAGAGCCCCAGCCGTAGGCTTGCGCGGTTGACCAGGGGCGCGCGCTGGCGAGCTTGCTCGGGCGAGAGCAGCTCGACCTCTTCGCCGCGCTCGCGCGCCAGGACGGCGTATTCCTCGAGTACGGCGGCCTCGTCGGGGTGATAGGCGAGGTGCAGCGAGCCCGAGGGCTCGTGCCAGAGCCCGCTTTTCACCAGCACGTCGAGCCAGGTCGAGCGGCTCGTGTGGGCCAGCTCCCTGCGCGGGCCGAAGGGCTGCCCGATCGGCCAGATCATCCCGAAATTGCGCACCGATGCGCCCTGGGCGCGGTCGGATCGCTCGAAAACCGCGACCCGCCGGCCCCGACGAGCCAGTTGGTAGGCATGGGCCAACCCGACGATCCCCGCTCCGACGACCAGGTCGTCATGCATCGCGTCGCGTTCCGGCGGGCCGAGCGGCGTTGTTTCCGCCAGGCTGAGCCTGGCCACGTCCCGGCGATTATTCCCTGGCCGGGGCGGCTTGTCGAGGGCAGGCGGAGACTCATTGGGGTCTCCGTGTCGCAGCCCTACAGGCTGCGATAGAAGCACGAACTGGGGTACCGGGATTTCGTGGGACGGTAAACCCAGGGCTACGCCCTGGGCTGTAGCCTCTCAGTCCTTTGGACTGAAAACCGACTGCCCGCGCTGGAAAGGTCGAGACGGGCCGCGTGTCTCGCCTCTCGGTCCTGCGGACTGAAAGCAAGTTCTTCCGCAAAATGGGCTTACAGCATGTGTCCGTCGCCTTCGTTCATCACCCCAACGGGGTGAGAGGCTACAGCCCAGGGCGCAGCCCTGGGTTGCAAGGGCAAGGCGCGCACCGGAAGTCTTCTCCCCGGCCGCGTCGTGTGGCTTGGCTCAATGACGGAACAAGAATTCCTTGGAATTGATGAGCGCCCAGCCGAGATCCTCGACGGCCTGGCGGCGGTCGGGGGCGGACGCCAGGTGCTTGCGGGCGGCGGCGAGCTCGTCGGACGAGGGATCGCGCGAGAACGCGGCGGTGTAGAGCTCGCGGGCGATCTCGTCGGGTGTCGCCTTCGACTTCGCCAGCCGGGCCATGCGGCCGTTGTCGTCGCGGAGCTTGCCGTTGACCGTTGCGCCCCCGATCAACTGAAGGGCCTGTGACAGGTTGGAATCGCTCTCGCGCTCGCACTCGCAGGCGAGCTCCCGCGCGGGCCGGCCGAACGTCTTCAAGAAGGCGTTTTCAATCTTGCCGTCGGGAATCTGGGTGGCGCGGGCCCCCTTCGGCAGATTCTCGAACGCGGTCTGCGACTGGGTGAACGACGAGATCGAGTCGAGCAGAACCTCGGCCGGGAAGAGCTTGGCGATCGCGTGCGAAAAATAGAGCGTGTCGTCCTTGTTGAGCTCGTTCGCGCGGGCCGAGAGGGCGTAGACGCGGCTCGACGCGATCAGCCGGATCAGCCGCTTGAGGTCGTAGCCGTGCTCGGTGAAATCGGCGGCCAGGCCGTCGAGCAGTTCGTCGTTCGACGCCGGGTTCGAGTCGCGAAAATCGTCGATTGGCTCGACAATCCCCCGCCCCATGACGTGAAACCAGACGCGATTGACCAGGCTCTTGGCGAAGAACGGGTTCCGCGGCCCGGCGAGCCAGGTCGCCAGCCGCACGCGGCGATCCGAGCCCTGCTGGTCGAGGACCGGCCCACCGAGGGCCTTGGGGGGCATCACGCGCCCGGTGCGCGGTTGCCGCACGTCGCCCGTGTCCTTGGGGAAAATCACTTCCTCGTCGGCGAGATTGCCCCGCTTGCGGCCGACCTGGGCGAAAAAGGCGGCGAAGCCGTAGTAATCGTCCTGGGTCCAGCGCTCGAAGGGATGATTATGGCATTTGGCGCACTGGATGCGAACGCCCAGGAACAGTTGAGCCGTCGATTCCATCGCCGATTCCGGGTCGCGGCTCACCCGGTAGTAATTGGCCGGCGGATTGCGGTAGGTCGAGCCCTGGGCGGTCAAGAGATCGGTCACGAACCGGTCCATTGGCATGTTTTTTTCGATGCAGGCGCGGATCCAGCGATGGAAGACATAGGCGCCCTTGGGCTGGATCAGGCGGCCGTTGGCGCGCAAGACGTCGGCGAGCTTGAGCGCCCAGAACTCACTGTATTCAGGGCGGTCCAAGAGGCGGTTGATGAGGAGCGCCCTGCGCGAGCCCTCGGGCTCGGCCATGTAGGCCCGGGTCTCCTCGGGTGTGGGGAGCATCCCGACCAGGTCGAGCGTGGCCCGGCGCATGAACTCGGAATCGGTGCATGCGGCCGAGGGTGCGATCCGCATGCGGTTGAGCTTGGCGAAGACCGCGCGGTCGATCAGGTTGTCGCCGGGAACCTTGGCGTCCACGAAGCCCGGAACCGCCGTCAGGTGGGTCAGGCGGACGTTGGCGACCAGGCTCAGATAGTGGGCGACGACGGCGACCTCGCCGCGGGCCTTGAATCGCACGTAGCCGTCGGCGTCGACCTCGGCGATCGAGGGGTTCGACGAATCGAAATAGCAAATCGCCGTGACGTCGCGGACCGTCCCCTTGTCGTCGTGGGCCAGAACGACGATCTGTTGGGTCTGGGCGGCGTCGCTCAAGACGCGAGCGCCCGGCAGGATCTCGATCCGCGTGGGCAGGGTCGCGCCTGGGTCGTCATGGACCCCCTCGGCGATCCAGTCGCGGAGAAATTCGTAGGATTTCGAGCCCTTGGCCAGTCGCAGGCCCCCTTCGTGCGGCACCTGCCCCAGGGGTTTGCGCAAGAGCAGGCTCGCCTCGGCCGCGAGCGGATTGATTCGCCGGCCCGCGATCTCGCGCGAGAGGGTCGCGAAATCCTGGTCGGGTAGATAGCCGCGGAGGCTCAGGCGAAAGCCCCCCTTGCCCGTCGGCGTGCCGTGGCACGCGCCCATGTTGCAGCCCGCCTGGCTGAAGGCTGGCATCACGTCGCGGCGAAAGCTCACCGGGGCGGGCTGGTCCATTCCCGCGACCTCGACCGTGGCGGACGCCTCGAGCGACCCCCGCCGCGCCACGATCCGGGCCTTGCCGTTTGACCGCGGACTCACCCGGCCGGTCTCGGAAACCGTGGCGATGGCTGGGTCCAGGCTCACCCACTCAACCTCGCGCGTCGCGTCCCGGCACGATGGCGTCCCCTCATCGACGGTGGCCAAGAGTCGAGCGACCGAGCGCCTGCCCAGAAGCCTGGTCTTCGAGGGGGCGATCCCGATCGCTCCCGGGCCCGGACGTTCGCCGGCCACGGCTCCCGCCGCGAAAGTCGCGTCCACGAGGGCGAGAATCATCGTCGCGAGGCCGAAAGCGGTCGCGGCCGGGCGGGTTCGTGTTCGCATGGGTCGCTCCAAGCGGGGTTTCGCGATCAGGGTCGCGAGGCGGGGCTTCACTCGGGGGGCCTGGCGAATGGCCAACCAGGCGACGGTCGCGGATACGAGGCTGGATTCGAGAGCACGGGCGCGCCGTGGGAGGGTTGGCTCGCCCAAGTCCAGTGGGAACGCCTCGCCGGCCAGCGGAAAACCACCGCACGCGTTTCGCACCCCCTGAACTCCCCTCTAGTTTATCGCCACGAGGGGGCATTCTTCAAGAAGAGTCAAACATTTCGTGGATAACGGGGCCGCTCCCTTGGAATAGGCCGAGTTTCGTGCTGGACTTGCGTCGACCGGGACGGCGGGTACAATGAGGAATGGATCGGGTTCCATACAGAGGATGGATTTCGCGACGATCAAAGTGGGAACTTCGCCCCGGCGAGTATGATAGACTGAACTCGATCATGGGCGGCGGCGGCATGCACGGGCGAGCCGCGGGCGCTCGGGGAGTCGTTGGAGGGGCGGAGCGAGAGCGATCGGTCCTGTTCGTCGCCGGAAGGGTTTTTCATGGAGGGTCCGCGGATGCACGGTCGCGCGATCTCGGGTTTCTTGGCGTATGGTCTGCCGGGGGTTTTGCTGGGTCTGGGCCTGGCGTGGTGGCTGGGAGGTCGGGGAGACCAGGCGGCCGCGCAGAGCGCGGCCACGGGTTCGACGGGCCGGGCGGCCGAGCCCAAAAAGGCTCAATCGCCACGTCCCGGCCCTGGCGGCGAGGTCGCGGGAACCCTGGCTTTCGTGACGAATGGGACGGGTTCGGGGCAGTTTCTCTATGTGATCGACACAAAGAAGCAGGCGTTCGCGATTTATCGCGTCGACCCGGCGGCGGCGAAGGGGACGGTGAAGCTCGAGGCGTCTCGGCAATACAAGTGGGATCTTGAGCTGGAGCACTACAACAACCAGGCGCCAGAGCCCGCCGCGATCGAGGCGACGGTGAAGACGCTGGCTCGTACGACTCATTGAAACGGGAGGCTGTCGACGTGAGGGGTCGCGGTCTCTCGAGCACGAATTCACCCAAAGGCGCCCGTGCTGGGGCCGATCTCGACCGCGAGGAGCACGTCCATGGCTCAATTCTATTCGCTTGATGAAGCAGCCCGCGTCTTGGGGATGAGCCCCGAGGAGCTGAAATCCAAGGCCCAGTCCCGCGAGGTTCGCGCGTTCGTGGACGGGGGCACCTGGCAATTCCGCGTTGTCGACGTCGATGAGCTGGCCCGCCGTCGCGGGCTAGGCAGCGACGCCGAGCTCCACCTTTCCGACCTCGAATCGAGCGGCTCGAGCGGCTCGAACGAGATCGCCGACCTTGACCTGTCCGAGTTCCACCTGGGCGCGGGCAAGGCCGGGATGGGCGCCTCCACCGACCACGGCCCGAGCAAGAAATCCGACCCCGACACCGGCTCGGAACACGAGATCATTCTCGACGATCTCTCGGTCCCGCCAGCGCCGGTGACCGGCTCGAGCTCGGTCATCATCGGCGGCGCACCTGCCGGCAAACACCCCAGCGACTCCGACGTCCGACTGGTCCCCGACAATATCAAGGGTTCGAGCGATTCCGACGTTCAGCTCGCGTCGGGGCATCGCACCCAGAAACAGCCCTCGGACTCGGACGTCACGCTGATCAAGGAAGACACGGCCGACCATGGCCTGATCACGGCCCCGTCGGGAAGCGACACCAACGTTCGCTCAAGCCCGCTCCTGGGTTCGTCGGCCGAGGTCCAGGCACACAGCTCGTCGAGCGATTTCGAGCTCAACCCCTCGAGCGAGCTGATCGACGCGCTTCAGCCCGATTCCGGCAGCGATTTCGAGCTGTCCGCGCTTGACGCCAGCGACGAGTTCGACACCGCCTCGCCGGCCAAGCCGTCGGATTCGGACGTGACGGCGTCGGACCCCAAGTACTCGGGGATCAACCTGTCGCGGCCGAGCGATTCGGGGATCAACCTTCAACGCGGTGGGCAGGCCGATTCGATCGAGCTCGCGCCGCTGTCGGACGAAGAGATCCGGGCCTCGGGCGCGAAGCCGTCGAAGCCCAAGCCGTCGCTGGCGGCCACCCCGCCCCCCGCCGTCAAGAAGGGGGGCAAGGATATCTTCGACGACACCGATTTCGAGGTCGACGTTCCGTCCGACAGCGACTCGTCCGACGACAAGACGGTCCAGCTCGAGGCGGCGAGCGATTTTGACCTCGAGGAAAGCGACTCGGGGAGCGAGGTGTTCGCCATTGACGAGGAGGGCGTCGATCAAAACGCCTCCACCGCGATGGCCCCCTCGGCCTTCGCCGAGGACGAAGACGAGGAAGACGACGGCTTTGAATCGGCCGTCTCGAGCGAGATGACGAGCGCCTGGTCGTCGAGCGAGTCGTCTTCGCCCGCCGATCGCGGGACGCCGGCGATGATCATGACCCGCGAGGCCGAGACCGAATGGAGCGGCGTGTGGGTCGGCGTGCTGGGCGTCTGCACCGTCGTGCTGTTCTTCGCGGCCTTCGTCGCTCACGATCTGGTCCGCAACCTCTATGAATTCCAGGAGGGGGGCGTGGCTGGATCAGGCATCGTCCGCGCCATCGCCGGCATGTTCGGGGGCGGTTGATCGCCACGGCCCTGCGCCAATCTCTGGCCGGTTCGTCTCCGAGACGGGGGGCGAACCGGCCGCCCTTCGCCCCAGGTTCGTTTCCGAAAGGAGTCGGAATCGATGACCCGAGCTCGAGCTGGCCTCCTCGTCCTGGCCGCCCTGTGCCTTGCGCCGTCGGGCTGCGCGCTCGTATCGCAGGGGCGCCTCGACGAAAGCCAGAAACTCAGCCAAACTCTGCGCTCGGAAAACACCCGCCTGCGCGATCAGATCCTTGCGCTCGAGGGTCAGAACCGCGATCTGTCCGAACGCGCCGTCGACGACGCCCGCCGAATCGCCGCCCAGGACGATGCCATCGAACACCTCGAAAAAAGCGTGATGGCCTATCAGGACGACCGGCGTAAGCTCGAATCGGCCTACCGCCGCCTGGTTGCCAGCCTGGGATTGGATGACAAGACGGACGGGTCTGTCATCGATCGGGACAACAGCGACTCGAGGAGCGACTCTCAACAGAATCGATCGCCCCGCGCTTCCGCGATCCAGTAGGCTGCCAGTCGCGGTACGTGCCGGCTGGTTGGATTGTCGAGCCGGTTTTCGCAACCGCCCGACGTTCCCTTGACGAAGATTGGAATGCCGCCGCACAATAAGACGTTGCACGTGAAGAAGCCGTACGAGTCCATCGCCCGAGGAGTTGATTCCATGCGCACGAGAGCACTTTCGCTGGTCATGGTCGGGGTCGCGGTTTTGTCGGCGGGGGTTCGGGCGGGCGAGATCCGGGGCGATTACATCGAAGCCCGAACCGCCGACGTGTTTACCGGACCGTGCTTCTCGAACGCCGAGATCTTCATCACCGGCAGTCAGGCGGTGATGGCCTGGAAGATCCGCGAGGGGAGCTGGAAGGGCGTCGATCTGAGCGGCCTGTGCGTCGCCGCCGCGGTGACCGGGACGTCGACGTTTTCCGTGGATCAGCCCGAGCTTGCGAAGTCGGTCGTGATCGTCGACTCGAAGGCCAGCCCCAAACAGCGCGACGCCTTGGTTGCGCTCGCGAAGGCGCTCGGCGGCGCGCGGATGTCGAAGGTCCAGTCGATCGCGACGGCCCGGATGAGCCTCAAGGTCGAGGAGCACGAGGCGAGCTCCGCACATGACAAAGCGGCGGCCCATCATGGCATGCCGCAGGCGCCCCGGGGCTCGTTCTGGGCTTCGGGACTGGCGCAGATCGTCACCCGTCCGCTCGATGAGCGCGACCACGCGTGCGGCAACGAGGTCGTCGCGTACGCCCCGCTGTCGAAGGGCGTCGACGCCAAGCCGGCCTACACGCTAGGCCACGCGTTTCGCGGCGTCGGTCTGGGCACGCAGTGGGCCGACCCCAATTGCCGCAGCAGTTTCGTGGGCCACTTTGCCCTCTGACAGATCTGCTCTGGGCTGATTCCGAGCGGGAAAGCCAGGGACTGCGGCGGGCGCGCCGTCGCGGTCGTCCGGCACGGCCTCCGAGGGGACCGGCGTAGACCAGCGCCCCCTCGGCTCTCCCACCGTTGGACGCCGTTCTCGCGACCGCGCCACGCTTGAGACCGGGGTGGTTTTTGATTCTCCAGGAGAGGGTCGTCGTTGATGCGTTTGATTGTACTGGCGGCGGTGTTCGCGATCGCGAGCGAGGGTGTCGTCCTCGCCCAGGATTCGCTCAAGGTCGAGGCGGGCAAGAAGGCGCCGCCTGAATCCGTGTCGGCCGCCATCCGGGCGACACTGACCGACAACATGTACCGAATTGTTGATGGGCAAGGACGAGCGATCCTCGAGATCTGGACGCGTGAAGGCTTGCCAGCCGCCGCGAAGCCAGCGGGGCCCAAGGACGCGATCCTGTATCCGTTCTTGACCCCGGGAGAGCTCCTGGGCGCATGCGTTATCCCGAACGAGGTCCAGGATTACCGCGACCAGCCCATCTCGAAGGGGGTTTACACCCTGAGATATGGCCTGCAACCGGTGAACGGCGATCATCTCGGGGTGAGCACCCATCGCGATTACTCGCTCCTGGTTCCGGCGGCCAAGGACCAGTCGCTTGAGCGGCTGGCGCGGAAGCCGCTCGAGGAAAAAAGCGCCGAGGCGGCCGGAACCAGTCACCCGGCCGTATTCCTCTTGCTTGCCGCCCCGGAAGGGGCGGACCGGGCCAAGCCGTCGATGATCCACGACTCCGAGAAAAACACGTGGAGCGTGGTCTTTCCCTGGCGGCTGAAGGTCCAGGGCGAGACCGCCGTGATTTCCTTCCCCGTCCGCATGGTTGTCATGGGGGCGGCCCAGACGTGATTCGCGGCGCGATCCGCTTATCAGTGGGACGATCGGGCTGTTCATCGTGAGGGCTGGGCTCGAGACGAGCTCGACGGCCCTCTCCGACCCAACGGACGTGTGACGATGCCTGTTTCGCTCTTGATCGCCCTCGTTTTGGCCTTCGGTCTTGATGCGCCGCGGGGCCGGATCCCCGCCGAGGACGTGACGGCGCGCCTGGCGATGATGCTGGGAGGAGTCGCGTTCGTGGCCGCCCTGGCTTTTGGCCTGGGCCTGTGGGCCGCCTGGCGAGTCGCCCGCGCGGGGCACGCGAGCGCGCCCGTGCGCAGACGCTTCACGATCGGGACACGGCTCATCACGATCGGTTCGCTCGCGGTCTACGCCTGGATCATCCATTCGCTGGGGTGGTCCAAGCTGGTGCTGGCCAACTGGGGCCTGCACGGCTGGGTCTTGATCGACGACCTGGTGGTTTTTCTTCCCTATCTCGCGATCCAGATCCTGGTCTGGTCGGGGCTGTTCGCCGGCGAACGAGCGCTCCGGGTCGGCCACGGAACCATGACGGGCGGATTGGGCCGATACCTGGTCCTTCGTGCCCGGCAATCGATTGGACTCGTGCTCCCCGTGATCTTGCTTTACCTGGCGCGGCACGACCTGATCGCGAGGGTCTGGCCCGAGTGGGACCGATACGAACTGGCCGAGCCGCTCGAGGTGGCTGTCCTGGGCGGGTTCGTACTCATGATTTCGCCGATCTTCGTGCGCATCGCCTGGCCGACGCACTCGCTCCCCGCCGGGCCGCTCCGACGGCGGCTGGAGTCGGCGGCCGCGCGAGTAGGCTTCAAATATACAGATATTCTCGTATGGGACACGGGGAATATGATGGTCAACGCCTGTGTCACCGGCATTTTGCCGGGTTTTCGCTATGTGTTGCTCACCGACGCCCTGATCGAGACGCTGACGCCCCTTGAGGCGGCCGCCGTGTTCGGTCATGAGGTCGGCCATGTGGTTCATCGGCATCTGCCGTTCTTTGGCTTTTTCTTCATCGGCAGCCTGGGGTTGCTTTCGCTGTGCGCGAGTGGGGTCGAGTCGGCGGCGCCCGCGTTCGAGCGGCTGGGCCGGGCGCTTGACGTGTCGGCGGGCCTGATGAACGAGACCGGGCAAGGGGTGGTGCTGCTTCTTTTTTTGGGGCTTTTTTTCTGGCAGGTGTTTGGCCGATTGTCGCGGCGGTTTGAGCGCCAGGCTGATGTCTTCGGCGCGAAATTCGTCTCCTGCCAGGCATCCGCCTGTCCGCCGCACGTCGATCTGGACGCGTCCGTTTGCGCGCTGGCCCAGCCAGCCCAATCGCTCACGATTTGCCCGGTCGGGGTTCGGCTGTTCGCGGACGCGCTCGCGAGTGTCGCGATCCACAACGGGCTCGACCCCCAGGGTCGTTCCTGGCGCCACGGCAGCATCGCCTCGCGGCTGGATTTCCTCGCGTGGCTGGCGCGCAACCCCGCGGCCGAACGGACGTTCCAGACCAGCGTGTCGCGTCTTCGAGTGGGTCTCGGGCTGGTTTTGTCGCTGGCCGTCTGCCTTTCGATCGTCGTCGGCTGGTTGCGCGGGGGCATTTGATCCCTGGGCCTGGAATGCAAGGTCTGGAAGGCGCTGGTCAGAACCCCGAAACGCCGAGCTTCACAGAAGCACCGGGGTCATGAGCGAGGTTCCATTTCCGATGATTGAGCCTTTGGGTGGGTTGCGCAATTGGGGTGACTTGAGCTTCCGACGGCTGTTTCTCGAGATTGGGGTCGATGTCGCGGCCAAGGCGCCACCGAACCAGTTTGCCCGCAAGAGCGATTGCTGAAGCCTTTGCACGCGACGCCCACTTCACACCCGAGCGATGCGACGAAGCCTACTCACGAATCGCGAGGAATGTGATTTGAGCGCCGCGGCGGGTTTTGTTATAAGTCTCGCGGGGACGAGGCGCGCCATGAGGGTCGTGCGTTCCCGTGCGAGACCGACACGGAGGTCGTCATGCGGCGGTGGCCGATTCGATTCAAGCTGGCGGTCGGCCTGGGCGTGGTCGTGGTGATGATGCTCATCCTGATGGGGGCCTCGATCTTCGGCCTCCACTCGTTCCACATGAGCTATCTCACCCTGGTCGACCAGTTGCGCGAGCTGGGGGCCTCGGCCGAACTGATGGAATCGGTCTTCCGGATCCACGCCCCGCGCGAGGAGGCGACCGCCGACGATCAGCGCGCCCTGGTCGCGCGCGTCGAGAGCGCCCGCGAGGCGCTCCTGGTGTATTTTCACCAGCTCAAACAAAACACGAAGCAAGGCAGCCGGGTGGATCAAGGGCTCGACGAGCTGGGGCTCGCGTTCCTCATGGACGACGACCTGGCCGCGATTCTAGGCGCGATCGATCCCGAGCGCGGGCGGGTCGAGACGCTCTTGCCGGGCACGTCGTACTACGTGATTCAGCATCCAGAGCTTTTGCCCAAGGTCAAGCCCGCGAGCGGACTTCGGTCGCGGATCGAGCGGCTGAACGACACGGTGATGCAGTTGCCGCGGAAGTTGTTCGCCGATTTCTGGCTGGTGCTCAGGCAGTCGCAGGCGCAGTACCAGGCGAGCCGGGTGATCGTGTGGATTTCCTCGGCGATGGTGCTGCTCATGCTGTATTTGCTGACGGCGCTTTTTCGCCGCTGGGTGCTGGCGCCGCTGCGGCTCTTGCAGCGTGGGGTGCGTTACGTGGCCCGAGGGTCGTTCGGCTACAAGATCTCGCTCCGTTCCAACGATGAGATGCAGGATCTGGCCGAGGCGTTCAACGAGATGACGGCCAAGATCAGCATGACCTACGCCGACCTGGAACAGCAGGTTCAAGAGCGGAGCCGCCAGCTCGTGCGGTCCGAACGGTTGGCCGGCGTCGGCTTCCTGGCCGCCGGGGTCGCCCACGAAATCAATAATCCGCTGGCGTCGATCGCGTTCTGCGCCGAGGCCCTCGACCACCGCCTCGAACGCTATCTCGACCGCCCCGACGACCCCGACGCGCGGGTCGTGGCCAATTATCTCAAGATGATTCAGGAAGAAGCCTTCCGCTGCAAGAACATCACCGAGAAACTGCTCGATTTCTCGCGCTGCAACGACATCAAACGCGAACGCGCCGACCTGGCGAGCCTGATCCAGGGCGTGGTCGAGATGATTCAACACATCGGCAAGTATTGCGGCAAAACGATCATCTTCCAGCCCCGCGAGGCGGTGATGGCGTGTATCGACGCGCAAGAGATCAAGCAGGTGACCCTCAACCTGATCGTGAACGCGCTCGAGGCGATGGACGAGCGCGGGGTGCTCAGGATCGAGGCGAGGTATCACCAGGGGATGGCTGAGATGGTGTTCGCCGACAACGGACGGGGGATGAGCCCCGAGGTGATCGAGAACATCTTCGAGCCCTTCTTCACGCGCCGCAAGGACGGCAAGGGGACGGGCCTGGGCCTGTCGATCACGCACCGGATCGTCAGTCAGCACCAGGGCGAAATCCTGGCGTCGAGCCCCGGCGTGGACAGGGGCTCGGTCTTCACGGTGCGGCTGCCGATCCACCCGGCCGAGATCGGCGAGCCCAGCGACCTCGAGCCGGAACCTGGCCTCGCGAGGCGACCCGAGCCGGCCGTCGTCTGATGGGGCACGCGGGCGCGATTCAGGGCTGAAACCGGGGATGGATCGGAACACAAGGAGGGTGAAGGGCCATGCAAAAGCTGCGTCAAGGAGGGCTGCGGATCTTGTTCGCCGACGACGAGGCGCACCTGCGCGACCTCATGCGTATGGAGCTGCCGCGGCTGGGGCACGAGGTCACGGTCTGCCCTGACGGCTCGGCCGCCCTCAAGGCCCTCGAGGGGGGGCTCTACGACGCCGCCCTGCTCGACATCCGCATGCCCGGCATGACGGGGATCGAAGTCCTGACCCAGATCCGCGAGACCAGCCCCGACACCCAGGTGATCATCCTTACCGGCCACGCCACGGTGGACACGGCCGTGCAGGCGCTTCGGCTGGGAGCGTTTGACTACCTGACCAAGCCCTGCAAATGGGCCGAGCTCGAGGCGATTCTGGGCCGGGTCATCGAGCGCCGCGACCTCGCCAACAAGACCACTGCCCTGGAAACAAGGCTCAAAGCGGCCGAAGGCGCTCCCCTGTTGATCGGCGAGACGCCGGTGATGGCTCAGGTGAAGCGGCTGATCGACACCATCGCGCCCACCGACGCCTCGGTGATGATCCTGGGCGAGACTGGCACTGGCAAGGAGTTGGTCGCGCGCAGCCTGCACGACAAGAGCCGCCGGCTCGAGCGCGCCTTCATCCCCGTCAACTGCGGCGCACTGCCGGAAAACCTGGTGGAGAGCGAGCTCTTCGGCCACCGCAAGGGGGCCTTTACCGGCGCTGACGCGCATCGCAAGGGGCTCTTCGAGGTCGCCAACGGCGGCACGCTGTTCCTCGACGAGGTGGGCGAGCTCGACAAGAGCGTGCAGGTCAAGCTGCTCCGGTTTCTGGAATCGGGCGAGATCCGCCGGGTCGGCGAGAACGAGCCGTTCCGGGTGGATGTCCGGGTTCTGTGCGCGACGAATCGCGACCTCCGCGAAATGGTCGCCACCGGTCAGTTTCGCGAGGATCTCTTTTTTCGCCTGAATACCTTCGAGATCGAACTGCCCCCTTTACGCGGACGCAGGTCGGACGTGGCGGCCTTGGCCCGGCACATGATCGCGCGCAACGCTCAGCGCAGGGGGCTCACCGAGGCCACGATCACTCCCGAGGCGCTCGATCTCCTGGCCGAGCACGACTGGCCCGGCAATGTCCGCGAGCTGGCCAACATGATCGAGCGCGCCACGATCCTGGCCGGCAACGGCCCGATCTTCCCCGAGCACCTGCCAACCCAGCCCTCCCTGAGAGCCAAACCAGCCGCGAGCTCGCCGGCCATCTCGGCGCCCCATTTTCAGATCCCGGACGGGGCGCCCACCCTGCGCGACATCGAGATGAAATACATCCAGACCATCCTCGAGAAGCACAACGGCAACAAGCCGGCCGCCTCTCGCGAGCTGGGCATCAGCCTGAAGACCCTCTATAACAAGATCAATCAGCTCCAGCACAACTGAGATCGAGCCGCCCGTTCGTGGGGCGAGAACGAGCCCATTCTGGCTCTTCACGCCCTGGGCTCGGGTCGCGTTTCCGTCGCCACGAGCGAATCGGTACTAGGATTGCGCTAGACCCTCAATGCGGATCGGAAGGCCCGTGAGACGGGGCTCGCCGCGCAATCCATCCGAGGCCCGATCGATGACCATGAATCGCAAGCAATTCCTGCGGGATACCGGCTGGGCGTCGGCGGGAGCGGTCGTCGGCACGCTCGGTACACGACTGATCGATTCCAGCTCGGCTTCCGAGCACGGGCGTCGCGTCGTGCCGTGGACCCAGATCCCCTCGACCGGGACTGCTCGATCAGGGGGGGCGAAGTTCGACGAAATGCAGGGCGACGAATCGTTCTCACAGGCGGGAGAGGACATGATCGTCCGATTCTTCCTGCGATATCGAGAAATCGCCGAGATGACCTATCTCGACGTCGGAGCCAACGATCCGATCGATCTCAACAACACCTATTACTTCTACCTCCGGGGATTTCGCGGCGTCCTGGTCGAGCCCAACGTGTCGCTGTGCGCGAGGCTTCGGACGGTTCGCCCCGAGGACACGACCCTGGCCGCCGGGATTGGCGTCGGCGATGCCAAGGAAGCCGACTATTACGTCATGAACTTCCACGGCCTCAACACGTTTTCCAAGGACGAGGCCGAACACCAGGTGAAAGCTTCCCAGGGCCGCATCATGATCAAGGAGGTGATCAAGATGCCGCTCCGGGACATCAACGAGGTGATGCAGCGCCATTTCAAGGGGGCCCCCACCTTTCTGTCCGTCGACACCGAGGGCATGGACCTGGCGATCCTCAAGAGCATTGATTTCGAGCGTTACCGCCCCAAGATCGTTTGCGCCGAGACCCTGGTCTCGAGCACGACCACAACCCGGCCTGAAATCCCCGAATTCA
Source organism: Planctomycetales bacterium (assembly GCA_027459775.1). Classification (GTDB taxonomy): domain Bacteria; phylum Planctomycetota; class Planctomycetia; order Isosphaerales; family Isosphaeraceae; genus JAKBAP01. Next base: position 8,112 of record DAIDHE010000473.1, on the reverse strand, counting down.
TGACTGCCCAGGGCTACCTCGCTCGGGGAGGTTCGTTCGTGAACACGATCTTCGTGGACTCGACGATCCTCTAGCGCGATCGTGGCCGTGGAATCCCCGGTGGCTTGAGAATTCCAGCCCGCCCCTTGCATAATGAGGCCGGCGGGTCGCGCCCGCGCCCTTTGTCCCGAGTCCGCTCGACTTGGGCGACGCCCTCCCCGCGACCAGCCTGGGAGAGCCGACGATGAAATCCAAGCCATCCGTGCCACGTCGTCGTTTCATGGGGACGGCCGCCGCGATCGGGCTGGGGGCCGAGCTCGCATCCTGGCCCGCGCTCGCCGCGGTCACCCCGCTTTCCGGCCAGGACGCCCGCGTCACCCCCGACATGGTCCGCTTCCGCCCCGAGATCGAGCCAATCGTGCGGCTGATCGAGGAGACCCCGCGCGACGACGTGATCGCGGTCGCGGTCGCCCAACTCAAAAAGGGCCTCTCATACAAGAATCTGTTCGCGGGGCTGTTCCTGGCGGGCATTCGCAACATCAAACCGCGGCCCGTGGGCTTCAAATTCCACGCGGTCATGGTGATGAACTCCGCGCACGAGCTGGGCCAGTCCGCGCCGACCGAGGACCGGCTGCTGCCGATGTTCTGGGCGTTTGACAATTTCAAGAACTCGCAAGCCCAGGACGTGAAGGAGGGCGATTGGGCCCTGGCGCCGCCGTCGACCCAGTTGCCCAAGCCGGGTCAGGCGCGCGAGGATTTTCTCCGTGCGATGGACAGGTGGGACGAAGAGGGAGCGGACCGCGCGGTGACCGCGCTGGTTCGCTCGTCGGGCGCGGCCGGCGTGATGGAGCCGATCTGGCGGATGGCGGTCCGCGATCAGCGCGACATCGGCCACAAGGCGATCTTCGCCGCGCAGAGCTGGCGGACCCTGCAAACCATCGGCTGGGCGCACGCCGAGCCGGTGTTGCGTTCGGTGGCGTTAGCGCTGCTCGATCTGGGCGGGATGGGGGGCGCGGCTCCTGGCCCCGTCGGGCCCTATCGGGCCAATCTCGAGCAAGCGGCCAAGATCCGCTCTGAGTGGACGCTTGGCCGAGACGACCCCGGCGCGACCCGGGCGTTGCTCGAAACCCTTCGCCACGCGGCGCCCGAAGCGGCCTCGGCCGAGGCCGCCGGCATGCTGAACTCAGGCGTCGCCCCCGGCTCGCTCTGGGACGCCGTCATGCTCTCGGCCAGCGAGCTGCTCATGAATAGTCCGGGCATCATCGCCCTGCACGCGACCACCGCTAGCAACTCGCTTCATTATATCTATAATGCCAGCGGCGACGACACGACCCGCAAGCTTGCCTTGTTGCAGGCCGTCGGCTGGCAGCCCTTGTACCGCGACCGGACCAAGGCCCAGAACCCCGTCGCCATCGACAAGCTCGAACCCGCCGGCCATGGCCCCACCCCCGGCGACGAAGCGGTCGGCGAGATCTTTGACGCGGTCTCGAGCGATCGCAGGAAGGCCGGGGAGCTCGCGCTCGACTACATCGCGCGCGGGGGCCATGCCGGCCACGTTCTGGGCGCGGCCCGGCGGCTGATCTTCCGCAAAGGGCGCGACAGCCACGACTACAAATACGCCGCGGCCCTCGGCGAAGAGTCGCTCGCCGCCGCCGATCACGCCTGGCGGGCCCCCATGATCGCGGCGGCCATGGCTCAGTTCCCCGGCTCGAAAACTCCGGACAGCCCGCTCATGATCCGCGCCCGCGAGGCGCTCGCGACCTTGGGCTGACCACGCCCGCGAGGACTACGATCGGGCGATCGGATCGAAGGTCGGTTCCAGCAGAACTCTTCGTGATCAATCAAGTAACATCGCGGAACTCACTGATGCCTGGAGAATCAATTCTGCCTTCTTGTATTGTAGACATCGTCGGGCATGAGTGAGTTCCGGGCCTTTTGAATCCCTGGACTCTCCATTTCCGACCTAGGCAAGACAATTGTCGGGGGCCCGGGGGCGGGATAGAATGTGGGAGTTGTGAAAAACGCGCGATCTTGAAGCGGCCAGATTGAGGAGGGCGATTGTGTCTGACCGAGAGAACGTAGCGAAATGGCTGGCCGGCAAGCATTACGAGATCGAGCCAGGGATCACCCACATTTTCAAGATCCTCGATAAGCCCGAGATCGAGATGCTGCCAACCGCGCCGATCAAACTTCTCGAGGTCAACACCGACACTCCAGCCGCGGGGATCATGCCGCTGCATTTCGGCGGCGTGCCGGGCAGTCCAATTCCCTATCCATCCGTGATCGTTGAGATCACGCCCGAGGAATTCGAGCAGGTCAAGGCTCGCGAGCTCCAGTTGCCGGAGGGCTGGACCGTCGGCGAGGAGTATCCGAAGGGGAATAGTAATGGCTGATCGCACGGCCTGGGCGGTCGGGTACGCGAGGCAGGCCCGCGCCGACTTCGAAACGTACGACCAACTTCGCGACTTGGCCGTTCCAGAATGCCACAAACTCCAGTTCCTGCAAATGGCCTGCGAAAAACTCGTCAAATCTCATCTGTGCGCGAATGAAGGGAACCTCGCCGACCTTCAAAAGAGTCATGCCTACATCACGAAGACGCTCCCGGTGATTCTGCGTCGACAAGGGGTCTTGGTCGGGCTTCGCGAAGGGCTGGCTCGAAACGCCGGTCATTTCGCCAAGCGGCTCTCGGCCGAAATAGACTGTCTTTCGCCGTCCGTCACTCGAGAGGGGAGGCGACTCGACAACTGCGAGTATCCCTGGGAGGACGGCAATTCTCAGATTCACCTTCCCCTGGACTGGTCCTTCGGGGCGACTCAGCTTCTCCTTGGGCCTTCCGCGCGGACGTTTCTCAAGCTGACGCTATTGGCGATCAACCGACTCGTTGTGTGAGCCCTCAAACCGCCAGTCAGGAGACACCAAAAACGAGCCCTGTTTCTGTAGGTAGGGGAGCGGCCATGCTTGGCACGAACGCCCGACCCCGAGAGAGGATCGCGCCATGACGCCGACGAGCGCGTTCGAAACGGCCCTCAAGACAACCGAGGACGCGCATTTAGCGACCGTCGGGGACGACAGAATCCTTCTCGTTCACTCCTCCGTCGGGAAGCTCTATGATCTCGATCCACTTGCGACAGAACGAGTGTTGCTCGAGGTGGCGAGATCCGCGCCGCGAGAAAACAGGGCAAACGTTATATGTGCTATTATGTATGTTGGAGGGTTCAAGGGGGATCTCGGCGACGACGCCTTCGAATTCCTCCTGGCTCTCGGTTGCGGTCCAGATACGGACTCGGAAACGTGGGAGGCAGCCGTCGGCGCGCTCTCCTGGAGCGAGTTTGAGAACGCCAGCCCTCAGCGTCTTGATATCATACAAGGGTTTCTACAAACGATCACGTCCGCACCCAAATACTCTCTACCGCGCCACACTCTTTCGTGGGTAAGGGCGACTTCCAGGTCCATCACGGAACGCAAGCGGGCCTGTGAGGATCTCGCAATGGGTCGTATCGTCATTCCTGAAAGCGTCCTCTAGGATCTGTTCGCGCGCGAAGGGGTGGATCAGTTCGCGGAGGTGGGTTTTGGGCCGTCTGATACGGATAGGCTAAAACGTCGGATCGCCTGGACCGCGAGACAGTGGCTCTGGCCATCGCTCTTGGAACGCCGCACTCGCAGCCATGACTTTTACGATGTCGCTGTGGGCTTGGTATCAACGACGGGTCAGCCCGCCCCCGACCTTTCCTTGATCGTGAGCTCGGATCGTCGAACGGGAATCAAGACGCTTGTCGCTTGCTACGTTGGAATGCTGGGAACGAGGCCGGATCTGCTCCCGAGCGACCCTTCGTCGGTCCGTCGCTGGTATTACCGCATCACGCTCTGGCTCGCGAGAAGAGGACTTTGGCCATCGAAAGACATCCACCGCCGCGTCCGCCGATCGGCCTGAGCCCGATGGATTGCATGCACGTCCCAGGAGACGAGGGGGTAAGGGGGTAGATACACGTCCCAGGAGACGGGGGGGTAAGGGGGTAGATAGATATAGATAGATAGACAGGCGCGCGTCTCTTCCGGTCGAATCTCGGACAGAGCCGGGCGCGTGTCACGAGGTTTTGGTTCCGCTTCCGACCCAGCTCAGGGGTACAATCACTCACCACTCCCAGGCCATCAGGACTCGCCGAGGCGTGGGGATCGATTCGGAGGCGGCGTAAAATCATACAGAGCAGGGGCGCAGGATCCTGCTACGCCCGGTCACCTCAGCCGGGGCTTCTGAAGCGGATTCGATGCAATCGTCATCTGGGAGGTGCTCCAGACAATGATCCCGGGTGTTCCAGGAGAAAGGGCATGAAGGACGATGATCCGGAGAATCGACAGTGCGGCCTGATGATAATGATAGATAGAGGACAGGCGAATGATAGATAGAGGACAGGCGCGCGTCTCTTGGATCCTCCTCTGGCTTCGGACGTAATTCGTTGTTCCAGATAGGGTTAGGAATCTTCCAACGTGGATGGGCGGCGGCATGGATGCGACAACGTGTGGGTGGATCTTGGCCACGAGCGCATGGCTGCATGATGTCGGATCCTCCTGCTCTGTAAGCGATGACGACCTCGCCGGCCGGGTGACCCAGGAAGCGCGGACTTGGAAGTCGGGGGCGTCGACCGGCACGCTCACGAATGGCTATACGAACAACAATCAGCTCACGAGCGTGACGCACACCAACGCGGCGTTTGCCAATGAGAGCTTCGCCTGGGACTCCAATGGCAATGCGACCGGAACCGGCTACAGGATCCGCTCGCGGCGGACCGGCAGCGAGCGAACCGCCTCACCGGGCGCTACGTACTCCCGACGAGTATCGCCGCCTGGCTTCTGGGATTGCCACGATTGGGGGGATTGACTAAAGTTCCCGCCGTCGGAGGACGGGGTTCGCGCATGGAAGGCGCGGGCCGGGGCGATGGGTTCAAGGAGGGTGTCGTGCCCGACGGGCGATCGTTGGCCAGACTGATGATGCTGGCCGTGGCGCTCGCCGCGGGATGCGGGGGCGGCCCGCGGAACTTTCGCAAGATCGAGAGCAAGGCCCCGCTCACCCGAGCCCGGGCCGTCGGCTTGGGCGCGCGGAAGACCGACGCCAAGGTCTTGCCGGTCTTGATCGAGCGACTTTCGGACCCGGATCCGGTCGTGCGCCTGGCCGCCAATCAAGAATTGATCAGGCGCACGGGGCGTGATTTCGGCTACGTTTCCTGGGCCAGCGCGGAAGAACGCTCGGGGGCGATCGCGCGGTGGCGCGACTGGCTCGGCGGCGGCGATGTGCCCTTGGCCGCGCCTCAGGCGCCCATGCCGCGCGCGGTCGCCAAGATCCCCCCATCAACGGCGACTCCATGACGACACCAACCCGGAGCGGATTGTCATGAGTGGAATGACCCGCGAGCACCCGCGAAGCGTCTGGCTCGCCCCCTTCGAGGTGGTCGGTCGCCTCACCCTGGGCGCGCTGGGATACTCGGGGGCCGTCGCGCTGCTCTTGCTCGACGCGGCCAGACGATCGCTCTGGCCCTTCGGCGCCGACAATCGCCTGGAAGGAGGTTTCAGCCGGGTTTTGTTCCATCAGCTCGCCTGGATGCTCGCCATGGGGATGCCGTTGGTGGGAATGGTTCATATCGCGATGGGGTCGTTCCTGTCGCTTCAGGCGTATTACGGCAGCACGTTTGTCGACGGCACCGGCGCGGTCGTCGGCGTGGGGCTCTTGCGCAATCTCGGCGGGCTCATGGCCGGGCTCACGTTCGCGGGGATTCTGGCCGCTCGGATGATCCCCGAGGTGAAATCACTCACCGCCCAATGGTCGCAGGGAAACCCCGAATTCGATCAGGGGTCGCTGGCCGCCCCGAGGGTGTTGGCGGCGGCTCTTGCGTGCGTCTTACTGTCGCTCTGGGGCGTGGCGGTCGGGACCGTCGTCGGGTGGCAAGCCTCGCAATCGATGATGGGATTGTCAACCGAAACATTCTTTCTCATGATGGCCCGAATGATGTGGTATCGCGACGTCGTGGGAATCGTGTTGAAGGGCGTCTTATTCGGCGCGGTCTCGGCGGCGATTTGCTGCCATGAGGGGCTCGTTCAGGGGTTCATGGGCTCGGGCGAACGCGAGATCGGGCCGGCGGGCGCTCCCGCCGCGGGGCGATTTCGCGACCCCACCCCCACCCTGGCGACGCCTGTTTTTCGGGCGGCCTGTCTGTCGCTCGCGGCGGTGCTGGTGCTCAATTCGAGCTGGTTCATGCTCATGTATCACGCCGTGCCGTTTTACGGGCCGACGCTGTTGCCGCCGCCGGGGCCCTAGGTCATGGACGTATCACGAGAGCCGCCGAGTCCCTCGGTTGGAGAAGCCGCAATGAACGCACGACGTGGAACGCGCGAGGTCTGGGTCGGGTTGGTGGTGATCGCGGCTCTGGCCGGGATGCTGGCGCTCGTGGGCATGGCCTCGGACGGCCCCGGCTTCCTCGCTCCCAGGCGGACCATCAGCGTGGTCTTTCGCGACGGCCAGGGGATTCGCGTCGGCAGCCCGGTGCGAGTCGCCGGGCTCGACGCCGGCAATGTGGTCGACGTCGACCTGGTCGAGGTCGAGGGGACGCTCCGGGCGCGTGTTCGCGTCTCGCTCCCCGCAAGCCTCGTCAAGAAACTGCGCCAGGACGTCAAGGTGACGATCCAACCGTCGCTCACGGGGATGAGCCATGTCAATGTGGTGTCGACTGGTCGATCGAGCGTGGCGCTGGTGCCGGGGCAGTCGATTCCCGGGGTCGAGTCGTCGTTTTTCGACCCGATCATCGAGCAAGTCGGGCTGGGCCCCGTTGAGCGCAGCCACCTGAGCCACGTCATCGCCGAGGTCCGCGAGACGATCGACTCGATCAGCCCGCGTATCAAACAGTCGCTGGGCTCGCTCCAGGAGACGGCGGCTAACCTGCGCGAGATGAGCGAGTCCGTGCGGCCCGCCGTGGAATCGACCGTCGGCCGCGCTCAAGAGCTGGCCGAGCGAATCGCGGCCAGCACGCCCCGGATCGAACGCACCGTCGAGCGGATCGAGAGCATCACCGGCCACGCCGAGGCCATCCTGGGCGAGAATCGCGAACCCCTCCGCCTGATCCTCGCCTCGTCACGGGATCTGACGGCATCACTCTCCGACGTCGTCGCCAAGGACCGAGGCAAGGTCGAGCGCCTGCTCGACGGCCTCGACGGCAGCCGCGCCCGCGCGGACCGCGTGCTGTATCAGGCCGATCAGATCGCGACCCAGTTCTCGACACTTCTCGTCAAGAGCGGCGCCGAGGTCGAACGATCCGTCACCAACGTCCGCGACGCCACCGATTGGGCCAATAAACTGGTCCAGAAACTCTACACCAACCCCTTCGTCCTCAGTCCATTCTATAAACCCAAGCATGAGGACATCCGCGTCCAGGTCGCCTATGATACGGCGCTGACGTTTACCAAGGGGGCTCAAGAGCTCAGGGACAGCATCCGGACGATGGAAGCGCTGATGGCCCGCCCCGCCAGCCAGCAACAGCAGCAACAGCTTGCCGAGCTTCAGCAGAACGTCCACATGCTGACCGGCCAGCTCAACGAGATCTCGGCCCGCCTTGCCGATTCGCTCAAGGGACCAGCCAATGGGCGGGTACTCCGCTGATCCTTGCCGCGAAACGTGGAGCCTCGCTGAGGTTGAGAATGCGCAACTTGAATAACATGGGATGTTTGGGAATCGGGTTCGGGTGCAATCCTGGGGATTTCCCCGGTGGGATCTTTGTCGTTTGATTCAATTCGGAGGGAGCGAAGGACGATATAAGGGGTGTGGATGCTCGTCTTGGAGCGTCTGGCGTGGATGGCGACCGAGGGCGAAGGCTGGGCTCGTTGTGAGCCGACCTTGGTGCCTTGGGCCCTCCGGGGGTATCGAGTTTCACATCCTGGTCACAGCCGGGGGCGGAGCCGTCGGCCCGAGCACCTGATTGGGAGGCGCAATGGAAATTATCGGCGCTGGGGGTACACAAGGCCCTCAACCCATTTACCCGCGATTGGCCGCGTTCACCATGGACGCCGGTCAAGCCGTTCATGTGGGCGCACCGCGCGATCACGTTGACATCTCCCCGCTGGGGCGGATGCTCGACGGAATCGGCCAGTTGC